>CAIQPH010000175.1 GCA_903873655.1 uncultured Holophagaceae bacterium | reverse complement strand
GGTCCTCGGTGGTTTGGTAGCGGGGGTAGGATTTGAACCTACGACCTTTGGGTTATGAGCCCAACGAGCTACCGGACTGCTCCACCCCGCGGTAGGGACTTGAGTGTAGCAGGGAATGGGGGAAGGGCAAGGATGCACCCTGGATGGGTGTTGCTATGCTCGACTCAGGTCCGGGAGGTTCGATGGCACGCCCCTTGGTAGCTCTGTTGCTGATGTGGGCTGCCCTCGGCTTGGGCGCGGGTCCTCGATCATGGACGACGGACAAGTGGTTCGACAAGCCGAAGTCGCCCAGGATCGCCAACTACCGCATCGAGGCTGTGCTGGATTTTGAGCACAGGACCCTGGAGGGGCGGGAGACCCTCTCCTGGCGCAATACCGGCTCCGCGCCCGTGCGGGAGTTGCCGTTGCACCTGTATCTCAATGCCTTCAAGGGGCCTCAAAGCCTCTTCATGAAGGAGAGCGGCGGGCAGTCGGGGGCCGTTCGCCACGCGCGTCCTTCCGAGCCCGCTTCCTGGGGCTATTGCCGTCTCATCAGCGCCCGGATGGAAGGACGGGATCTGAGTGGGCACAATGGCGAGGACGAGACGGTTCATTGGCTGAATCTGCCCCGTGCGGTTGCCCCAGGCGAGACGATCCAGGTGGACATCGCCTGGGAGAACCGCTACCCAAGGGTGTTCGCGCGCAGCGGGTGGGCTGGCAACTTCCTCATGTCGGGCCAGTGGTTCCCCAAGGTCGGCGTCTACCAGGGGGACCGTTGGAACTGCCATGCCTACCATGCGTATACGGAGTTCTTCGCGGATTTCGGCGTCTACGATGTGGCCCTCTCGCTGCCGAACGGACTGGGTCTTGCACACACCGGCACCCAGACCAACTTCGAAACAGAGATCGAACAGGATCCCAAACACCCCCTCAACGTCATCTGGCGCTTGCACGCGGAGGATGTCCACGATTTCGCCTGGGCCGTGATGCCCGAGGAGAGCTGGCGGAAACCCGCCCGGTTCGATTACCGCGGTGTGCAGGTCTTCTACTACGTGAACGGGCCCAACCGCGGCAACCTCCAACGGCAGCGCCGCGCCGTGGAAAACGCCCTGCGCTGGAGCGAGGAATGGTATTTCAAGTACCCCTATCCGACCTTGACCGTCATCGACACACCGAGGGAGGCAAGGGGGGCTGACGGGATGGAGTACCCGACGCTCATCACGTCCAGTTCGGTGGCTTTCGACCCGCTGGGGGCGAGGATCAATCCGGAACAGACGGCCGTCCATGAGGTCGGTCACCAGCTCTTCTACGGCATGCTGGCCAGCAATGAAGTCGAGGAACCCTGGCTCGACGAGGGCATCACCAGCTGGTTCACGCTCAAGGTCATGGAGCGCAGCTATCACACGCTGCTGGGCGCTCGGCGCTTCCAGGTGGGGCCAGAATTCCTGGATTGGAACGACTACTGGGCTTTGCCAAGTGCCGATCCCCTTACCCGGTTCGGCTTCTTGACCCTCGGCGAGGTGGGCTACTACGCCATGGGATATTCGAAGCCGGCCCTTGTTCTCAATCAATTGGAGGCCATCCTGGGCCGCCCAGTGATGGAGCAGGTCATGCGCGCCTACGCACAGGAGATGGCCTTCCGCCACCCGACTCGGCAGGACTTCAAACGGATTGCCGAGCGGCAGTCAGGCCGCGACCTGAGCGCCTTCTGGCGGGATTTCCTGGAAGGGACCGAGGTGCTCGACTACGTCATCCGCGAGGTGAAGAGCCGGGACATCACCGAAGGCGGCTGGCTCTTTTCCGAAAAGGCACCTGTGTTCGCGGCACCCCAACCGGCCGCCCCAGGCCGCGTGGGTGCCATCACCCTTGAACGGAAGGGCGGTGTCAGGGTGCCCATCACCCTCTGGGTTCGGCTGGAGAACAGAGAGGAGCAGCGGCTCACCTGGGATGGGCAGGACCGCTGGATTACCTTCGAGTTCGGTTCCCCGGTGGCAGCGGCGGTGCTTGATCCGGATGGCAACTATCCCATGCTCAAGGATCGCCTCCACGCAAGCTACACGCCCAAGCCCGTGCGGCGGGGGTTCTACTACTGGGCCCAGATGGTCTGCGGAGCGGTGGCGGGCTGGCTGCAGGGGTGCGGGATCGGCTGAACATCTACGGCTTGTCCGGCGCCGCATCCCCCATGCGGATCGACCGGACGTCGCCTTTTGGATCCAGTTCGATGAGGATGGGGAACCAGGCCAGCCCCAAGCCTTCGAAGGCAGCCCGGCTGGGGGCGAAGAAGGCAGCTCGGCCGGCCGCTCGGAGCCTGTCTGCAAGGGCACGCCCCTCTCCCAAAAGGGATTCGGAGAGGCTGGCTTCACGCTCGCCCAGGCTTCCTGAGGCACTGGGGATGATCCAGCTTGTGTCGGCCGGTAACTCCGGGAGCGGTCCCGCTTCCGTGGGGCAGATCCAAGTGCGAGTGCCACCCAACTGGTCGAGCCTGAGATCGCTGTACTCCAGTGCCGGCAAGGCCCACAGCCGCAGGGTAGGCGAAGGCCCGCCCAGGAGGCCGAAGAGCCGCTGGAAGCCGCTCAGGTATTCATCCGACGCCGTGCCCGCCAGGGATCGAATGGCGGCGAACCGGGCCTCGTCCTGTTCCATCAGTGCCCAGCAGAGCGCATGGCGCAGGGCATAGCCGCGGGTCATGTTCGGGCCAGCGATGAGGAGGCGATCCTCCCAGGACCGGCGCGTGGCCGCGTCGAAGCTGCCGTTCTTCGCCTGGACCTGCCCCCAGCGCCACAGTGCCAGCGCGGTGCCGGATTCGCGGATGGCCAGTGCCTTCAGCGCGCCGCCGAGCTGTTCCTTTGGCGCCTGCAGGAGGTGCCGCACGGCCTCGGCCTCCCTCCGCCCGCGGCCGGTGGCAAAGGGATTGGCCGGCAGGCCATGGCCCGGATCAAAGGTCGCGGCAGCGCGCAGCCACTGGTACTGCACCGCCACCGAGCCCTTCAGCTTCGGCGTTGCAGGCAGGGTCTGTCCCCAGTCGAAAGCCTCCAGTAGGGCGTTCTCCGCGTCCTGGCCGGTGGGTGCCGGGCTGACGACGACGGGTGGCGTGGGCTGAGGCAGAGGAGGCATCCGGGGTCCCTTGATGGCAGAATGGTCCTCCGCATCATACGGGAGTCTCCTTGTCTGCACCCGCCTTGTCCCTCACCCCCCGCGAGCGCCTCGTGGTGGCCCTGGATGTCCCTACGGCCAAAGAAGCCCTGGCCCTGGCCGATCGCCTCTCGGGCCGAGTGGGCATGCTCAAGGTGGGACTGGAACTCTTTTGCGCCGAGGGGCCTGCCTTCGTGAAGGAGTTGCAGGCGAAGGTGCCTGTCTTTCTCGATCTGAAGCTGCACGATATCCCGACCACCGTGCGGCGTGCCTTGGGGGCCCTCCTGAAGCTGGACCCGCGCCTCATCGATGTCCATGCCCAGGGGGGGCCGGCCATGCTGGAGGCCGCCGTGGAGGCCGTCCGTGCTCACCAGGCCGCGGGGGGGCAGACGCAGCTGCTGGCGGTGACGGTGCTCACGAGCCTGGACCGGGAGGCCCTTGCGGCGTTGGGTCATGCCGGGCAGCCGGAGGACCTGGTCCTGGCCTATGCGAAGCTCGCCCATCAGGCTGGGTGTGAGGGTGTGGTCTGCTCGGGCTGGGAGGCTTCTGCCATCCGGCAGGCCTGTGGGGAGGGCTTCCACCGCCTGACCCCCGGCATCCGCCCAGCCGGCGCCGCCGTCCAGGATCAGGCCCGGATCATGACGCCCGCCCAGGCCCTGAAACAGGGCGCCACCTGGCTGGTGGTGGGGCGCCCCATCACCCATGCCGCGGACCCCGCGGCCGCGGCCGAGGCCATCGTGGCAGAAATGCAAAGCTAAGGGTCATGATGTCTGCAGGATCACCACTCGTCTTCCGGCCGTCCTTTGCCCAGCGCGCCATGGCCATGCTCCTGTTCGCCGGGTCCTGGCTGGTGGGCGTGCGGGCCCTGGCCCAAATCCTGGAGCGGTTACCGGTGCTGCGCGCCTCGATGAAAGTGGCCGAGTCCGCGGGGGAACCCACCTGGTCCTTCTGGATCGCCGTCACGGCGGCGTTGGGCGCCGTGGTGGCCGGCAGTCTGCTCCTGCTGGGAACCCTGCTTGGGGTGCTGATGGTTGAGGGGTCGCAGGTGCTGGTGGATGAACTGGGCCTGTCGGTGGAGCACAATGCCCTGCCCACAACCCTGGCCCGCAAACTTGGAGCCGGGCGGCTGCTCTGGAAGCGGGTATCGCGCCTGGAACGGTCAGGCCCATTCTTCGTGCTGCGTGGCGGTGGCGAGCCGGGTTACACCGGGCCCAGGGACCCGAACCTCCGCATCCTCATGGTCGACGAACTGGAGCGCCTCATCCTCACCATCTATGAGCGCAGCCCGAACCTGATACACGAGGACTGAAGCAGCTACACCTTCGGCCTCTTGAGGAAGGCCTCGGCACCCTTCATCTCGGCGGTGGGGCCGTGGGCGGGTTTCTTCGCCTTAGGTTGGCGTTGTCTGAGGCCCCACAAGCTTGCGAGTCCCACGGCCTCCGGGTTGCCCGGGGCCAGGGCCAGCACTTCGCGGAGGTCGCTGCGGGCCTGGTCCGCCTGGCCAAGTTGTTGCCGCAGCAGGGCCCGCTTCATGAACCCCCAGGGATTGGCGGGCTCCCGGGCGATGATCTCGGCATACTCGGCTTCGGCCTCTGTCCAGCGGCCCTGCGCTTCGGCGGCCTCGCCACAGAGCAGGTTGGTCACGGCGCAGAAGCCCAGCCACTGCTTCTGCTGGGCGACCTCCGCCGGTGAGAAGCGGGCTTTCGCCTTGGCCCGCCTGGCTGTCTCATCCAGGTGGCGCAGGGCCTTTTCCGTGTGGGCATCCACCCGGGCGAAGATCTCCGCATCCCCGCTAGCCCGGTAGAAATCATTCTCGATGCGGCCTTCCGCCCGGTACTGGTCGAACAGCCGGGTGCCAGGGTAGAGGGCGAGGGGGCTGATCTGACAGTCGGCGGGCCGAGTGGCACGGATGAGGCTGGCGGTTTCCTCCACATCGGCCCAGGTCTCGCCGGGAATGCCGGTGATTAGGTAGATGCCCAGGTTGATGCCCACCTTGCGCACCAGGTCCAGGGCCCGCTGGGCGTGGCGCAGATCAGTGCCCTTATCCAGCAGGGCCAGGACGCGCTCGCTCCCGTGCTCCACGCCGAACTGCATGAACTCACAGCCGGCCCGCTTCATGGCGACCAGACGGTCCTCGTCCACCAGATTCACCCGGCTCTGGCAGTTCCACAGCGGGTGCAGCCCGCTGGCCTGGATCCCTTTCATGAGCTCCAGCACCCGGCTCCGGTTGGCGGTGAAGGTGTCGTCCCGGAAGCTGAAGTAGGTGAGGCCATGCCGTTCGCGCAGCAGCCGCAACTCGCGAAGCACGGAGCCGGCGCTGCGGAAACGGATGGCCGCGCCCCAGAATTCCGGGGTGTTGCAGAAGTTGCAGGTGGCGGGACAGCCACGGCTGGTGCTCAAGTAGGCCAGCTGGCCCACATCGTCCAGGAAGTCCGCCTCCAGGTGCTCGGCGGGAATACCCACGGTGTCCAGGTCTTCCAGGGGGGACTGGGGCGGGGTGGCGCCTTCTCGGAGGATGAGGCCCGGGGTCCGCTTCCAGAGTTCCGAGCCGGGGGCGGTCGCCAGGCGCTCCACGATGCCCAGGAGTGTGGTCTCGCCTTCTCCCCGCACGATGGCGTCCAGGGCCGGGCAGTCCTCGAAGACTTCCTCGGCGAGATGCGTGGGATGGGGCCCCCCAGCCAGCAGGAGCGCCTGCGGGCAGGCCTCCCGGGCCCAGGCCAGCAGTTCACAGGAGCGCTTGCGGTTGAAGGTGAACATGGAAATGCCCACCACGGCCGGGTTCTGGGCCCGGAAGTAGGCCAACACCTCCTTGCGGGTCTTGCCGCTCAAATTGGCCACCCGGCAGGGATATGAGCGGGATTTGAGCGTGGCCTGCAGGTAGCCGAGACCGATGGGCAGGAAGGTCATCCACTCGTCCCCGAAACCGCTCCGGGGGGCGCTGTAGGCGAGAAGGGTCGGGGCTGAGGTCAAAGTGTTAGATTCCAGGGCTTTCAAGTTGATGGGACCATCTGCATGATGGAGCAAGAACACTTACGGAGGAATCTTGGTTGGCAACCTGATCCGGAACTTGGAGACCATCACGGAGATTTTCATGCGCGCCTGCGAGCGGCGCGAGATGTTAATCCTGGTGACCCCCTATCTCCGGTTCGAGTCCTCCTTCGTCAAATTCGACAAAACCGAGATCCAGGTGGCAGCCACCATGGGACGGGAGGACGCCACCTACGGGCTGAAGAATGCTGGCCTGAAAATGCGCTTCCCCCACGGCATCAGCTTTCTGGAGGCACCCACGGAGCTGAAGGGCTTCGGGATGTTCGACGGCCGCAGGACCTTGCGTCTCTCGGTTCCGGAAGTCATGCAGGAAGAAGACCACCGCGGTTCCTACCGGGTGGATCGGGTGGGCCGGGTGCCGGTCACCTTCAGCACGCCAAAGTACGATCTGGTCACCGGGACACTGGTGGATGTCAGCACTACCGGGGCGAGGATCTACAGCACCCGCGACTTCGGGGAAGGGGAATTCGCCGCGGGCGATGACATGGCTGTCACCATCCAGCTGACGGACCTCATCCGGATCAACACCAAGGTGAAGCTCCGGCATGTCCATGGCCGGACCTTCGGTGTTGAGTACCGTCCGATGCTGGACGAAAGCATTCTCCATCCCCTCAACCGCTGGGTGTTCGAAAAGCGGGAGGAGGACCTGGAGCGGATCACCCGGCGGGGCGTGGAGACGGCCTCAACCATCGGGCCCTCCCTGCCACTTGCCAGCCAGCCAAAGGGACTGGTCCTGGTGTCGGTTGATGCAACCATGGAAGCCACCCTTCAGGCACTGCTGGGTGGCCTCCAGCCCCTGCGACGGGTGTCTCCGACTATGCCTGCCCTGAAGGAGGCTTTCAATCAACGGCCTGCCCTGGTGATCTATCATGTGCCCAGCCTCAGCCTGGACGAGCGGAGACGGCTGAAACCGTTGGTAGAGGCCATGCAGGGGCGTGTGCCCTTTCTCCTGGTCGGGACCTCCGTCGAGGGGGGCGCGCTCCTGGAACTGGGCAGTGAGCTGCGGGCCGCCGCCTCGATCGTCTTCAACCCCGAACGGGGCACTTTCTTCCAACGCCTGGTGCAGGGCGTTCTGAGACGCACCTACGAAGGCGGCGAAGGCCCCATGGCGCCCGTGGAGAAGGATTCAGCAGAACCCTGACTGTCAAGCCTCGTGCGGGAAGGGCGGACACACTAGAATCAAGGCTTCCGGAGCCTCCATGTCCGCTGCCCACGAACCGGCCGTCACCGAATCCCTGGCTCTGGAACTGGGGCTCTCGAAGGATGAATGGCTGGTCATCCTGAAACTCCTCGATGGCCGCATGCCCACCTATCCGGAACTGGGCGTGTTCAGCGCCATGTGGAGCGAACACTGCTCCTACAAGTCCAGCCGCATCCACCTGAAGAACTTGCCCACGGAGGGCCCCCGGGTCATCGAGGGCCCCGGCGAGAACGCCGGCGTGGTGGACATCGGCGATGGCTGGGCCGTGGCCTTCAAGATGGAGAGCCACAACCATCCCAGCTTCATCGAGCCCTACCAGGGCGCGGCGACGGGGGTGGGCGGCATCCTGCGGGACGTGTTCACCATGGGCGCCCGGCCCCTGGCCAACCTGAACAGCCTGCGCTTCGGGGAACTCGACGCGCCGCGGATGAAGGGCCTGGTGAAGGGCGTGGCAGCGGGCATCGCGGGCTACGGCAATTGCATGGGCATTCCCATGCTGGGGGGCGACGCGGGCTTTGATGCCAGCTACAACGGCAACATCCTCGTCAATGCCTTCACCCTGGGCGTGCTGCGCAGCGACAAGATCTTCAAGGGCTTCGCCTCGGGCGTGGGCAACAAGGTGATGTACATCGGCTCGAAGACAGGCCGGGACGGCATCCATGGCGCCAGCATGGCCTCGGCCGAATTCGGCGAGGGCAGCGAGGAGAAGCGTCCGACGGTGCAGGTGGGGGATCCCTTTACGGAGAAGCTGCTGCTCGAAGCCTGCCTGGAGATCTTCAAGACCGACTGGGTCATCGGCATCCAGGACATGGGCGCCGCGGGACTCACCTCCAGCAGCTTCGAAATGGCCAGCCGCGCCGGCACGGGCCTGGAGATCCGCCTGGACCAGGTACCCCAGCGCGAAGAAGGCATGACGCCCTTTGAGCTGATGCTCAGCGAGAGCCAGGAGCGCATGCTGCTGGTGGCGCGGCCCGGTTGCGAGCCGAACATCATCGGTGTGCTGCACAAGTGGGGCCTCGACGCATGCGTGGTGGGCGAAGTTACAGACAGCGGCCGCTTCATCGGCAGCTGGCACGGCCAGTCCGTCATCAACCTGCCGATCCAGCCCCTGGTGGACGCCGCGCCCAAGTACGACCGGCCTCGGCAGCGCCCCGGCTACCTTGAGGCAGTGAATGCGGCCCCCCTGCCTGCCGACCTCAAGCCCGTCGAGGTGGAGCGCACCTTGCGCCAACTCCTCCAGACTCCCACCGTGGCCAGCAAGCGCTGGATCTTCGAGCAGTACGACGGCACGGTGCGCAGCAACACCCTGCTGGGCATGGGTCGTGGTGACGCGGGCATCATCCGGGTGAAGGACGAAGCGGGCCAGGACACGGGCAAGGCCGTGGCCATGAGCAGCGACTGCAACAGCCGCTTCTGCTACCTGGATCCCTTCTGGGGCGCCGCCCACGCCGTGGCCGAAGCCTGCCGCAACCTGGCTTGCGTGGGGGCCGAGCCCATCGGTCTCACGGACTGCCTCAACTACGGCAATCCCGAGAAGCCCGAGAACATGTGGACCTTCGAGCAGGGCTGCCTGGGCATCCGCCAGGCCTGCCTGGCCCTGGACGTGCCCATCGTCAGCGGCAACGTCAGCCTTTACAACGACACCGAAGGCCAGAGCATCTTTCCGACCCCCATGATCGCAGCCGTGGGCCTGGTGGAGGACTGCGCCGGTCAAGTGGCGGTGGACGAGCCCGATGCCACCGCGCTTTCGAAATTGGGCAACCGCATCTGCGGATCGGCCTTTCGCGCGGCCCACGATGGCATCTTCCTGCTGGGCGAAACCCGGGATGAATTGGGCGGCAGCGAGTACCTGAAGCTGCGTACCGGGAAGGTGCAGGGGGTCTGCCCCGAGCTGCGCCTGGATGAGGAATCGCGTCTTCAGGCCTGTGTGCGGGAAGGCATCCGCCTGGGCCTCATCCGCAGTGCCCATGACACCAGTGAAGGCGGACTGCTAATCGCGGCGGTGGAGAGTGCTTTCGGCGCTGATGTTCCAGGCGCCTTCGGCGCTGGCATGGGTTGTCAGCTGCTGCTCAGCCGAGCAGACCTGCGGCTGGATAGCCTCCTTTTCGGCGAGACCGCAGGCCGCATCGTGGTGTCGGTCAGCCCGGAAGGGGAAGGCAGTCTCGCCACCCTCTGCGTCACGCACCGCGTGCCCTGCGCGAAGATCGGCACCACCGGAGGGTTGCGGGTCACCCTCGCCGTGAATGGCCAGCCCATGCTGGATGCGG
>CAIQPH010000174.1 GCA_903873655.1 uncultured Holophagaceae bacterium | reverse complement strand
GCCCATGACGCCGTGGGGGAGTTCCAGCAGCTCGCCGGACATGGCCTTTTCGAGGCCGTAGGCGCGGGCGATGCCGTCACCGACGCTGATGACGGTGCCCACTTCGGCCACGTCCAGCTGAGCATCGAAGCCCTCGATCTGGCTGCGGATGATGCGGGAGATCTCTTCCGCGCGAATGTCCATGAAGTCCTCCAAACCTGCGGTTGAATAACGACTGGTGATGAAAGGGGATGGCGGATTAAGCCGAGAGCAGTTGCGTCTTAAGCTGGCGGAGCTGGCCCTGGAGCGAGGCGTCCAGGACGGTGGAGCCCACCTGGACCTTCACGCCGCCGAGGAGGGCCGAATCCTGGTGCCAGGTCAAGCGGATGGTCTTGCCTGTGCGCGCGGTCAGGGAGGCGATGAGCGCTTTCGCTTGAACGTCAGAAAGGGGTTGGGCACTGGCGACCTTGGCTTCCACGATGCCCGCGCGTTCATCCACCAGATCCGCGAAGGTCCGGCGTAGGTCCGGCAGCAGGTTCAGGCGGCCGGCTCCCGCCACCACGCGGAAGAAGTGGCGCAGCGTCTCGCTCACCTTGGCGGCGGCGAGAATGGTCTCGAAGACTTCGGCTTTCTTGGCAGGCAGCACCAGTGGCGAGGCCACCAGGCGGGACAGATCTGAATTGGCGGCCACGGCGGCGGCCACGGTCTCCAGTTCCTTCTGGAGCATGGGCACGTTGCCCTGGGCGTCGCCGATCTGGAGGAGGGCCTTGGCGTAGCGTCGTGCGGTCAGGCGGTTGCTCACTGGGCGCCTCCAATCTGCTGAATGGCCCGGTCCACGGCCTTGGCGGCTTCAGGTCCCTGCAGCTTGGCCTCCAGGCGCTTGGCCGCGCCTTCCACGGCCAGTTCAGCCACCAGGGCCCGCAGTTCCAACTCGGCCTGGCGCTTCTGGTAGCCGATCTCGGCCTGGGCCTGGGCAAGGATCACGGTTGCCTCGGCCTTGGCCGCCGCCAGGACACGCTGTTTTTCAGCCTCTGCATCGTCCTTGGCCCGGTCGAGAATGGCGGCCATCTCGCCCTCGAGCCCAGCCATTTTCAGGTCCATGGCTTTCATCTGGGCGGCGCCTTCGGCCCTGTCCTTCTCCGCCTGGGAGAGCAGGGTCTCCAGTTCTTCCTTGCGGGACTTGAACATGGCGGACAGGGCGCCCTTCAGCAGGAAGAAGAGGGCCGCACCGTAGATGGCGAAATTCAGGAGCTGGACCAGGAAGGCGCCCAGGTTCCCGTATTCTTTGCCGAACAGCTTCATGGCCGGGCCATGATGGCCTGCGCCATGCCCGGCCTCGTGACTGGCCTCACCATGACTGGCTTCAGCGGCAGGGTGGACCTCGGGAGATTGCCCCTCGTGGCCGGCTGTTTGGGCCTCGTGCTGGGCGGGTTGGGCCTCGTGGCCGGCAGCAGGGACCTCATGCTTCTCGGTGGCCTGGGTGGCCGGGTGGGCCTGGCCCACCAGCGCCAGGGAACTGAAGGACAGCAGGACGGCGAGGGAGAGTTGGTTCAGCTTCAGCATGCTCAGGCCTGCTTCAGAAGGGTCTGGGCCATGGACTCGGCCAAAGCATCCACCTGGGTCAGCAGGCTCTGCTTGGCCGCGGCCTGTTGGGCCTTCAGGGATGCCACCGCTGCCTGCCGTTCGGCCTGGGCCTTGGCGCGGGCCTCCTCGAGAAGGCGCTGCTTCTCCCGGGTCGCCGCATCCGCCAGCGCCTTGCGCGCCTCGAAAGCCTGGGCACGGAGTTCCTTCAGCCGGGCCTCGTAGTCCTTCTGCCGGGCGTCCAGCTGGGCCACGGCCTGGGCCTTGGCATCGCCGCCGGAGTCGAGATCGCGATCCCGGTCTTCCATCAGCTTCGTAATGGGCTTGAAGAACACCACCCGGAGATAGACATAGAGCACTACGAGCAGGACGATCACAAACAGCAAGGCAGGCAGATCCGGGCGCATGGGATCCGGCATCTGGGCCAGGATGCGCGCGACCGGACCGTCCCCTGCGGGTGTTCGGAGCGTCAAATTTGCCAGTTCCAGCAGCGCCACGGGCCACCCTCCAAAAACATCCCAAGGCCTCGGCCGACAGTCCGGCCAGGGTCACACCGATACCAGCGTGGGTCCGCGGGAACCCCTGGCACGGAAGTCTAAATACCTTACCAGAGCGAGGCAGATCCCTCAATACAGAGCTTTGGCCTTGACCCCTCCGACCCCCTGTGGGAGGATCTGTGTTCGGCGATTCGGGCGATTAGCTCAGTCGGTAGAGCGGCTGCCTTACACGCAGCATGTCGGCGGTTCGAGCCCGTCATCGCCCACCAGCTACTTGGTGAAGTGAAATAAAGCAAGGGGTTGTAGCTCAGTCGGTTAGAGTGCCAGCCTGTCACGCTGGAAGTCGCGGGTTCGAGCCCCGTCAGCCCCGCCAAATAGCGCCCAGTCG
>CAIQPH010000173.1 GCA_903873655.1 uncultured Holophagaceae bacterium | reverse complement strand
TGCTCCAGGTCCTTGGCGTCAAGGCGAGCCAGGAGTTGTCCGGCCTGGACCACCTGACCTTCGTCCACGGGTCGTTCCAGCACCTTGCCCGCCACGCGGAAGCTGGCTTCCACCTGGATCACCTCGATGTTCCCCGAGAGGCTGAGGCGGTTCTTCTCGTGGCTCCGACACGAGCTGGCGAGCAGCAAGGCTCCGCCGGCAAGAGCCTTCAGGATGATCGGCATGGGCGGGTGTTTTCGCATGGAGGACCTCAGCGGGTGTCGGGATCGGGCAGGGCGGGCAGGGGGGCGCCGGGATCGAGGGCCACACCGCGCCAGAAGAGGTCGAACCAGGCCCGCATTCCCACTCCGACTGCCATTTCCGGGGGAATGTTCGCTAGCCTGGGCAGGAGGACGGGCAGGACGTCCAGGATTTCGAGCTGCATCTTCACGAGAAAGAAGGTGGCCAGAAGCGGATGGAGCTCGGGCCGCAGTTCGCCGCGCTCGATGCCCTGCTCGAAGACCTGGCGGATGGCCGAAATGACGGGTCGCATCTGGGCCTCGATGAGGTCGGTGATGCCTTCCGCGCCCTTCACGATTTCGCCGCGGATCAGGGAGCGGATCCCAGGGTCCTGAGCAAGATGGCGGCGATAGATCAGCAGGACTTCCCAAAGTCGCAGAGCCGATGATCTCGTATCCTTTTCATCCGCCAGAAATTCCACCTCCTTGAGCACACCCGGGAAACGCCGCTGAAGCAGTGCGGCAAAGAGGGCCTCCTTGCTTTCGAAGTGGTAGTAAATGAGCGCCGGGTCACAGCCGGCCCGGCGGGCGATGGCCCTCAGGCTGGCCGCCCGGAGCCCGTCCTGAGCGAAGACCGCCTGGGCGGCGTCCAGCAAGTGATCTGGATCCACCTTGGTGGGTTTCGGACCCCGGGAACGGGGAGGCAATGGAAGGGGCATCGGCTTTCAATTCAACAGACGTTGAATTGTGCGACCCGGAACGCCTTGCCGCAACAATGATTTTCCACCGCTGTAAAATTTTTCCTAGCTTACGAAAAGGCCCCCGCACCAGCTGGGGCCTTTTCGTAAGCTGCCAGGATCATTCCCCGGAAATGGGTACCACCGTAGTGTCTTCAATGGTGAGAATTTCGGCCTCTTCGAAGGCGATGCGGTTCTCCTCGACTTCGGCCACCGCCACCTGGCCCCAGAAGGAGGCCAGCTTGGGCGCGTCCTGGGCCTGGCCGTGCTTGTTCACGGGCACGACGACCTCGACCTTGGGGAAGGCGCCCCGCTGCAGCTGCTCGCAGCGCTTGCCGGCAATCACGACAAAACGGTACTTGTTGGCGATTTCATCAGGGACACGAACGATGGTGCGCTGGGTCATGGACACTCCGAGCCTGGAAGTCTAACACCAGGGAGCGTTGCGGGCAACGATTGAAGGTAGGATGAAGGGTTTTCCGGGAGGGACCATGGCGCGGGGCAAGCTCGGGCGATCGGCTTCCCGGAGTAGCGAAAGGCTGATAGGAGCCATCTGATGCAGATCATCCTGGGCGTCACCGGCGGTGTTGCCGCCTACAAGTCCGCGGAACTGGCCCGGCTGCTGGTCAACCTGGGCCACCGGGTCCGCTGCATCCTGACCGAGGCCGGGGCCCGGTTCATCACGCCGCTCACCCTCACCAGCCTCACCGGGGAGCCCTGCTATGGCGCCAACCCCGACCAGGGCGAGTGGCGGGCGAAGCCCAGCATCGAGCACGTCGAACTGGCCCGCTGGGCCGAGGTGGTGGCCGTGGTGCCGGCCACGGCGGATATCCTGGGCAAGGCCGCCAACGGCCTCGCCAACGACCTGCTCAGCACCGTGCTGCTGGCCACCAGGGCCCCGGTACTCTGGGCCCCCGCCATGAACACGGGCATGTGGGAGCACCCTGCGGTGCAGGCCAATCTGGCCCGGCTCCGGTCCTTTGGCCATGCGGTCGTGGACCCTGGTGAGGGTTTCCTGGCGTGCGGCGAGGAAGGTTCCGGGAAGCTGGCGGAAGTGGCCGTCATCGCCGAGGCGATCCAGATGCACGGAGCCCCAAAGCAGCAGACCCTCAGCGGGCGGCGGGTGCTCATCACCGCCGGTCCCACCCAGGAGGACCTGGACCCGGTCCGGACCCTCACCAACCGCAGCACCGGCACCATGGGCATCGAACTCGCCCGGGCCTTCCGGAACGCGGGGGCGAGGGTGCAACTCGTACTGGGGGGGGACGGGCCAGCGCCCTGGGGTGTGGAGACCACCCGGGTCCGCAGTGCCCAGCAGATGCTGGAGGCCTGTCTGGCCCGATGGGCGGATGCTGAGGGCCTGGTGGCCGCCGCGGCGGTGGCCGATCAAAAGCCGGAACGGCAGTCCCCCGAGAAGGTGAAGAAAGGCGATGAACCGGAGACGCTGGTGCTGCTCCGGACGCCCGACATCCTGGCGCAGCTCGCCGCTGCCCGCCGTTCGGACCAGTGGGTCATCGGCTTCGCCGCCGAAAGCCAAAACCACCTGAAAAATGCCACGGCCAAGCTGAATAAGAAGGGCCTGGACGCCGTTCTGGTCAACGATGTTCAGAACGGACGGGGCTTCGGAGCCCAGGCGAATACGCTCACTCCCATTACCGCCCAGGGAGCCCACCCGCCCCTTGGACCACTGCCTAAGGACCGGTTGGCCTTGGCCGTGGTGAACTGGTGGGCCCAGCGGCTGGAAGCCAGGCCCGACTAGGGCCGTTCTCAAGATGGAAACCAGGCCCGGGGATCAGAGGGCCGGATCCATCCAGGGCAGCACTTCGCTGGGGCGCCCTGGAACATTTCCAAGGCGCACGGCCACGACCACGATCCAGCCTTGGGGACGCTGGAGGGAACCCAGGTCCAGGACAAAGGCCTCGCCGGGTCCGGGCAGGTCCGGACGCCGGCGTTCCAGCACCACCTCACCGCGACTGAAGACCTCCTCGGGCGTGGGTTTGGTGAGTCCCAGGGCAAGGTAGATGACTCGAACGATCTCGATCCCCACCAGGGAATTTCCCTTGGTATCCGCCACTGGCAGCACCACCCTCAACTTCCTCAGGCTGTTGAGTTCCACATCCATGGCCTGGGCGGCCGCACGAGGCCGGGGGATGGGGTCGCCTTTCCGTCCGCAGTGGACCGCCGTCATACTGAGGGTGATCGCGAGCACCGGATTTGCTAGCCTGAAGGGACGCATCCCATCCATCATGCCTGAATCCGAGGTTCACTCGTGCCCGTGACTAAGATCCTGATAGCCAACCGTGGGGAAATCGCCATCCGCGTGATCCGCACCTGCCGCGAGATGGGCATACCCACCGTGGCCGTCTATTCAGAGGCCGATCGCAGCGCGCTGCATGTGCGGATGGCCACTGAAGCCTACTTCATCGGACCCGCTCCGGCGCGGGAGAGCTACCTGGTGATCGAGAAGATCCTGGACGTCTGCAAGCGCAGCGGTGCCGACGCCGTGCATCCAGGTTACGGCTTCCTTTCCGAGAATGCCGAAGCGGCGCGGGCCTTCCAGGCGGCGGGCATCACGTTCATCGGACCCGATCCCGATTGCATCGTGAAGATGGGATCGAAGACCGCCGCCCGGGAAGTGGCCATCGCGGCAGGTTGCCCCGTGGTGCCAGGCATCCAGGAAACCATGGGCGATGAGGCGTTGCTGGAAGCCTCCAAGAAGATCGGATTCCCCGTGATGCTGAAGGCCGCCATGGGCGGTGGCGGCAAGGGCATGCGCCTAGTGCATCATCCCGATGAGTTCACCTCCTCCCTGGCCCGGGCCAGGGGCGAGGCGCTTTCGTCCTTCGGTGATGACAGCGTCTATGTGGAGAAAGCCATCCTCCAGCCCCGCCACATCGAGATCCAGGTCTTCTCCGACACCCACGGGAATCACGTCTACATGCACGAGCGCGAATGCTCGGTGCAACGCCGGCATCAGAAGGTGATCGAGGAGGCACCAAGTCCCCATGTGACGCCGGAGATGCGCAAGGCCATGGGCGAGGCGGCCCTCCAGGTCGCCCGGGCCGTGAACTACGTGGGCGCCGGCACCGTGGAATTCCTGGCGGACGCGGACCGCAACTTCTACTTCCTGGAGATGAACACCCGCTTGCAGGTGGAACATCCCGTCACTGAATGGATCACGGGTCTCGATCTCGTGAAGTGGCAGATCCTCGTAGCCCGAGGCGAGAAGCTGCCCCTGACCCAGGACCAGATCCCCCTCAATGGCTGGGCCATGGAATGCCGCGTCTATGCCGAGGACCCCGACAAGAACTTCATGCCGAGCCCAGGTCGGATCACCTTCCTGCGCACGCCCAGCGGGCGCAATGTGCGCGACGACAGCGGCGTTTACGAAGGGGCCGAGGTCCCGATGTTCTATGACCCCATGATCAGCAAGCTGAGCACCTGGGGCTCCACCCGACTGGAGGCCATCGAGCGCATGCGCGGAGCCCTGACCGAGTACCGCATCGGGGGCATTCGCCACAACATCGCCTTCCACGAGGCGCTGATGGACTACGCCCCCTTCCGCGAGGGGGCCCTGCACACGGGCATCCTCGACAAGCCCTTCTGGAAACGGAAAGAACAGGGGCCAGACCTGAAATTTGCCGTGGCCGTTGCCATGCTCCATGAGCTCGAAACCGAGCAGCGGCGGGCCACCTAGCCTGCGGCCAATGGGGATGGCAAGCCCGACGCCTGGAAACAATGGGGCCGGCTCAACCGCTTGTAGCTGAGGAGATATTCATCCATGAAACGCACACTCATCCTCGGCAAGAACCAGCATGACGTGGAATTGCTCCGCCAGGACGGCGTGACCACGCTGGTCTGGGAAGGGCAGAGCCAGACCATCGACATTCTCGAGTTGGAACCCGGCTGCTATTCCATTCTCCTGGATGGCCGCTCGGTCGAGGTCCGGCTGGACAAGGCCAAGTCCGCGGATCCCGAGGCGCACGCCTATAGCGCCATGCTCTATGATGGGGCCTACGCATTCTCCCTCGTCGATCCCCGGCGCGCCCTGCTTTCGGGGACCGGTAGCACTGGCAGCGGAGGCGGCCTCCTCATGTCGCCCATGCCCGGGAAGATCGTGAAGCTGCTCGTCAAGGCCGGGGACCAAGTCCAGGAGGGCCAGACGCTCCTCGTGATGGAGGCCGTGAAGATGCAGGACGAGCTGAAGACCAGCACCACCGGGACCGTCAAGACCGTGCATGTGCAGGAGGGCGCCGCCGTGGAAACGGGAGCATCGCTGGTGACGGTGGAGGCGGCAGAAGCCTGAAATTCAGTTGCAAAGACCCTCCTTTCTGGGTTAGCGTGTGCCAGAGGTCATACCTCAAGCCTGGAGGGCTTATGAAGAGAATTCTGCCAATCCTGCTCGTGGGAACCGCCCTGACTCTTTCCGCCCAGCAGGGCACCGCCTGGGTGGCTGCCGAATTGGGCGAGACGGGTTGGAAAAGTGGGGCCAACCTGAAAGAGGCGATGCACTTTGGACTGGGCGTGGGCCACTGGTACACCGACTCTTGGGGTTTGGACCTCCGGCTCCTTCAGAACGATCTCAAATACGATAAGAACCCGCCGCCGAACGTTGCTTCGGGGAAGGAAACACATCTGCTGATTTCCGGGCTCTACAATCTTCGTCCCGGCGCCGACAACTGGTACCCTTATCTGGCTGCCGGATTGGGCGGAACCAGCCTGGACGCGCCCTACTCACTGAAGACCAGCAGTGACACCCGGTTCAACTATCACGCTGGACTCGGCCTCATGGGCAAGCCCGCGGAAAACTTCCTGTTGGACCTGAGCGCCAAGGCGGTCCGGACCCCCCTGGCAAGCAGCAACCATCTGACTGATTTCATGGTCACACTTGGCCTGGGCTACACCTGGGGCGGCGCCAAGAAGGCCGCTCCGGCGCCTGCGCCGGAACCCGCGCCTGCCGCACCGGAGCCCAAGCCCGAACCCGTGGCCCCACCGCCACCGCCTCCGCCGCCTCCCCCGGCTCCAGCACCCGAGCCCGTCAAGGAGGCCGTTGCGCCTGCTCCACCGCCGCCACCGCCACCTCCTCCCGCCAAGATCGTGCTGGACGAGGCGGTCCTGCACTTCGCCAACGGCAAGGCCGAACTCGGCCCCGATGCTGCGGCCGCCATCCAGAAGGTCGCAGGTGGCCTCAAGTCCTACCAGGGGAGCTACTCACTGGTCATCAGTGGGCATACCTCATCAGTGGGCGGCAAGGCCTTGAACAAGACCCTGTCCAAGCTCCGCGCTGATGCCGTGGCCAATGTCCTGGTTGATTCCGGCATTCCTGCCTCCAGGATCAGCACGGTGGGCATGGGTCCTGATAAGCCCATCGCCGACAACAAGACCAAGGAAGGGCAGGCGAAAAACCGCCGCGTGGAGATCGACGTGAAGGTCAACGACGGCAAGGCCCAAGTCCGCAAGACTGAGACAGGCGTTGTCGATACCACGGTCGCGCCGGCGCCCAAGAAGCCCGCCAAGAAAGTCGCCAAGTAGATGAGTCTGTATTCGGCGGGGGCTTCGGGCCCCCGCCCTTATTTTGGAGGAAAGCCATGTCCATGAAAGAGGAGTTCAAGGCTTTCATCATGAAAGGCAATGTCATCGACCTGGCGGTGGCCGTGGTCGTGGGTGGTGCTTTCGGCAAGATCGTAACCGCCTTCGTGGACGGCATCGTCATGCCCCTGGTGACCTATGTGCTCCCCGCCAACATCAAGTGGGAGGAGTGGGTCCTCGGCAAGTTCCGCATCGGCGCAGTGCTCGGCGCCACGATCAACTTCCTGATCATCGCCCTGGTGATCTTCCTGGTGCTGGTCAAGTTCCTGGGCAAGTTCATCAATAAGAAGGGAGAGGCGCCGCCTGCCCCTTCGACCAGGGAGTGCCCCGCCTGCCTGGAACAGGTGCCTCTCAAAGCCACCCGCTGCAAGCACTGCACCAGCCAGCTCTGAAGTCCTTAGTCTTCCGTAGATGCACCGCGCCGAAGCGCGGCCTACTTGGCGGCCATTGGCCGCCAAGCCATTTAGGCTGAGCCCTTTCACTTGTGACGGACCCTTCGGCATGGTGAACTGATCGATCAACCCCGGGGCGCTTGGGTGCGCCCCCCGACGCACGAGGGCGCCGATGAGCGAGCAAGCTCCGGTTAAAAAGTACTCTGTCTTCCTGCCCAGGACCGACTTTCCCATGAAGGCGGATCTGCCGCAGCGCGAGCCCAAGCGACTGGAGCGCTGGAAGGCTGAAGGCCTCTACCACCGCATCGAAGCCAGGCGCAAAGCCGACAACGCCGCTGGGAAAGGCAATGGCCGCGAGGTGCTGCATGACGGCCCCCCCTATGCCAATGGCGCCATCCACATGGGCCACGCCCTCAACAAGATCCTCAAGGACGTGGTGGTGAAGTCGCGCTGGATGGAGGGTTTCGAATCTCCCTACGTGCCGGGCTGGGACTGCCATGGACTGCCCATCGAGCATGCCGTCGAAAAAGATCTTGGGCCCAAGCGCCGCGAGATGACCCGGGCGGATTTCCTGCAGAAATGCCGGGTCTATGCCCAGAAGTGGATCGATACGCAGCGCCTCGCCTTCCAGCGCCTGGGCGTGCTCGGCGCGTGGGAGAAGCCCTACGTGACCATGGATCCCCTCTACGAGGCGGAAACCGTGCGCCACTTGGCGAAACTCTTCAAGAGCGGCAGCGTCACCCGCAAGCTGAAAGTCGTCCACTGGAGCTATGGTGCCCGCACGGCCCTGGCCGAGGCCGAGGTCGAGTACGCCGACCGGACCAGTCCCGCCATCACCGTGGCCTTCCCTGTGGCCGATGCCAGAGCCAAGCACCTGGAACTGCCCACGCCGCTGTTCGTGCCCATCTGGACCACCACACCATGGACCCTGCCCAGCAACCAGGCCGTGGCGATGCACCCTGACCTGGAATACGCCGTGGTTCGTGCCGGGGACCGCCACTTCATCGTGGCCGTCACCCTGCGAAAGGAGTTCGCGCAGAAGCTGGGCACCGATCTTCATACGGTGGAGATCCGCAGAGGGAAGGAATTTCAGACCCTGGTGGCTCAGCATCCCTGGATTCCCAGGGAAAGTCCCATCCTTCTGGCTGACTACGTCACCGCGGACACCGGCACAGGCCTGGTTCACACTGCGCCTGATCATGGGGTGGACGACTTCAACCTGGCCCACCACCTGGGCCTGCTCCAACTCGTCGGCCCTGATGGCAAATTCCTGCCGACCGTGAACGATCCGGAACTTGAGGGGAAGAACATCTTCGACTGCAATGCGGTGGTGGTGGATCGCCTGAGACGCGAGGGGAGCCTGCTCCACGAAGAGACCCTGACGCACAGTTATCCCCACTGCTGGCGGACCAAGACGCCCATTCTCTTCCGCGCCACAGAACAGTGGTTCATCACCATGGATTCGGAGCTGGTCGGCCAGGGGCGCAGCCTGCGGGAGCTCGGCATCGAGGGCGTCGAGCAGACGCAATGGGTACCCGCCCAGGGTCAGAACCGCATCCACGCCATGATCGCGGGTCGACCCGACTGGTGCATCAGCCGCCAGCGGGCCTGGGGCACGCCCATCACCGTGCTGCGCTGCGAATCCTGCGGCGAGCCACTGGTGGCTGACTCCATCTTCGAAACCGCGGCGCTTGCCATCGAGCAGGGCGGCATCGAAGCCTGGGGGGAGCTGCCGGTGGAGAGCCTGGTTCCTGCCGGGGCTCAGTGCCCTTGCGGCTCCAGGGCGTTCCTGAAGGAGACGGACATCCTCGACGTGTGGATCGATTCCGGCGTGAGTGCCTCGGTCGTATGCGAGTCGCACCCCGAATTGAAGCGCTCCGACTACGGGCAGTTCATCTATCTTGAGGGCTCGGATCAGCACCGGGGCTGGTTCCATAGCTCCCTGCTGTTTAACCTGGCCGCCACGGGCACCAAGCCCTACAAGCAGGTGGTCACCCACGGTTTCGTGCTGGACGGTAAGGGCCAGAAGATGTCCAAGAGCCTGGGCAATGTCATCACGCCCGAGGAGATCCTGAAGACGCTGGGCGCCGACATCCTGCGCTGGTGGGCCGCCAGTTGCGACTATAGCGAGGACATCCGCATCTCCAAAGAGATCCTCGACCGCAGCGCCGACGCCTATCGCAAGATCCGCAACACCCTGCGCTTCCTGCTGGGCGCTCTGGCGGACTTCGATCCCGCCATGGATTCCGTGGCATCCGGAGACCTTGCACCCTTGGACCGCTGGGTGCTCGATGCCTTCGCCCGCTCCACCGCCGAAGCCCGGGATGCCTACACCCGTTTCGAGTTTCACCGCGCCACCCAAGCCATCCACGGCTTCTGTCAGCTGGAGCTCTCCAGCCGCTATTTCGAGATCATCAAGGACCGCCTCTACTGTGACGCCCTCGATTCATCACGCCGCCGCAGCTGCCGCCAGGCCTGCTGGGAGCTGGCCCAGGGCCTGTGCACCCTTCTGGCGCCGGTCATGAGCTACACCGCCGACGAAGCCTGGGAGCAGATCCCCGGTTGTTCTGGCAGCGTGCATGAACAAAGGTTCCCCTTGCTCAGCGGCTCCGCCGCTGATTTAGGAAAAGACAAAGCTTGGGAAAGGCTGTGGGAGGTAAGAGGAGCGGTGCAGGCGGCGATGGAACCGCACCGGGCTGCCAAGACCATCGGCACGAGCCTGGATGCGGCGGTCCAGATTACATTGAAGGATCAAGCCGAATGGGATCAGCTGGACAGCATCGGAGAATCCCTGGACGACCTTCTCGTGGTTTCATCTATCGCTCGAATCGCAGATTCGAGCGCAGGCAGCAGCCCCGTCGTCGAGGTCACCACCCATCAGGGGCAGAAGTGCCCCCGCTGCTGGAACCACAAGGGCGGTCATGGCCGAGGCGAGGACGCGACGCTTTGTGTCCGTTGCGCTGAAGTGGCGGGTGCCTAGTGCGTCGCTTATTCTGGCTCCTGCTTCCCGCGAGCGTACTGGCGCTGGATCTCGGCAGCAAGGCCTGGATCCTGAAGCTCCTGGCCGAGGGTGAATCGCGGCCTGTCATCAAGGGCTTCTTCTATCTCACGGTCGGTTTCAACCGGGGCGCCATCTTCGGCAGCCTCACCTGGCTTCCCTCTCTGGCGCGGGTCATCCTCTTCACCGTGGCGGCCGTGGCGGCCCTGGTCATCATCGGCCAGATGTTCCTTGAGAAGAGCGCGGCCAACTGGGATCGGGTTGCCCTCGGGTTCATCCTGGGCGGGATCCTGGGAAACAGTCTGGACCGCTACTTCCGCGGTGCCGTGGTGGACTTCCTCGACTTCGCCTTCGGAGCCTGGCACTACTGGACCTTCAACTTCGCGGACAGCTTCATCCTGGTGGGCGCCGTCATCTTTGGCCTGCGGATGCTCAGAGGGCACAAGGTCGAACCACGAGTAGAGGAACGAGTTCAGGAGACAGGTCCACCGCAAAGCCATGAAGGTACGAATATAGATGAATAAGCTTGTTCTCGCTTCCGTCATTCTGCTTGGTCCAACTGCAGCGGCACAGGATGCCTACGTCAAATCAGTGGATGCCTGGCATGCCCAGCGCATCACTCGACTTGCCGCGGAGGAAGGCTGGCTGAGCCTCATCGGGCGGGACTGGCTGAAGCCCGGCGAAAACACGCTGGGGTCGGCTCCGGAATCCACCGTGTTGTTGCCGGACTGGGCTGCCCCCACCAAGGCGGGTCTGTTCATTCTGGACGGCACGACCGTGCGTTTCCGGCCGTTGCCCGGCAGCGGCATCCTCCTCAACGGGAAGCCGGCGATCGAGGCCACCCTGGCGTCCGATGCAGATGGGAAGCCCGACCTCCTCCAGGCGGGTCGGGTGCGTTTCTACGTGATTCGCCGGGGGGACCGGTTCGGGATCCGCATCAAGGACCCTGAGGCCCCGACCCGCAAGGAATTCCATGGTGTGCCGCGATACCCTGTGGATCCAGCTTGGCGAGTGGAAGCCGAGTTCCTCCCCTATGCCAGCCCGAAGATCCGTCACATCCCCACGGTCCTTGGTTCCACAGAGCCCATGACAGCCCCGGGGCTGCTGCGGTTCAAGGTGGACGCTCGTGAGGTCACCCTGGAACCCATGATCGAGGATCCGGAGCATCCGGAACTCTTCCTGATCTTCAAGGACGCCACCAGCGCCCACGGGACCTACCCCGCAGGTCGGTTCCTCTACGCAGAGATGCCGAAAGAGGGCCGAGTGATCCTGGACTTCAACCGGTCCGTCAATCCACCCTGCGCCTTCACGCTCTTCGCGACGTGTCCCTTGCCGCCCAAGCAGAATCACATGACCATCGCCGTCACGGCAGGTGAGAAGGATCCCGGGCTGCATTGACGCCGCTGTTTAAGTTGTGAGCGCAGGAATCTCCAGCACGAAGACACTGCCTTGAGGTGGGTTCTCCTCCACCCAGATTCGTCCTTGATGGGCCTCGGCCACCAGTTGGCAGAAGGCGAGGCCGAGGCCTGAACCTGAACGGGTGCCGTGCCCTTTTCCCTCCAGGCGCACGAATTTCTCGAAAATCTGTCCGCGCAGATGTTCTGGGATGCCTCGGCCCTGATCGCGCACCTCGAAACGCACGCCCTTTTCTGCCAGGCGGGCTTCGATCCGGGTACTGCTGCCGGAAGGAGAGTATTTCAGCGCGTTGTCGAGGAGGTTCAGCACAAGCCTGCCGAGGAATTCCTGGTCGGCCTCCACCTCCAGATCGGCTGGGCAGTCCCAGGACAGGTGATGGTTCCGATGGTGGGCCTGGGACTCCACCTCTTTGAGCAGGGTGGGAAGCCAACTGGTGAGCGGAATGCACGTCCTGTGGAGCTCTAGTCCAACTTGTTCAGCGCGCCCGATATCCAGGATGTTCTCGATCATTCTTCCCATGGAGCGCGCCGTATCCCTGAGACGATGAAGCTGGGTCCGGGAACCAGGGTTGGCCTCATCCCTGGCATCGAGGATCTCCAGACCCATCTGGATGGCCGACAGGGGATTCTTGAGGTCATGCACGATGAATTCGAAGAGCTGCTCACGCTGTTTCTGGAGATCCATCAGGTTGTCCCGCTCGGCCATGACTTCCGCCTGGAGACGCTTGAGCCGCATGAGGCTGCGGATCCTGACAATCAGTTCCCCTGAGAGGACGGGTTTTCGCAGGAAGTCATCGCCCTTGGCCTGGAATGCCTGGGCATGGATATCCGGGCTTTCATCGCCAGTCAGGAACAGGATGGGCAGCAGATCGCCGTCCGGCAGGGCACGGACCCGGCGGCAGACCTCCAGACCATCCATGCCGGGCATCTGGATATCCAGAAGGAGAAGGTCTGGGTTGTAGGTTGCCAGCAGCGCAAGGGCTTCCAGGCCCCCCTCCGCCGCCTCCACATTGTAGTGGCCGCGCTCCAGCATGGCCCGGATGCTCCGGCGCGCCAGCGGATCGTCATCGACCACGAGGATCCTGGCCCCGTGATCGGCACGACGATAGGTCATTGGCTCGCCATTCATGCAGGACCTCAAAGGGAGTATCGGAATTTAGGCCTAGGTCCTAAAATTTCGGCATCCACTAATTCAATATAAACCAATCTATCCCTTCACCACCCCATCCACATAGACCCAGTTCCCTCGCTCCCGCGCGAAGGAACTGGTCTCGATGTGAAGGCTGCGCCGCCCGTTGGCCTGGATACTTGCGTGGAAAGTGACAAGGCCAGTTTCATCGGCCTTCCCACCTTTCTCCTTGCCGACAATCTTGAGGCTTACGCAATTGACGGACTTGCAGTATTGCTCAAGTTCAGCACGATCTTCGTCTGCCCGCTTGGCCTCAGGGCGGGTTGAAATCAAGTAGTCAACCTTGGTGAGCGCGTAGGCGGAAAAGCGCGAACGCATCAACAGCTCGGCGGTCTCAGGCACCGCGGCGCCCGTGTGGAAGGGGCCACAACAGCGGTCATAGGGCTTCTTGGATGTGCAGGGGCAAGGGCGGGACAAGGTCAGCCTTTCATGGGGATGTGCAACCCGATGGATTCTGCGTGTTCGCGGGCAGATTCGTAACCGGCATCGACGTGCCGGAAGACGCCGGTGGCGGGATCATTCCAAAGCACCCGGGCGAGGCAGCGGTCGGCGCGTTCCGTGCCATCGGCCACGATGACTACGCCGGCGTGCTGGCTGTAGCCCATGCCCACGCCGCCACCATGGTGGATGCTCACCCAGGACGCTCCTCCCGCCACGCTGGTCATGGCGTTGAGGAAGGCCCAGTCCGACACCGCATCCGAACCGTCCTTCATGGCCTCGGTCTCGCGGTTAGGACTGGCCACGCTGCCGCTGTCCAGGTGGTCCCGGCCGATGACGATGGGGGCCTTCACCTTCCCAGTCCTCACCAGTTCATTGAACTTCAGGCCCGCCAGGTGGCGCTCCCCGGCGCCGATCCAGCAGATGCGGGCCGGCAGGCCCTGGAAGGCGATCTTCTCCCGGGCGGCCTTCAACCAGCGGATCATGCCCGCGTTCTCGGGAAACAGCTCGACCATGGCGGCATCCGTGACGGCGATGTCTTCGGGATCGCCCGAGAGTGCCACCCAGCGGAAGGGGCCGATGCCTTTGCAGAAGAGAGGACGGATGAAGGCAGGCACGAAGCCCGGGAAGCCGAAGGCGTTCTCACAGCCGGCGCGCTGGGCCTGAGCACGGATGTTATTGCCGTAGTCGAAGGTCACCGAGCCCCGGCGCTGGAACTCGAGCATGGCTTCCACGTGCGTCCGCATGGAGGCGAGGGCCCGCTGCACGTAGGCTTCAGGCTGTTCCCGGCGCATCAGGGCAGCCTGTTCCAGCGAGAGGCCGGCGGGAATATATCCGTTGTATTCGTCGTGGGCCGAGGTCTGGTCGGTGACGAGTTGGGGGTTGTGACCACGCTTCAGGATCTCAGGCAGAAGCTCTGCTGCGTTGCCCAGCAGGCCGATGCTGCGGGGCTCCCTGGCATCCACGTACTGGTGTACCAGGGCCAGGGCAGTGTCGAGACTGTCGGTCCACTCGTCCAGGTAGCGGGTATCGATGCGCTTCTGGATGCGGGTTGGATCCACTTCGACGCAGAGAGCCACCCCACCGTTCATGGTGACCGCCAGGGGCTGGGCACCGCCCATGCCGCCCAGGCCGGCGGTAAGGGTCCAGGTGCCAGCCAGGGTGCCCTTGAAGTGCTGGCGGGCCGCCTCGGCGAAGGTCTCGTAGGTGCCCTGCACGATGCCCTGGGAGCCGATGTAGATCCAGCTGCCGGCGGTCATCTGCCCATACATCATCAGCCCCTTCTGGTCCAGTTCGCGGAAGACCTCCCAGGTGGCCCACT
>CAIQPH010000172.1 GCA_903873655.1 uncultured Holophagaceae bacterium | reverse complement strand
CTCGAAGAAGAAGTGGGTGCTGGGCGCCTTCTCGGCGATGAGGCGCAGCACCTGCTTGGCCTGGGCCTTGTGGTAGTTGAAGGTGGGATCCAGGACGAAGACCTCGCGGATGCCCCGGGCCTCGAACAGCTCCAGCTCGGCCTCCACCCTGGCCTGGGAAATCCGGCGGGTGCCAGCCGCGCCCCGGGCTTCAAAGCAGAAATCACAGGTGAAGGGGCAGCCCCGGGAGAGCTCCCAAAGGGCGCCGCCGTAGTCCTCGGGCCGCAGGGTGCCATCCAGATAGGGTGAGGGCAGGCGGGTCAGGTCCTTCACTGGGGAAGGCTGCGCCCAACCTGCCAGGGCCTGGGGCGGGTCCCCCCGGAGGAGGCGCTGCATGGCCTCGACGATGAGGTCTTCTCCCTCTCCCGGCAGCACGAAATCCATGGAAGGATCGGCCAGGACGCCATCGCTGTCGGCCGTGGCCTCCGCCCCGCCGGCGAAGATGATGATGTCTGGCCGAGCGGCCTTGAGGCACGCTGCGATCTCAAGGGTCTGGCCGCGGTTCCAGACATACATGGAAAACCCAACCAGTTCGGGATCCGAGGCCAGGATCCTGGCCGCGCAGACTGCCGCAGGTTCCACCGCGAAGGCATCCACCACCCGGGTCTGGATGGCCCCTCCGAAGGCGTGCCTGAGCACCGATGCCAGCATCGAGGGTCCCAGGGGCAGAGCCCGGGAAGAGGGTTCGATGTGGATCGCCACCAGCACCAGCTTCATGTTTCCGCCTAGATAGCAGCCTAATCTCTACCCGTGATTCATGCACCCGGGCCCCGATTCCGATCCAGAGACAACCGCCTGGAGTTCCCGTGCGACCGCTGCCCCTGATATTCGCAGTCACTGCCTTCGCCCTGCTGGCCCAGGAACATGCCGCCCCGGCCACCAAGGCCAAAGCTCGTGCCACGACTCCAGCGTCGGAAACCCATGGTCCACCTGCCACGACCGATGCCCCGGAGAATCCTGGCAGCGCCCTCGCTGAACTCAGCGCCGGCAACGCCCGCTTCATTGCAGGGAAACGAACCCGCACCATCGACACCGCCCACGACGCCGCCATGCGCGCCGCCCTCACCAGCGGGCAGGCCCCTTTCGCCGTGGTCATCACCTGCTCCGACAGCCGGGTGCCCGACGCCCTGCTCTTCGACCAGGAGGCGGGCCGCCTCTTCACCATCCGCGAAGCGGGCAACGCACCGGACCTCCAGGGCATCGCCTCAGCGGAATATGCCGCCGAGCACCTAGGCTCGAAGCTGGTTGTCGTCATGGGCCACACCAGCTGTGGTGCCGTGAAGGCGTTGCGCGAGGCCAACGGCAAGCCCTTGCCCGGCAACCTCTGGGCTCTCCAGGCAGGCATGGCGGGCTTGCTGGAAAGTACGCCGCAGGATCCCAACGAGGACGGGAAAGCCTACGGGGCCCGCCTGGAGGAGGTCAACGCCCGCCGCCAGGCCCAGGTCCTGCTCGACCGGTCCTCCCTGCTCCACGACCTCGCGGCCACCGAAAAGGTCTGGATCGTGCCCGCCCTCTACAACCTGGCCAGCGGCAAGGTGCAGTTCTTCAAGCCGGTGTCAGCGGTTCCCACGCCGAAGTCGCATCACTAGCAAAACCGCTGCGCGATTTTGCTAGATTTCTAAAATGCGAGTCAGGGCCAACGCCAGTGCCTTCATCTGGGCTGATGTAGCTTGGCCGAGGCGCTTGGCCAGCCGGGACTTGTCCACGGTGAAGACCTGGGTGGCGTTAGCCCAGGAGTCGGCGGGCAGGCCGTTGTCCGAGGTTTTTGGGAGCGGGATGTAAAAGACGTAGGCGCGGCCTTGGGTCGTAAGGGGAACCACCACGGTGGTGCGGGCGCCATCTGCATGGTTACCGAGGTTGGACTGGACGATGATCCCCGGTCGGAAGCCGCCCTGCTCCGAACCGCGCTTGGGATTCCAGTCCAGCAGCCAGATCTCGCCCCGATTGCAGTGCGGGAGCTCGCCGGTCATTTAGCCTTCCGCGCACGGTAGCTGCGCCGTCGGGGTTCGGCCGCCACTTCCGCCTGGGCCGCGAAGGCATAGCCCACGTCCTGGGCCTCGGCGTCCTGGCCATAGGCGGCCCAGTCCGTTGCCAGTCGGCGCCGAACGACCGCCGCCTGTTCCCGGCGCAGCAGTTCCGCCAACCAGCCGTTCACACTCAGGGCATGGGCTTCAGCGACTTCGCGGAGGAAGCGTCCAAGGTCATCGTCGAGGCGGAGCGTGGTGCTGAACATGGAACCTCTCTTTGATATCATTTTATGATTTCAAGATGAGAAAGCAAACAAAAAAGACAAAACGTAATTACATTGTTGATCAATTGTTATTTATTGTTTATCAATATTTTTATGTTGACATTCAATCTGGCGATATCAAGCTTCAGGGCAAGGAGTTTCCCCATGAACCGCATGCAGCGTCTGAGCAGGGTCTTACGGAGATTCACCTCTGTGCTGTTCGCCCTCAACACCCTCACCCTGCTCTTCCTTCCGGGGGTGCTCTTCATGAAGGAGGCGAGCCTGGACCTCGGCAACCACCTCCTGCGCCAGTTCGGCCAGGAAGGACTGCGATTCAGCGCGGCGCACACCGGCTGGATGCTCAAGGCCTTCCTCCTGACCTTTCTGGCCCCTTACTGGATCGTCATCACGCTCTCGCTCGGCGCCCTGATCCGTCTGTTACATCAGTTCGAGGCGGGCGAAGCCTTCTCTCCGGAAAGCATCCGGATGCTGCGCTTCCTGGGCTGGATCCAGGTGGTCATGGTGCCCGTGGATCTGCTCATCCTGTGGGTTATGGCCCGGCTCGCGCAGGCCTTGACCGCCCAGGCGGTCCACCCCTGGTCGAACATGGCGACTTCGGCTTTGGGCAACCTTTTCTTCGGTGGCGTGCTGCTGCTCATCGCCTTCGCCCTGGAAGAAGGGTTCCGTCTGAAAACCGAGCAGGAACTGGTCATCTGAGGACATTCCCATGCCGATCATCGTGACCCTCGACGTGGAACTCGCCCGGCGCAAGATGAAGCTGGGGGACCTGGCAGAGCGCGTGGACCTGACGCCGGCGAACCTGTCTATCCTGAAGACGGGGAAGGCCAAGGCCGTCCGTTTTTCCACGCTCGAAGCCCTCTGCCGCGAACTGGATTGCCAGCCCGGGGACCTGCTGCGATACGAGCCGAATTCAGATCCGGCAGGTTGAAATGGTTGGGGGCGTTCTGGCCCATTGGAGGATTAATGTCGCAAGGGATGCGAGTGTTCTGGTCCGCCATCACTGCCTACCTGCTCATTCATGTGATTTATCGGCTCTGCGGCTTCAATCCCATTCGAGACCTGCGCAACCTGGTGGGCTGGGTGGTTGATCTCTCCGTCTGGTTTGTGGTCTACCTTTCCATCTATTGGATCCTTGGGAAACGGTTCCAGAAACCCCGCCCAGATGATCTGGTGCAGTAGCAGGTACGACCAGGCCGCTCTGACCACCGGGCACCGCTTTTCACATAACCAGGTCGCGCAGCGACCTGGTTCCAGCCAAACTTGGAACCATGGACGCCCAAGACTTCCGCCGCCTCGGTTACCAGCTCGTGGACTGGATCGCGGACTACCGCGAAGGTCTGGAGCGCCTTCCCGTGATGAGTCGGGTTCAGCCGGGCGAGATCCGGGCTGCCTTCCCCGATCACCCACCCCAGCAGGGTGGCCGCATGGCCCAGGCCCTGGCGGCCCTGGAGCGGGACATCATGCCCGGCATCACCCACTGGAATCATCCATCCTTTTTCGCCTACTTCCCCAGCAATACCAGTTACGCCTCAATCCTCGGCGACCTTGCCGCCTCGGGGATCGGCGCCCAGGGCATGAGCTGGCAGACCAGCCCCGCCGCCACGGAAGTGGAAGAAGTGGTCATGGACTGGCTGCGCCAGATGGTGGGCCTGAGCCCCGCCTTCACCGGCGTCATCCACGACACCGCCAGCACCGCCACCTTCACGGCCCTGCTCTGCGCCCGGGAGAAGGTCTCCGGCTACGCCCAGGACGGCGAAGGGCTCCAGAGCGGCGAGGCGCCCCTGGTGGTCTACGCCTCGGACCAGGGCCACAGCTCCATCGAGAAAGCCGCCCTGTTGGCCGGCTTCGGCCGTAGTTTCCTGCGGCTCATCCCCACGGACGAGAACCATGCCATCCAGCTGGATCTGCTCCAGGCTGCCATCGAGAAGGATCTGGAAATCGGGCTGCGGCCCTGCGCGCTGGTGGCCACTGTGGGCACCACGGGCACCACGGCCCTCGATCCCGTGACTGCCATGGCCGATCTCGCGGAGCAGCACGGGCTATGGCTGCACGTTGACGCCGCCCTGGCGGGCACGGCCATGGTGCTGCCCGAGTGCCGCTGGATGTGGGCGGGCGTGGAGCGCGCCGACAGCCTCGTGTTCAACCCCCACAAGTGGATGGGCGTGGGCTTCGACCTCAGCGCCTATTACGTGCGCGATCCCCAGCACCTCATCCGCGTCATGAGCACCAACCCCAGCTACCTGCGCACGGCCCAGGACGGCCAGGTGAGCAACTTCCGGGACTGGCACATCCAGTTGGGCCGCCGCTTCCGGGCCCTGAAGCTCTGGTTCTACCTCATGGACGTGGGTGTCGAAGGCCTGCAGGCCCGCCTGCACCGGGACCTCGAAAACGCCCAATGGCTTAAAGAACAAGTGGACGCCGCCCAGGACTGGGAGCGCCTGGCCCCCGTGCCGCTGCAGACCGTGTGCCTCCGTCACACCCAACTCGGCCTCAGCGAGGCCGAGCTAGCCGCCCACAACCTAGACATCGCCCGCCGGATCAACGAGGGCGGCAAGGCCTATCTCACCCCATCCATGCTCAAAGGCAGGCAGATGCTCCGCGTGAGCATCGGCGCCGAGACCACCGAGCGGCGGCATGTCGAAGCCCTGTGGGCAGCCCTAATGGCGGCCTCGGCGGAAGGCTGATTCGCTTGGTGGCCAACTGGCGGGGACTGCATTCCCCCAGCAGGGTCAACTGAACGAGCGAGGGCGAACCACTCCGGTCCGCCCTCACTGCCTGTGGTCAGCCACTCATCTCAACTACAGATCCGAGTGAATGGCACTTTCAAGAGCTATTTCCCGACCGTGATGATTTCGCTGGGTCCAAATCCCGCCTGGACCGTTGGATTGCTCATGAGCGTGAGCGCTCCGGTCGTCTGGTCGATCGTGTACTGGGTGACGTAGGTACTACCCCAGCCGGTATCGCCGCTCGTCACGTAGGCGTACTTGCCCGAGGACTCGACCGCGATTCTTGCGGAGCCATATCCAGCTCCCGGTACGGTGGCCGGGGTCATGGCGGAGAGCGTGCCGTCCGTCTGGTTGATGCTGAATTGAGCGATGATCGAATTCTGGCTGCCGGTGTAGACCGCCGCGTAGAGGTACTTTCCCGAGGGGTGGGCTGCGAGGCCGAGGGTGTTCGAGGCTCCCGAGTTGACCGATCCTAGTTCGGCGAGCGTCCCGTCTGACTGAACTTTGTACGCCCACACTGTCCCTTTCTGGTAGTTCGCGACGTACACGTAATCGGTCGAGCCGATCGAGGCGATCTTGATGGTGGCAGGCGTGGTGTAGGCAAAATAGGGATCCACGGTCCGCACGTAGCCGTTCGACGAGAGCGCTCCGGTCGTACCGTTGATGGCGAACTGGTAGATGGTGCCGTGGGCCGTGCTGTTGCCGATCTGGCACACCACGAAGGCGTACTTGCCGGATGGCACGATCGCCAAGGCGTACGGGGCGACGGCCTGGCTGCCTTCCGGCGACGGGAGGACGGTGCTGACCATGGACCCGAGCCCGCCGGTCGCGCCAATCGTGAACTGGGAAACGGTGCCTTGCTGGTCGTTCGTCACGTAGAACCACTGCCCGCTGGGATGGACCGCGCTGCCGAACGGGTAGAAGAGGGTGCCACCCGACGACGACGGGACCGTCGCCGGAGACATCGGCGCGATCCCCCCGCTCGTCTGGTCGATGGTGAGCATGCCAATGTTGTTGGACGAGACGTTCGAGACGTAGAGGTACTTGCCCGCCGAGTCCGCCGAGAGGTATTGGGAGTTGTTTCCGCCGGTCGCCACATTGGGCGTCGACATGGGGACGAGCGCTCCGTTAGAGGCGATCCAGTACTGGGAGATGGTGCCCTGACCACCACCATTGGAGTTCGCCACGTAGGCATAACCGAGAGTGGCGTTGGCGGTCCACTGGGCGTACAGAGTCACGTTGGCCGTGCCCATGGTGAAGGTCTCGTCAGCTGTGTACAGCGTGCCGGTCCCGCTCGCCACCGTTTTCCAACCCGTGAAGGAATCTCCGGTCTTCACGAGGTTCCCCGTATTCCCAAGCACCGTGACCGTCGCCCCCTGCGAGTAGGTTTTGGCATCGATCGGCGCACTGCCGCCGGTGTTGGTGTTGCCGTTGTAGGTCACAGTGTAGGTCGCCGGCGGGGGAGGGGTGGTTGACCCGCCACCGCCGCCGCCGCAGGCCATCATCAGCAGCGTGAAGGTCGCGGCTCCCAGACATCGCGCACCAGAAAAGAGTGACCGATCGGGGCTGTTTCCCATATTGCCTCCAGGGTTTGGGGGGTTAGAAAAAATCCACAAGATCGCCGGGAAGGACGATTTTTCGTGCGGCTTCACTCCAGACGGCGCAGACTGGAATCGAGATGACTCAGTTATTTTTTGGGGACGCGGAACGGCACCTGTTGAATTGAGGACCTCCGTAAGCTGAAGACGATCACCCTCATCCGATAGACGATCCAAAGATCCCAACCCTCATGGGGATCCCAATGGAAACCCAACCCGGCGAGATCACGCTGCTCCTGGCCAAATGGAAGAACGGGGAGCCGGAGGCGTTTGAGCAGCTCGTACCACTGGTCTACCCGCATCTGCGGGAGGTAGCCGCTGCCTATATTCGCCGGGAAAAGGATCCCGGAGTGATGCAGGCGACCTCGCTGGTCCACGAGCTGTACCTGCGTCTGCGGAACCAGAGGAAAGCGGACTGGGACGACCGGGTCCATTTCTACACCTTCTGCGCGAAGGTGATGCGAAGGATTCTGATTGACCATGCCCGCGGCCACCAGGCGCAAAGACACGGGGGGACCGCCCAACACATCCCGCTGAGCGAAGACCTTGCGTGGGTGGGCATCGGCAGTCCGGAATTGATCGAGCTCGACAGCGCGCTGGAGGCCTTGAGCCAAATCGATCCAACCAAGGTCCAACTCATTGAATTGCGCTATTTCCTCGGCTACACCGCCGAGGAGACCGCTGACCTGATGCAGCTCTCCAAAGCCACCGTGGACCGTCACTTGAGCTTCGCCAAAGCCTGGCTGTACCGCAGGATGAACCCGGGCATGCCCAAGGCCCCCTCGAAAGCTTGAGTCGATCCACCCCCGCTTTGCGCAGCCTTGATAGTGAATGACCGCATCCACTGGAGCATCCCCGTGTTTCCCGAACACGAATCTTCAGAGAACGAAACGCCTGGCTTCCTGCAGCAAGTGGAGCTTGTTTTCCACACCGTACTGGCTGCGCCGGAAGACACCCAGGCAGAGCTCCTGGAGAACCAGTGCCTGAGTGACGCCGCGCTAAGGACCGAGGTGCTGTCCCTCCTGGAGGCCTTTCGCGAGGAGGAGGCACTGGCCCTGCAGTGGTCGGCCACTATTCACACCACAGAAGACCTCGCTGCCCGGAGCCGCTGGATCGGCCCCTACCAGCTGGACCGCCTTCTTGGCCGTGGTGGTATGGGCGCGGTCTACTTGGCCCACCGGATCGATGGGCAATTCCAGCAGCAAGTGGCCATCAAGCTCATTGACCTGCCCCTGACCACCGAACTGTTCCGGGAGCGGTTCCGCCAGGAGCGCCAGATCCTGGCGGGGCTTGTCCATCCCTTCATCGCTCGTCTGCTGGATGGCGGCGTGACCGAAGCCGGCGATTTGTATCTCGCCATGGAGTATGTGGATGGCCTCCCCATCGAGCGCTACTGCCAGGAAAACAGCCTCCCCATTCGGGATCGCCTGCTGCTCTTCAAGAAGGTGTGCGCTGCCGTGCAATTTGCCCACCAGAACCTCGTCGTCCATCGGGATCTGAAGTCGGACAATATCCTGGTTCTGAACGATGGCACGCCGAAGTTGTTGGACTTCGGCACGGCCAAGCTTCTAGCCCCGATGCACGCTCCCAGTGTCGCGTCGGAATTCACCCGGCTTGGATTGCAGTCGTTCACGCCGAGCTATGCAAGCCCCGAGCAGGTGCTGGGCGAAACGATCACCACCGCTTCGGATACGTATTCCCTAGGAGTACTGCTCTTTCTATTG
>CAIQPH010000171.1 GCA_903873655.1 uncultured Holophagaceae bacterium | reverse complement strand
TGGTTGGGGAGGAAGGATTCGAACCCTCGGTACGCAGGATCAAAACCTGCTGCCTTACCACTTGGCTACTCCCCAGGCGGAAAACCAAGCATAGCGCGGGTTCGCGTCTTGCCCAAGCCCTCGGAACCTCAGCTCAGGAGCCGGCCTTGGGCGTGAAGCCGAACTCCTCGACTCCCAGCAGGTCAGGGCGCACCTGGGCCGCCTCGCCGCGCTCGATCCGGCTGATGGCCTTGCGGCCGGTGGCGGCCTCAAAGGCCAGGAGCACCTTCTCCTCGATTTCCTCGCGGAGATTGTTGTTCAGCGGATAGGCGATGTCCTTGAAGCTGCCGTCCCGCTTGCGGCGACTGGGCATGGCCACGAAGTAGCCTTCCTCGTTCTCCACCACGCGGAGGTCGCCCACCAGGAAGCAGTCCTCGATGACCAGGGCGGCGAAGGCCTTGAGCTTGTCGTCGCCCTCCACCTTGTTGATGCGGATGTCGGTGATGTTCAGCATGGGGGTCCTCAGGCTTCAGGCCTCAGGCTTCAGGCCTCGGGGCTCCAGCTTTCAGGTTAGCCGATCTCGATCCAGCCCCACTGGCGGCCGGTGGTTTCACCACGGCGGTAGGAGTACAGGAGGTCGGGGCGGCAGACGGTGCAGATGGCCATGCTCCCTTCCTTGGCGGGCGTCAGGCCCAGATCCAGGGCCTGAGCCCGCAGGAAGCCGTGCAGGTCCAAATGGGGACGGCCGGCTGGGCCTTCAGTCCGAAGCTGGTCCCGCCAGGCGGGATCCAGCCGGGCCGCGGCAATGACTTCCTCACCCACCTCGAAGTGGCAGGCGAGGATGGCAGGACCGAAGGCCCACACCAGGCTGGCCGGATCGCCTCCGAGGGCGCGGTAGCGGGCCAAGCCGCGGCGGAGGATGCCGCCGCCGGGCCCTGGATCACCATGGCCTGTGGCCCCCCGCCAGCCCGCATGGAGGGCCGCCACCCAGGGGGTCCCATCGGCCAGGGGTCCGGCCAGGAGGATGGGCACGCAGTCGGCTACGCGCACGCCGATGCGAAGGCCCGGGGACATGGTCCACAGCCCATCCGCATCGACCACGGTCCTGGAGGCCTCCACGACATCGCAGCGATGCACCTGGTTCAGGCGCCGGTCGGGGAGGGCTTCCGGTGGGTCCAGGCGGGTCGAGAAGCCCCAGCTCAGCGGGAAGGGGGGCTGGACTGCAGGAACTAGCACACGACCATCACGGTCGGGAGGAGAGGCTGGCTTCCAGCCATTGCTTGATGCGGTTGGCATCCCCCAGGCGGGTGTACTTGCCCCAGGAATCCAGCAGGATGACCAGGACGGGCCGGTTCGCCAGCATGGCCTGCATGACCAAACAGCGCCCAGCTTCTTCGATGTAGCCGGTCTTGGAGAGGCCGATGTTCCAGCGGGGGTTGCGCACCAGGGCGTTGGTGTTGGCGAACTGGATGCTGCGGTGGCCGCTTTGAATGGTGGTCTCGGGGCGGGTGGAGAAGTCGCGGATTTCGGCGTAGCCGTAGGCGGCTTCGAGGATGCGGGCCAGATCCCAGGCCGTGGCCACATTGCCGCTGGAGAGACCGGTAGGATCCTCGAACCGGGCCTCACTGAGGCCAAGAGCCCTGGCCTTGGCGTTCATGGCCTGGACGAAGGTGGCCAGCCCGCCCGGGAACGTGCGCCCCAGGGCGTGCGCGGCGCGGTTCTCCGAAGCCAGGAGGGCCAGCAGGAGAGCCTGTTCCCGGGGCAGGCGGGTGCCTACGGGTAGCCGGGAGCGGCTGTGGCGGAGGTCATCCTTGTCGTCGGTAGTGATGGTCAGCAGTTCCCTAGGGTCGAGGTGGGCATCCAGCACCACCATGGCCGTCATGAGCTTGGTCAGCGAGGCGATGGGCTGCACCGCCCCGGCCTGTTTCTCCACCAGGGCCCTTCCCGTCCATTGATCCAGCACCAGGGCGGAGGCGGATTTCAGGGACAGCCGGGCCTTGGCGTGATCGCCGGCGCTCAGGGCCACGCAGCCAGCCAGCAGCAGGCCCATCCAACGCATGCCCCTTCCGAACCCCATGCTCACTCCAGAAGATTTCGATTGTCACCACTTCTTCCTAGTCTATCGGATCTGGGGGTCCATTGCTCAAGTGCTTAGGAGGTGGAACGGAAAAAGCATTGCCATCGCGCAACGTTTATTTCGTTCCAGCTCCTTAGGGCCAAAGCAAGGCCAGCAGGCTGAGGTCGGTGACGGCCCAGGCGCCAAGGCCCCAGTACATGCCGGTTTCGTGCTGGTGGTCCGTCCAGTTGCGCCAGCCTTTCATCCAAGGCAGGAGGACCGCCAGCCAGGCGATCAGGGAGGGCGCGAGATAGACTGTGGAGCGTCCCACGGCCAGGACAGCGGCCAGGAAGCAGGCATGGGCCACCAGGGCCGCCACCAGGGCCAGAGCAAGGCTGAGTCCAATGCCCAGCTGGATCACCAGGGTGCGGTCCCCCCGGCGGCTGTCCTCAGCCACCTGGTAGATCTGCGTCATGGGATAGAGCGTGGCGAAGAGGAAGGCGAAGCCGATCGCGGCCAGCAGGATGGCACCGCTGAACGGTCGTCCGGCCAGGGCCCACCCCGCCAGGGGCGTGAGCAGGCCGAAGCCCACGCAATTGATGAGCAGATCCCAGCCAGCCCTGGCCTTGAGGCGAGGTGGGGGCACCGAATACAGCACGCTCATGACCACGCAACCGAGGTTGAGGAGGGCAAAGGGCAGGGGGAGCAGGAAAGCCAGGATGGCTGAGGTCCCGAGCAGCACCGAGGCAAAGGCCGCCAGATGTTCAGGGGGCTTGGGCGGCGCCTTCAGGTAGCCAATGTCGCCCTCGTCCTGGTCAAAGGCGCTGTTGATGGCCAAGGTCCCGCCGTTCATCAGAGCCACGAAGACCACCCACCCGAGCAGGGAGGGCCGGAGACGAAGCCCCCAGCCGGCGGCCAGGAGGGTGCCGAGGAGGAAATGGGCCGTCATGATGGGCCATTCGAGCGGCCTGAGGTGCAGCAGGTAGGGCATGAGCCGGGCGCCGAAGAGCTTCTCGAAGAAGCTGCGGGCCGGAAAGCGTTTCCCGGTCATGCGATGCCTTCACGGCGGAGAGGGTGAACCTCGCCCGGGGGGCGGCGCGGTTCCACCAGTGTCTCCATGGCGGCGAAAAGGTGGGGAAGGCTGAAATCCGCGTCCACGCACATCCCATGAGGCAGGGACAGCGGAATCACATAAGAGGGGATCTCGGGAATCTTGGTCAGTCCCTTGAGCAGGCGATCCGAGCAGCTGACGGCCACGATGAGGTCGGGGCGGTACTCCCGCGCCTCCCGGTAGGCCTTGTGGCTGCGGTTGGAGATCCGGCCCTCCCAGCGGTTCAGGAGAACGGCGTTCATGTAGTCACCCACCGGGCAGAGGCCACAGTCGTAGCAGGACTGGAGGTCCGTGAAGAGATCGGCCTTGCAGCGGGCCAGTTGGATGCAGTGGGGCAGGAGGATCAGGGCCCGCCGGGCGCGGCGGCCGCCGAAGGCCTCGCGCACGCGGCGGTTGTTGTATCCGCAGAAGGAAAGGATCCAGGCCTCTTCCTGGTGCAGCCAGCGTGCCAGAGGGCGGAGGACGTTGGTCCAGAGGCAGTCCTGGCGATGAATGGCGGTCCGGTTTCGCAGGTAGGCTTCGCCCCGGAGAAAGCTGGGCCAGGCCGCGGCCAGCGCCGCGACACTCAGCAGCATCCACCAGCCGCGTCCGGCGCCATACAGGGTCAATCCAACCAGAGCGATTCCCGCCAGAGCCAGTGGCAGGCCCCGGCGAACCCAGAGGAACAGGGCACCGCCTTCGTCCGGCAAAGGACCGGGCGCAGGCAGGGCCCGCAAATCCTTCACTTGGCAGCCCCGGCCAGTCCGACCAGCTTCTTAAGATCCTCGTCCTTCCAGCGCAACCCGGCGCCAAAGAAGGCGGTGCGGAGATCCTTGTTGCCGATGTCCTGCACACCGGCCTGGACATAGGCGCCCTTCCAGAACTGGTAGCTGGTGGTGAACCGGTACCGGGGGTTCGGCTTCTCGCTGCTCTTAGTGAAGTCATAGGCCAGGAAGCCGAGGCGGAGGCGATCTTCCAGGGCACGCAATTCGACCCCACCCCCTCCTTTGTTCTCGACGATGCCTGCGGAGAAGACCGCCGGGCCGAGGCGCTTGGCGAACTGGGCGGAGGCGGTGAAGGCCTGGTCCGTGCTGACGGTCTGGATGCTGACCGGGGTAGAGACCGGCTGACCGGTGACGGGATCAAGATGGGTGATGGTCTGGGTATTCGTATTGATCTTGCCATCCGGTGTGGAGGCAAAGGCCAGGGCGTACCAGTAGTCCGGCCTGGGTGCGATCTCGAGGCCGAGGCCCACCCTGCTGTCCCCGCGCTTGGTCCACTGGGCGGCGTTCATGTCCAGGCGGAAATCCATCTTGTTGAAACCGCCCAGCATGTTGTTCACGTTATCAACGGCCTCGTTGATCTTCTTGATCGTCGACTCGTCGTTCAGCAGTTTGCCGATGGTGCCATCGCCCTTGTTGACGCGATCCGTGAGAATCTTCAGGTTATCGGCAGTGCCCTGGAAGCTCTGAGCGAGTTTGCGCACGTCGCTCACGACGCCCTTCAACTCGGGGCGGTTCTCATCGAGGATCGCGTTGAGGTTCTTGCCCACGGTCTCGAACTGCTGAGCCAGCTTGGGCAGCCTGTCTCTGAGGTCGGAGGAGAGGGCCTCCACGTTGGCCAGGGTGTGGTTGATGGCGCCGTGGTTCTCCTGGGCCATGGTCCGGAATTCGGCCGTCAGTACCCGGATGTTGTCCACAATCTCGTCCAGCTTCTGGCGTCCCTGTTCACCACCGATGGACTCATTCAGGGCCTGGGTGACGCCCTTCATGTTGGTCCCGATCTCGGAGAGCGTCTCCATGAGGTTGTCGAGGCTGACGCCGGGCTTGCTGGGGATGGGTCGGTCCTCTGGAAAGAGGCCCTTGGCGCTATGGCCCGGAATCAGGTCGATGAATTTCTCCCCCAAGATGCCGATGGAACCCAGGGAGACGGTGGCATCCCCGTAGACCGGAACCTCGTTCGACAGGCCCAGTACCACTCGCGCCTTGCCGTTCTCCAGGGAGATGGTGCGGACATCGCCCACCTTCACGCCAGCGATGCGGATGGCGCTCTGGATACTCAGCCCCGCCACCTGGTCGAAATAGGTGAAACGCTCGGTCTGGTTGCGCTTGCCACCGACCTCCAGTTTCTCGGTGCGGAAGATCAGCACACCCACCAGAACGATGGCGCCAGTGAAGAAGAGGCCGACCTTGGTTTCCAGCTTCATGCGTGGGCCTCCTTGGGTATTCGCTTGGGCGGGGGCGGGTCCAGAAGGAAAGGACCATCCGCATCACCCCGCAGGAACTGCTGGACGACGGGGTGCGGATTGACCTTGAAGTCGGCCGGCTTCTCGCAGGCGATGCACTCGCCGCGGAAGAGCAGGGCGATGCGGTCGGCGATCTCGAACGCTGATTTGAGGTCGTGAGTGATCGTGATGGTCGTGACTCCCAATTCATCCTTGAGATCCAGAATTACGCGGCCGATGACGTCCGTCATCACCGGATCCAGCCCTGTCGTGGGCTCATCGAAGAGCAGGATCTTGGGCTTGAGGGCGATGGCCCGGGCGAAACCCACGCGCCGCTTCATGCCGCCGGAAAGCTCCGATGGCTTCAGCTTATCGGTGCCCTTCATGCCCACCAGGGAGAGGCACTCCTCAACCCGGGCCTGAATCTGGGCTTCCGTCATCTTCTGGTGCCGCCGGAGGCCGAAGGCCACGTTCTCGAACACGGTCATGGAATCGAACAGGGCGGCCATCTGGAAGCACATGCCGATGCTCTGGCGCACCTGGAACAGTTCATCGCGTCCCAGCTGGGCGATGATCTTGCCTTCGATGGCCACGTGACCGGAATCCGGCGTGAGCAGACCCATGATGTTGCGGAGCAGAACGGTCTTGCCGGTGCCTGAACCGCCCAGGACGACGAGGCTCTCGCCATCCTCCACCTGGAGGTTCACGTTGGCCAGGACGACGTTGGATCCGAAGGCCTTGGAGAGGTTGACGACATCGATTACGGCCATGTCGTCAGACCAGCAGCAGTTTGGTGAGGAAAAAATCGGAGATGAGGATCCACAGCGAACTGGTCACCACGCTGCTGGTGGGGGCGTTACCCACGCCCTCGGCCCCGCCCTGGGTGCGGTAGCCCTTCCAGCACCCGACCAGGGCGATGATCGTCCCGAACACCAGCGCCTTGTAGATGGCGATGCGGAGATCCTTGAAGGCCAGGAGCTTGTAGAACTCGTTGCCGTAGACGTAGGCACTCTGGCCTTCCACGCCGACCAGGATGAGGTACCCGCCCCAGAAACCGATATACACGGAGACCACCGTCAACAGCGGGACGACCAGCATCGAAGCGAGGAGCCTGGGCACGAAGAGGTAGTGGATGGGGTCCGTGGCCAGGCATTCCAGGGCGTCGATCTGCTCAGTGACCTGCATGGTGCCCAGCTCGGCGGCCATGGCCGATCCGATGCGGCCCGAGAGCATGAGCCCGGTGATGACCGGGGCTAGCTCCCGCATCACGGCCAGCCCTTCCACCTGGGAGGCCAACCCTTCCGCCTGGAACTGGCGGAAACCGAAGGCGAGCTGCACCGCGAACACCATGCTCACCGCCAGGCTAGTGAGCACCACCACGGGGATTGAGTTCACGCCGACGGACTGAAACTGGTTCAGGAGGTTCTTGCCGTCGAAGGGCCGCTTGAAGATGGCGGCGAAAGCCCTTCCTGCGAGGACCGCGAAGTCGCCGAAGGTATCCGTCGCCATCAGCACACTCGCGCCTACTTTGTCGAATACCGTCAGGACCATGGAACCCCGAACCTAAAGAATCAGCTTAGCGCAGTCCGATTCTTCTGTCGGGACCGGAGCCTGGAGGCGCCGCCTTCCCGCACGGTCTGCGGCGTGCGACTGAGCGCCACCGCGTCGGCGGGTACGTCGGCGGTGATGGTGCTCCCAGCCCCGATGAGCGCCCCATCTCCGATGACCACGGGGGCCACCAGCTGGGTGTCGGAACCCACGAAGACGTTCTGGCCAATAGTGGTCCGGTGCTTGTTTACCCCGTCGTAGTTGCAGGTGATGACGCCCGCGCCGATGTTCGTGCCCGCGCCGATCTCGGTATCGCCGAGATAGGCGAGGTGATTGGCTTTGGCACCACGGTGGAGCTTTGCCTTCTTGGTCTCGACGAAATTGCCGATGTGGACACCCTCGGCCAGGTCCGTACCCTCCCGCAGCCGCGCGAAGGGGCCCACCTTGGAGCCAGCTCCCACCTGGGCGCGCTCGATGACGCAGTAGGGTCGGACCTCCACGCCCTCGCCCAGGGTGGAATCCGTGATGAGCGTGCCCTGGCCGATGCGACAGCCGTCACCGATGTGGACCGAACCCTCGATTCGCACCCCAGGTTCCAGCAGCACGTCACGCTCGAGAATGACCCGCGGTCCCACCAGGGTGCTGCCGGGATGCAGGAAGGAGACGCCCTCAGTCATCCAGTGCAGCTGGATCCGGCGCTGGGCCGCGGCCTGGAGGGTGGCCTGGTCCTGACGCGAATTCATGCCCGCGAGTTCCTCGGGATCGCACACTTCCACTGTCACTGGTATCTCGCGGCCCACGGCCACCACGGCATCCGTCAGGTAGTACTCTCTCTGGGTGTTGTCATTGGTCAAGCCCAGGAGCGCCCTGCGGAGGGCGGGCCAGGGCAGGGCATAGGCGCCACCATTCACGCGGCGGACCGCCAGCTGTTCAGCGGTGGCATCCTTCGCCTCGACCAGCTCGGCCAGCCGCCCGTCCGGATGCTGGAGCACCCGGCCATAGGCCCCAGGCGAGGGCAGGTCCATGGCCAGCAGCAGCGCTTCGGACTGGCACAGGTGGCCAACCGTGGCCGCAGAGGTGAGGGGCACGTCCCCGCAGAGGATGGCCACCCGGGCTGGGCCGAGGCTGTCCAGCTCGGGGATGCAGACCTGGAGCGCATGGCCGGTGCCGAGGGGTTCGCCCTGGTCCACGATGGAAACGGGGCAGGGCAGGAGACCGGCCTGTCGCCAGCTTTCGACGGCGGCCACGACCTGCTCGATCCCGTGGTGCAGGACGAGGACGGCGCCTCCAAGCCCAGCGGGCAGCGCCCGGAGGACCCACAGCAGCGAAGGGTCGCCGAGGATCGGGTGGAGGACCTTCGGGAGTCGGGATTTCATGCGGGTTCCGAGACCCGCCGCCAGGATCACCGCCACCGTGGACATGCCACCTCCCGTGGAGCTTCTGATGGAACCCCACGGCATCGTCGGGTGCTGCCAGGAGCTCTCATCAGCCTACAACAGCTCCTTAGGGGCCGCTCCACCCTCAAGCCTGGTGGTTTCCGGGGGGCGGCTCTGGCTGATGCGCACGTCCGGCCAGTCGGACAGCAAGGGCGGTGGCCTCCAGGAAATTCTCCGCGTCCGCGATCCATTTCCCGGCCTTGTCGAAGGCGGTCCCGTGGTCCGGGCTGGTGCGGACGAAGGGCAGCCCCAGGGTGAGATTCACCGCCCGGGCCGGCTCGAGGAGCTTCACGGGTATGAGGCCCTGATCGTGGTACAGCGCCACGACCAGGTCGAACTCGCCGCGGGCGGCGCGCTGGAAGACGCTGTCTGAGGGCAATGGACCTGAGAATACCGGGGCGGGGCGGTCCTTGAGGGGGGCTTCCGTCGAGAGCACATCGAGTCCTCGCTGTCCCGATGAGAGGTGGTAGGAGGACTCTTTCGTCGGAAGGGCCTGCCATTCCGCAAGCGGGGCTCCGGCCTGGAAAGGCGTGGCGGAGGGCAGGCGTGTTCCATCGCCGCTGGCTTCGAAATCAAGGAAGGCAGCTTCAGCCTGCATGATCGCCTCGTCGAGCAGGCGCTCCTCGCCGCCGAAGGCCCCTTCTTCGCCTGCATGGGGATTCATGGCACAGAGCGCCACCCGCAAGTCTGACTTTCCGGTGAGTTGCATGAACTGGCGGGCGGAGAAGATGAGCGTCTCGGCCACACCGTCGGAGTTGAGGCCCTCCACCACTGAGCGCAGGCTCTGGTGGACCGTGTGGAGGACCACGTTGAGCCGGGGGCTGACGAAGGCCATGCGGGTCATCGGCGCTCCCGAGAGTTCCTGGAGGAATTCCGTATGACCGGGAATGGGGAAGCCGGCCAGATGGGCGGCGGATTTGGTCATGGGCAAGGTGACCAGCGCATCGGTGGTGCCAGCGAGGGTCATCAGGGCCGCGACCCTGATCGCCTCGACCGTGGCCAGCCCTGAGGCGGCGGAACCCACCCCAAGCTGGAGTTGATCGATCCCGAGATGCGGAGTGGGGTCCAGCCACAGGGCTTCTGCCTGGACCACCTCCGGGGGATCCCCAATGGCGCGCACCTGGAGTCCATAGGCCTTCCCGGTAAAGGTCGCGGGCGGCCGCCACGGGGGCTCGACCCAGCGCCAGGCCACCTTCGCACCCGGAAGGTCCAGGAGCAGGTCTGCGCCGGCTTTGGAGCCGACGACCGTCACGTCCGTCCAGGCCACGATGGACGGCAAACTCCCCAGCAGAAGCTCAGGACCGATGCCGCAGGGATCCCCGAGGCTGATGGCGATGCACGCGCGGCGGTTCATGGTATCCCCTGCCAGGTTGCCAGGGCTTAATCGTAGGCTGGGATCTCGAGTTCGGGGGGGAGAGGTTCCTCTTTCTTGGGCGCCCGGCTCCGGCGGATCCTGGGTTCCTCTTCCTGCTTGTAGATGTACTTGATGTTGTGTTTGGGGACCAGGACGTTGGGTTCCTTGATCCGATTGATCTTGAGGCAGTGCTTGTCGTACCACTCGATGACCCCGCGCACCTTCTCGTCATCCTGGAGAACGATCACCATGGGCGTCTTGGACTGCATCTGCTTCAGGTAGTAAAAGCTCTCGGCGTTGGTCTGTTCAGGGGGTGCGATCTTGCGTCTTGGGCTGCCTAGACCCTGAGGGGCGGTGGCTGCCGATGGGTTGGCCGCGGGATTGGGTTCCCCGCCGGGGGTCAGGGCCGCGGGGACCTGAGTCAAGGCCTCCCCGCCGCCGCTTTTCGCGGAGATGCCAAGCCTGTCCTTCAGTTCACTGAGGTTTGGTCGGATGAGTTTCCGGTTCATGGAGGATCCTGGTCCAGCTGGCAGTGCGGGGATGTCAAAGGTGTCGGCCAGTGGCCGAACCCATCCAGATCGGGACAGTCGGACCCGCATGGGGGCTGACTGAACGCGCTGGAAGGGGATTCACCACTGTGGCAGGTGCCACATGGTTACTGCAAGGGTGTAGGCCTAATTGGATGCTTGAATGCTGCTGGAAGTTTACATCCGATTGGTTGCTGATGCCATTGCCATTCATTCCTCGTGAAGGGGCAGGAGAACCTGGATCCTGGTCCCCTGCCCCGGGGCGCTTTCCACCTCGATCTGCCAACCCATGGCCTCGATGAACTTGTAGACCAGGCTCATGCCCAGCCCGGAGCCTTCCTCGAAACTCCCCGCGAAGGGGACGAACAGGCGATCCAGTTGCTCCTTGGTCATCCCGCAACCGTTGTCAGAGACCGTCAGGCGAATCGCACCCTCCCCGACCAGGCAAGCCAACCGGACCGAGGGCGCGGGCACTTCCTTGACAGCCTTGCGGGCATTGCTGATCAGGTTCATCAGGGCCCGGTGCAGGCCGGTGGAATCCGAGACCAGGAAGACCGGTGGGACTGGATCCAGGGTCAGTGGAAAGCCTTCGGTCCGGGGGTCCATCTCCCAACTTGAGCGGACTTCCTCCAGGACCCGGGGAAGGAAGAGGATGGACCCAGCGGGGGGTTCCGGACGGGCTAAATCCAGGAAATCCGACACGATGGCGCCGAGCCTGGTGGTCTCCCGCTCTAGAATGCTCAACACCCGGCTGCGAACTTCCTCGGGGGACTCCTGACGATGGAGCAACTGGACGCAGCCGCTGATGGAGGCGAGAGGATTCCGGAGTTCATGGGACAGCCCGGCAGCAAGCTGACCAATGGCGGCGAGCCGTTCGCTGATGCGGGTGCGTTCCTCCAGGGCCTTGAGATCCGTCAGATCCTGGAAGAGCAGAACCTGGCCTGATTCACGGCCGGAGGCACCCCGCAGCGAGGCCAGGTGGCCCCCGAGGATGCGGCGTTCACCCGTGTCGGGGCTGGCGATGACCACCTCGAAGCGATGTTCCCGGCCCCGACGCGACGGAAAGGGGTGCTCTGGCGGGAAGAGCTCCTGGATGGGCACTCCGGTGGGAACGGGCCGCCCCAGAATGGCTTCGGCGGCTGGGTTGGCAAAGGTCACCAGGCCATTGACATCCAGGGTGATCAGCCCGGAGTGCATGGACTCAACGACGCGCTGGTGCAGGGCGGAGAGTTCATCTACCGCAGCCTCGCTGACGGTGAGATCGGTGCGGAGACTGTCGAGATTCCTCCGGATCAGCACCACGATCAGGGTCGTCGCGAAGACCTGCAGCGAGGCAAGACCGAGGAGGAAGGGGAGGCGGCCCTGGTGGGCATCCGCGATGGGCCCCGACTGACCGAAGGAAGGCAACCATCCAAAGGTGAAGCCGATGACCAGCAGCACATGACTGAAGGAGGAGAGGACTCCCACCCAGACGATCTCCACCATGCCCAGGTAGAACGCCGAAGCCAGCACCGGGAAGATGTAGAGGGTCGAGAAGCGCTCCTGCAGCACGCCCTGGAAGGCGATGACCAGGCTGACCAGAGCGAGATCCAAGCCGAGGTTCCAGCGGATCCAGGCAATCCGGGGCGTGGGGAAGAGCTGGTCCAAAGCCATCAGGCCGCGGCCTGATTCCCAGGCTGCCTCGGCGAAGATTACCAGCAGGGCAGCCAGATAGAAGGGTTCCCCGGGACCCGAGGCACGAATCTCCACGGGGAGCGCGGCATGCAATACCAGCAAACCGAAGCTGGCGAACAGGCGGAAGGAAAGCGGCAGGAAAGAGGCACTGATGTCAGAAGCGCCCAGCCTGCCCCAGGTGCGTTGGAGCATGCCATCCATGGTGCCCGATCTGCCATCCTAGGAACATGCCTCACATTGCCACCCATTCCACGCCATCCCTCCGCGCGGCGGGCATGCGCCAGACCCCCCAGCGCGAGGGCATCCTGCAGGTCTTGAAGGATTCGGATCGCCCCCTGACCGTGGAGGAGATCTGGGAGCGGATGCCGGAACGGAGATCCGGCCTGCCCACGGTCTACCGCAACCTCGAGCGATTCGTGCGCGAGGGTTGGGCGGAGAGCATCCTCGGCGGCGATCAGGTCATGCGCTTCGTCCGCTGTGACTCGCGCCATCATCACCACCATCTCCAGTGCGAACGCTGTGGCCGTACCGTGGAGGTGGAGGCCTGCGGGCTCGATGATTCCCTGCGGCACCTCGAGTCCATCTCCGGATTCCAGATCACCCGTCACCAACTCACGCTCTTCGGCCTCTGCGAAGCCTGCCGAGCGGAACTGCCACTGGTCCCAGAGGGCCAGCGCCCAAAGCCTGTCCGGTAAATTGCCCGTTGACCGTCTTGCCCGCCATTGCTAGTCTTGGTGTCTCATGCGGGTGTAACTCAGTGGTAGAGTGCAACCTTGCCAAGGTTGAAGTCGTGGGTTCAAATCCCATCACCCGCTCCACCACCCGGGCCGCGCAAGCGGCCCGGGTCGTTCGAAACTTCACAGCAGCAACGCAAGGCGCCGTAGCCAAGTGGTAAGGCCCGGGACTGCAAATCCCGTATGCATCAGTTCGACTCTGATCGGCGCCTCCAATCAATACAGCACTTAGACACATAATGGGCCACCTCACCGGGTGGCCTTTTTCATTCAACACACATCCCGCGGACGTCGCCATGAAGACAGCCCGTGGTGATGGCTGGAGCCTGCCTGACACGCATGAAGAGTTCCTGGCGCCCATGTTGGCCCACCGTGGATGGGTGTGGCGCTGGGAGGGTGCCGACCTGGTGCTGGAGCTGCCTGGGTGGGTTCAGCCAGCGCCGGTCATTGTGGCGATCCAGGCGGGGCTGTTCGAGTTGCCAACCAACTAAACACAGCGTCGATTGAAAATCCCAATGGTGCTCGTGCCCATCCAGCAGTGGCGGCGCTTTCACTGACCATCATGCGGCGTATTTTATGTCGCCAGGTTTAGGAATCGTTCCAGCCAGCCTAGGTAATCGGCCCTTTCAGGAAGGTGATGCTTAAGGCGGATGAGTTAGGTTATGGTCTCTAAGCACGAACATTGCCTCCGATCCCACGCCAAGGCCTCTGTAACCATGAAGCGGGCATCACCTGAACAAGAATTGTCGAGGTCTAGCTTGAATTTGATTCTGTGGAGTTCTATCTGGGAGACCGGCATCGAGAAGATCGACAACCAGCACAAGGAACTGCTCAGGCAGATGAACAACCTCTTCGATGCAATCAATTACAAGGATGCTGAGAACAACCTCCCTGGGATGTTGATGTTCCTGTCTGGCTATGTGGATGCCCACTTCAGGGACGAAGAGGAAGCAATGGATGCAACCGAATACCCTGGGCTTGCCTCTCATCGCGCTGTTCATGAAGACATGCGGAAGCAGGTTGGCGTCCTGATCGCCCAGTTCCAGGAAGACCCAGCAGTGGTCACTGCGGGCGTAGTAAATTACCTGGTGGAGTGGCTGGTCAATCACATGGAAGGTGATGACCTCTTCATGGCAGCACACCTCATAAGGTGCAGTGTGAACGAAGCAGTCCAGTGCGAGGTAAAAACCTAACAACAAGAAGGCCAGCCCGAAGACTGGCCCTCCGCTCAACTCAGGCCCCGCCTGCATTGCCTTCCGTTCTTTCTCTTCATTTGTCTTCCTCGGCTCAACCCACGCCTACGCGCAGCGCATCATCCGCGGCGAGTTCAACGAGTACTCCGTCTCGGCTGAGCAGGAGACAAGGGCCTCGCGTTCGGCGTGGTGGCGAAGGAGCTGTTAGAACTGGCCGCCCAAGCGCCCCGGGAGTCTTCTGGAGTGAGCAGCACGCTGGCCGCGGTGCGTGGCTCGATTGAGCAGATGAGGGCCACGATCGGTGAGTCAAAGGTGGTATCGGCGGCGCAGATGAGTGCGATGAAGGAGATGCGCCAGGTGGTGGAAAAGCTGTGCGCCGCCGTGGAGAGCCCTGCCACGGCGTTTGATGAGGATGGCAAGAGGTAGCGCAGCAGCGCCTAGGCTGAAGGCCACTACGGCAGTGAGTCGAGATACCCGTCGATCAGTCCCTCGATAGGCCACTTTTCTGACTGCTTACTGGTGTGCTCCAGGAACTTCTTGGCTTCCATGGGGTTTGCCAACCTCAGCTCACCGAGGGATGGAAAGGTCTCTGCCAAGGTCCGCAGAACGGTTCCTTCATCCTCGACTGGCACGGGCATACCCCTCGGCCACCATAACTTCGATGCAAGATCAGCCTGCCCCCTGGTGCTCCATCAGTCAAATCGCAGGAGGCCACCCTGAAGCGTGGCCCACCTAAAATTCATGCGATCTCAGGGCTTGACTGGAATTCATTGTCACTTATTTTGATGGCAATGACCTAGACGGGAGGCTCAATGATAGATCGCCGTAAACACAAGTACTTCCGAATCCTCTACATCGAATTCCATCACTTCTGGAGCCGGTTTGTAGCTGGTTAGGCGCTGTCCTTCGTTTCTGCCGCCTGACGGGGTTTGCCTCTGACTGCAGACTCAGATCGGCGCTTTCAATTGAGCCTCCGCAAGGGGGTTTTTTTGGTTCCTCGCTGAATCGAGTGGGTAACGACTCACCGGACCGGTAGGTTTGGGATCATGGTGGGATGGATACCAACACCCTTTTCACCATGGCGCTGGGATTGTCCTCCCCCTGGGAGGTAAAGGAACTGGTGTTCGCT
>CAIQPH010000170.1 GCA_903873655.1 uncultured Holophagaceae bacterium | reverse complement strand
GTCGTAGCAGCCGGCCGGTTCGTCGATGCCGAAGGTCTGCATGAAGCCCGTCACCGCGGAGGCCATGCAGTGGCGCGCATTGGGGTCGAGGTTGTTGGAACGCCAGCCGGCCTTCACCAGCTTCACGGCCGCATAGCCCTCCTGGATGGTGTACTGGCCGGAGCCCATGACGGCGACGGCGGTGGGGCCCAGCGCCCCGTGGGCCCGGGACCACTGCTGCTTCATGACGTCGAAGGCCTCCGTCCAGGACACTTCCTCGAACTCACCCTGCTTGTCGAACTTGCCGTTCTTCTTGCGCAGGAGCGGGCGCTTCAGGCGGTCTTCGCCATAAAGGATCTGGGCGCAGGCATAGCCCTTGGCGCACAGCAGGCCGCGGTTCACGGGATTCGGGGTGTCTCCCTTCACGGCCACCACCCGTCCATCCTTGGAGGCTATGCGAATGCCACAGCCGGTGCCGCAGAACCGGCACACGCCACGCTCCCAATTCCAGCCCTTGGCCTCGGCCGGAAGAGCCTCCAGAGGAACACCGCCGGCGCCGATGACGGCGGTGGTGAAGCCGGCCTTCAGGAAGGTCCGACGGCTCAGTTTCAAGGACATGGCGACCCCCTTCCCTTTCGGTTTACTGAAATCTACTTCTTCGCCACCTTGGCCACGCCCAGGTCACGCAAGGCAATCTGCCCCTGGCGGCCGAAGTCGATGGCCTCACCGAGGATGCGGGCGGCTTCCTGGGGGGCATGGAAGCCCATGGAGTTCTCTGCATTGACCCAATCCACGCGCCACTGGGCCTTCCGCTGAAGTTCCAGGACGGGCTGCAGCCTTGCCTCGTCCACACCGGCCTTCTTGGCGGCTTCGATGTTGTTGATGAGGTCGACCACCGCGTCCTCCGCCCGGTCCATGAGGGCCTTGGTGCGGTCCTGGATGGCCACAACGCGGGCCTTCAGTTCCTCCTCTGGGAACCGGTGGCAGGTCTGGCAGGAGCGGGAGACATCCAGAAGGGGGCTGCGCACATGATGGCTGCTGATCTTGATAGCACCATCGCGGACATAGGGCATGTGGCAGTCGGCGCAGGAGACCCCAGAACGGGCATGGATGCCCTGGCTCCACATCTCGAACTCGGGGTGCTGAGCCTTGAGCACTTCGGCGCCGGTCCTGGTGTGTTTCCAGTCAAAGAAGCGATGGCCGTCTGCGAACTTGTAGTCGTTGTAGAAAGCCTCTTCCTGCTCTACCTTCAGGCCGTTGTTCCAGGGGAAGAACAAGGTGGCCTTGGGACCGCAGTAGTATTCCACGTGGCACTGGCCGCAGACCATGGAGCGCAACTCCTGGCGGGAGGCGTCCCGGTTGGCATCGTAAGGCGCGGCCTTGTCCCCCTTGCGCCACTTCTCGATGGAGGGCAGGTGCGGGACTGGTTCCGGGCTGTTGGCCAAGGCCACAATGCCGCGGATGAAGCCGGGCTTGGTCACTCGCAGGGCCATGTTCTTGGGATCGTGGCAGTCGATGCAGGCCATGGGGTGCTTCACGAGTTTGGTGGCGTCCGCGTACGGTAGCTTGCAAATGGCTTCGAACCCGGCCATCAGCTGGGCCTGGGCATTGGGGCTGGAAAAGGCCTCATCCAGCGTCCCCGGAGAGCCTCCTTTCAGGCCGGCTTCCCTGTAGGCCACCGTATTGGAGGCGTGGCAGTGCATGCAGGCGCCCGTCTGAGGCTTGGTGGTGACGCGCTTCGTGTTGCGCTGGTCATCCAACATGTAGGCATGGCCCCGGCGCTGGTTGAAGTCGATGGCGAAGGCATAGCCGTCGAAGATGGTCACCAGCCGGGGATCCTCCTGGATGCGGCTTTTGGGGAGGGCCTCACTACCGGCTCCGCCATACTTGGTGCCGTACCGCTCGGTAGTGCGCTGATAGGCATCAAACTGCCGGGGGAAGTTCTTCCCCCAGAGAGCAGGATCGACGGTCTTCTCGTCGAGATCCACCAGTCTGAGGCTGGTCTGCCGGGCCTCAGCCTTGCGGCTGGAGATACTGCCGTAGAGGCTCATCACCAGCACGGTGGCCAAAGCGGCCCCGGCGGCCAGGAGTCCCATGCGGACCCAGGAACGGGAGAACAACGGGGTGGGTTGATCGGTCATCGGAGGGGTCCTCCAGCGTGGATGGCACGCATCATCGGGTTGGGGTTAGAAAGGAGACACATGAAATCAAGTCAGCGAGCGGAACCGTGACCCACGCCCTGGTGGCAGCGGACACAACCGTAGAGATCTGCCTTCAGCGCTGGATCGGAAGGAACGCCCAGGGTGCCGTGGGCGGTGATCTCGTCAGTCAATTCGGCGTGGCAGCGGAGGCAGTTGTCCTCCAGCACCTTGGCATTGGCAGGTTTGATGCGGATGGGTTCCACGAAATTCAGGAGGGTGAAGGCCTTCGAGTGGTGGTAGCCGTTGCTGGCCTTCACGAAGAACTTGTGCGCGACGTTGTCGTGCGGCAGATGACAGTCGTTGCAAGTGGCCACTTCGTGATGGGAGCCATGCTGCCACCCGTCGAAGTCCTCGCGCATGATGTGGCAGTTCACGCAGACCGCTGGATCATTGGATAGATAGGAGGTGCCGTGGGCCGACACAAATGTATAGGCGCCGGACCCCAGGAGCACTCCCAGGAACACGCTGGTGGCAAGGCTGAAGAAAAGCAGTCGGCGCTTTCCGCTCATGAGACATCCATCCCGAGTGCCAGACATCGGCCAGGCACGAGGGAAAGAGTGAAATGTAATTAAGACGAGTCAATCCTAAATTCACACGACCTTGGTATCATCAATAAAAGTGTGATTCAATTCACACTCCAAAGGTCAGTGCCCTCCCGAAAGGAACCAACCATGCGAAAACCCATCCTCACGTTCCTCACCTTCGCCCTCAGCGC
>CAIQPH010000169.1 GCA_903873655.1 uncultured Holophagaceae bacterium | reverse complement strand
GCCCCCATGATCCTCACCGGCAGGCAGATCCTCGCGGCCCGGGAAGCGGGCCGCCTCCGCATGGAGCCTTGGTCCGATGCGCAGCTGAAGCCCAACAGCTACAACCTGCGCCTGGGCGAGGACCTGGCGGTCTACACCGATCACGAGCTGGACATGGCCCGGCCCAATGGCATCGAGTTCCTGAAGATCCCCGGCGAAGGCCTGCTCCTGCAGCCCGGCAAGCTCTACCTGGGCCGGACCCAGGAATACACGGAGACCCACGGCATGGTGCCCATGCTCGAAGGGCGCAGCAGCGTGGGCCGCCTGGGGCTCTTTGTCCACGTCACCGCGGGCTTCGGCGACATCGGCTTCTGCGGTTACTGGACTCTGGAGATCAGTTGCATCCAGCCGGTGCGCATCTACGCCGGCGTGGCCATCTGCCAGATCTTCTACCACACCGTGAGCGGCGCCTACGACAGCTACGAATCCGGCAAGTACCAGCGCAATTCAGGCATCCAGCCCTCGATGCTGTGGAAGGATTTCGTCAAAGATGTCGTTGAGGGTGAAGGCTGATCCAGACCGGCGATTTACTACGGCCCGTGCACGCCCGTCGGCGTATCGCAGGCCCACAGGACTTCGAAGGGCCGCACCTCATGCTCGATGTTCTTGAGGGAAAAGGCGCCCAGCTGCCTGAGATTCTCCTGGCCGATGAGTTCCGCGGTGCCCGGCCCCACCACGATCTGGCCCGACCGAGCCACGGCGCTCTCCAGGCGTGAGGCCAGGTTCACGGTGCTGCCCATCACGGTATAGTCCATGCGCTTCTCGCAGCCGATGTCACCGACGAAGGCCTCGCCACTGTTGATGCCGATCCGCATCTTCAGTTCGGGGTAACCCACGGGCCGGGTCAAGTTCAGGGTGTAGAGCGCCTCCTGCATGGCGATGGCCGCTTCCACGGCGTGCCGCGCGTGGTCGGGATCAGGATTGGGCGCACCGAAGAAGGCCATGATGGCGTCGCCGATGTACTTGTCGAGGGTGCCGCTGCGGCTGAAGATCTGGTCGGTCAGGACTTCGAAGGTGCGGTTCAGGATGCCCGCTAGCACCATAGGGTCCATGCCCTCGCTCATGCGCGTGAAGCCGGAGATGTCGGCAAAGAGCACGCTGATCTGGCAGCGCTGGGCCTGGAGGGCCGGAGCCTCCTTGCTCTGGCTGGACCTCAGGATCTGGTCCACGACCTGGGGGCTGTGATAGCGCTCGAGGCGCTGCCGGAACTTGGCCTCGCGCTCGCGCTGGATGCCCACGGCGGCGAAATTCGCCATGGCGCTAAGCAGATGCTCGTCCTCCCGCTTGAAGCCCCCCTTGTTCAGGCTGGTCTCCAGGTAGATCACGCCGAAGGCCATCTCCTCCACGATGAGTGGTGCACAGAGGGCCGAGGTGATGCCGTGGATCTTGATGCTCTCACCGGCACTGAAGCGTGGATCCATGCGGGCGTCCGTGGTGAGGATGGCCACGCGGTTGTCCATGGCGGTGCGGGCGATGGTGCGGCTGATGGGGTTGGTGTGCAGCCCTGGCTGTTCTTCCCAGATCAGCTCCGGCACCAACTCGCCAGCGGGGTCGGCCAGCAGGATGAAGCCGCGCTGGCAGGGGATTTGGGCGGTCACCAGACCCATCACCGAGTCGAGCAGTTCCGCCAAGCCGGCGGCCCGGAGCAGCGTTCCAGCCATGCTGGCCAGGCGCTGAAACAGCGTGACGGCCTCAAATGCAGGGTGCTGGCCGCTGGCCTGGGCCAGCATGGCATCCAGGCTCGCATGGGGCACCAGGATTGAACCGGAGGCATCAAATGCGCGATCCTCCAGCGAGATCCTGGAGGCCACCGCCTTGGGATCCAGGATCAGATTCAGCCCAGCGGGCGGAGCCGGCACGCCTCCGTCCGGAACCCACATCATCATGGCCTCGCCCAGCAACACCGTGTCGCCCGGATGCAGGGGCGCCGGCTCGATCAGCACCTTGCCATTGAGCGAGGTTCCGTTGAGGGACTTCATGTCCATCACGAATGGCTGGCCGTCCTTGAGAAACACCCGGGCATGGACCCGGCTCACGGCATTCGCCTGGATCTTGATGGTGGCCTGGTCGCCCCGGCCGATGGTCACGCCCTCCTCAGTGAGGGTCACGGGATGCAGGGCACCGTCAACCTGGAGGGTCAGTTTCATGGTCAGTCCGAGGGGGTGTTGAGTTTAACACGCGCCGCCGACCAGATCGCTCCAGCGATGTAACCTAAGAGGTTCACCCAAGGCGGGTGGGGAGCCCCCGTTGACCAAAGTCGGATTCATGTCGCTGGGCTGCCCCAAGAACCTCGTGGATTCCGAGGTCATGCTGGGCCACCTGCGCCTCAAGGGCTATCAGATCACCCCCGTGCTGGAAGAGGCCCAGGTGCTGGTGGTGAACACCTGCGGGTTCATCGACGCCGCCAAGCAGGAGAGCATCGAAGCCATCCTCCAGGCCGCTTCGATGAAGCAGCAGGGCGCCTGCGAGAAGCTGATCGTGGCTGGCTGCCTGGTGGAGCGCTACCGGGACGAACTGATGGCCGGCATGCCGGAGATCGATGCCTGTCTTGGGACCCGGGACATCGAGCAGATCGCGGAAGTCATCGGTGCCGGAGCCGCCTTCGAGCTGAACCCGAATCCCGACTACCTTTACAACGAGGCCAGCCCCCGGATGCTGACCACTCCCAAGGCCAGTGCCTACCTGAAGATCAGCGAGGGCTGCGACCACAGCTGCGCCTTCTGCGTGATCCCCCAGCTGCGCGGCGCCCAGCGCAGCCGCGGCATCGACAGCGTGGTGGCCGAGGCGAACAACCTGGTCGCCCAGGGCGTCCTCGAGATCAGCCTTGTGGGCCAGGACACCACGGACTACGGCCGCGACTTCGGGGATCCGGACGCGCTCGAAAAACTGGTCCGTGCCCTGGGGCAGGTGGCAGGCCTGCGCTGGTTCCGCATCCACTACGCCTACCCCAACCGCCTCACGGACGGCCTGCTGCACGCCATGGCGGAGACGGCAAACTGCGCACGCTACCTCGACATGCCCCTCCAGCACGTGGACGCCGCCATCCTCAAGGCCATGGCCCGGGGCGGGGGCCGTTCCCAGTTCCTCAAACTCATCCAGAAAGTGCGGCGGATCGTGCCCGGCATCGCCATCCGGTCCAACTTCATCGTGGGGTTCCCCGGCGAGGATGAAGCCGCCTTCGAGGAACTGAAGGCCTTCGTGCGGGAGGCCCGCTTCGAGCACCTGGGCGTCTTCACCTACAGCCCCGAGGAGGGTACCCCCGCATTTGCCCTCGGCGATCCCATTCCCAAGCGCACCAAGGAGGCGCGCAAGCGCCGCCTGCTGGAGCTGCAGCAGAAGATCGCCCGGGAGAAGAACCAGGAGAAAGTCGGTCAGGTCTTGGACGTGCTGGTGGAAGGGGCCCACGAGGAGACTGATCTCATCGTCAAGGGCCGCCACGCGGGCCAGGCCCCGGAGATCGACGGCAACGTGCTGCTGGTGGACGGTTCCCCCCAGGTGAACACTATCCAGCGGGTGCGCATCGTGAAGGCCCACGCCTACGACCTCATCGGCGAGGTCGAGAAGGGCGGCCTGGAGGCCAGCACCGCCGCCTACGAGGCAACCTTCAAGGCCCGGCACTGACTACACTGGTCGCATGCTGGAGCTCTGCAACCTGACCCGTGCCTATGAACTCGGCGGCGAGCGCGCCGGCGTGTTCGGCGTGTCGCTGGAAGTGCCGAAGGGTTGCCTGGCCGTGCTGGCGGGCCCCAGCGGGAGCGGCAAGACCACCCTGCTGCAACTGGCGGGGCTGCTGGACGTGCCGGACGAAGGGGAGGTCCGCCTCGAGGGCCAGGCCGTGTCTGCCCTGCCCGAGAAGGCCCGCTGCGACCTGCGCCTGCGGAAGCTGGGGTTCGTGTTCCAGGCCTTCAACCTGGTGCCTGTGCTGTCCGCGCTGGAGAACGTGATGCTGCCCCTGCAGCTCCAGGGCGTTGCCGAGGAAGAGGCCCGGCACCGCGCCATGCGCGTCCTGGATCGGGTGGGACTCGCGGACCGCAGCCACCACCGCCCGGACCAACTCAGCGGCGGCCAGCAGCAGCGGACCGCCATTGCCCGGGCCCTGGCGCCGGACCCGCTCCTGGTGCTGGCGGACGAACCCACCGCCAGCCTCGACCATGCCCACGGCGGCCCCTTCCTGGATCTATTGGCCGAACTGGCCCTGGAGCGCGGCATCACCTTCCTCGTCGCCAGCCATGATCCTGCCGTCATCTCCAGGGCCCACCGCGTCTTCCGCCTCGCCGACGGGCGACTCGTGGGGGAGGACGTCCCGTGATCCTCGCCCGGCTGGCCCTGCGGAACCTACTGCGCCAGCGGCGGCGCACAACCCTCACGCTGATGGTGGTGGTGGCCGGTTTCCTCTCCCTCAGTCTGGCAGGCGGCTTCATGGCACAGACCTTCCAGGGGCTTTCCGACGCGGCTAT
>CAIQPH010000168.1 GCA_903873655.1 uncultured Holophagaceae bacterium | reverse complement strand
TGCGGGGTTATACCTCCGAGCCGCGTGCAGAGCCGAGATTCGACAATCCGAGATTAGGTCTTCGATTTCAATAGAACTGTACGGAAGAGAATGAAGGAATCTTGAGGCTTCCCGAAAGATATAGGCGCTAAGTTCGATAACTGCTGCACCATCTAATCCGGTATCAGGATGGTAGGCGTATTCGGTCCCATTTACCGTTACGAAAGTCTCAAGATGCTCATTATTCCTCGTTTTTTTTATCATAGGTGTCGAGTTGATGTTCTCCACCCTATTATACCGATTCGTAATAAATTCGGAGCAGTTAAAATTCAATTTAGAATACTTGTCACATTAGCGAGTCAGCATAAATTATCAATGTTCTGGATTTTGTGGGGGACTGCTACGGGTCTGAAAATTAGTCAGAGGTTGATGACAGCCGCTATCCATTGGGCTGAAGCTACTAGTGCCAACGGTCTCCAAAAGGGCAGGAGTCTGACTGAAGCTGAGATGAAGACAGCGCGGGACATGGGAGTGACCAGTCCAAAATTGGTTCGGCTGACAATAGGGCCGGTTCCTCTGCCAACGGATAGCCTGGAGGAAGCTAGGGCTCGAATGGGTATTGGCGAAGCAACAGGAATGTGCCTTGGATATGCCGTCTTTCTTGACAGGGAACCCTCTGACTCAAGGGATATCGTCCTGCTTCATGAGCTTCGGCATGTTTACCAGTTTGAAGGGACGGATGGATTGGCCTCCTTCATCCGCATCTACCTGGAGCAGCTCTCTGAATACGGCTACCTGATGCCTTGGGAGGTGGATGCCAGGGATTCGGCTTCGTTGTGCATCAGGGCGTGAAGTAAAGCAGGGTGGGTGGGCGTTGGGTGGCCGAAGATCAGAGAAGTGATGGCTGATAGGTATGGTCATGTTTGCGCCGCCTCCAAAAGCATCGTATTATTATGTAGCGGGAATTGAGCGGGAATTATGTGAAAACGAATATAAGATACTGCGAAATTAGTAAATATAATGAGATATTTTTAAAATCAAAACAAAGAAAAACTCCTTCAAGTGTTGAATTTGAAGGAGTTAAATAATAAATTACAATATATAGCTTACTTTCCTCCGTGAAAGCCGTTGTTGTGCAGGAAGGTGCGGTAGGCGCCGGGCGTCTGGCGGACGCTGGGCGGCAGGTCGGCGCGACGGCGCTGGCCGAAGAACTCACGGCCGAAGAAGCCATTGGCGACCAGCAGGCTGAAGCCGGTGCTGAGGAAGAGCAGGTAGACGATCCGCATGGTTCAGTCACCTCCATCATCGGACGAACCGGAAGAGGCTTTGGGGGAGTACATGCTCTCCTGCCAGCGTCGGCCCTCGAAGGCCGCCATGGGGAAGACCATGACCAGGGGCACCAGCAGGATGGCCAGCAGGGCGAGACCGGGGTAGAGCCAGCGCATGACCCCTTGGCGCAGCTGTACGTCGATGACGCGGACGGGCGGCACCTTCCCATTCCAGGAAGGGGCCAGGCGCAGCACGTAGCTGCCGGGTGGCACGGCGCTGAGGAATACGGTCTCGGTCTGGCCACCTTCTGACCAGGACTCGCCGCCGTCCACGCCATGGTAGAAGCTGCCTTCCAGGAGGAAGAGCTCCGCCACGCCGGTGGTCTCGCTCACCAGGGCGCCCTCGAGCTCGACCCAGTTGTTGTTGACGGGAGCACTGAGCGTGACGGCCAGATTCTGATGCCCATCCTTGATCTCGATGGGGTCCGAGAAGAACACCGGTTCCTGCGACTCTGCAGTCGGTCCGCCTGCAGGGTTTGGTGCCGCAGGCCGACTTGCGGGAATCCCCTTGCGAACGTCGCCGAGCGCCAGCGGCCGGAGCCCCGGCGTCAACTCGTAGAGATCGAGCTGCCGATGGAACAGCTCCGCGTTGCGGTGGGTCGCGGATTCGACCATGACCAGGAGTAGCAGCAGCCCTAGGGCGCCCACGATCCAGAGGGCGGACTTCGACAAGGCCGTCCGGTGCGGATTGGGCTGGAAGGATGAGATGCCCCTGGGCGCTGGAGGGGCGCCCTCAAGCTTGAAGGCAGCCCAGACCGCGCGCGGTTCGAAGTAGGTGGAGAGGCTCCAGTTCACCTCTTCGCCACCGCCTGGGTGCGACTGCCGCTCGCAGGTAAGGCTGCGGGGCGGGGCCACGAATTCGGTCACCAGGACCCGTTCGCCCTGCTCCACCGTCCAGTAGAACTCGCCCCACACGCCCTCGACCACGGCCTGCACGTCCTGGAAGCGGCGCCAGTTGTGGCCCAGGACCCGCAGGTTCTTCTGGCCCTCCCGAGCCTGGGGGACCTCGCCGGGAGCCATCGCCACAGCCAGGCTCCAGTGCCCTTCGCTCTCCACCAGCCACTTGAAGCCGTGCTGGCTGTCGAGGAGCAAATACTCGGTCCAGGGATAGGGCTGGCCTTCAATGGTGCAGCTGCGGCGCAGCTGGCCGATACAGATGACCTGCTCGCCGGCCAGGAGGCCTTCGGCGCCAAGAGGGATCACCACCTCCTGGTGCGGCTGCTTCAGGCTCTTCAGGAAGGCCAGCTTGCCATTCTCCGCCGAGAGCAGGCTGCCGCAGTTGGGGCAGCCCACGCGCTGGGTCTGGTCCGGCGCATGCAGCGCCAGGGCGCCGCCGCACTTGGGGCAGTTGAGGTTCTGGGTGCCGACCTTGGGGGCCTTCCGCGTGCCGCCCTGGATGTGCAGATCAGCCAGAGGGATCTCGCGGCCCAAGAAGAAGAGCGGAGGTGTCTCACTGTAGTCCAGGGTGGCGAAGGCCCCGTTCTTGCCGGAGAGATCCGCGTAGCGGTACGTTCCGCCTGGTTCCACGGCCCAGGGGATCTCGCCCTCGGCGCTATGGAATGTGGCTGTGCTGACCTCGCCCACGGTCCAGCGGCCATCCGGGCCGAGGTCGGCGGGGCCGCCCGCATTGAGGCTTGCAACGGGTGGGATGACGCCGTGAGGCGTCTGCGTGAAGGTCAGGTAGAAGCGGCCCTGGGCCTCTGCCAGCCAGCCCCAGCGGCCATCGTCCAGGGCCAGGTACCACTCGTCCCATACCCCTCCGAGCGGGTGCTTGAGCTGGACCCGCCCGGCCAGTGTAAAGGTCCGGCCCGCATAGGTTCCCGACGAACCCAGCCCCAGGGGCGAGCCAGTGTCCACTAGGTCGGCCATCTTGCCGAGCAGTTCGGGATCGCGGTCCCGGCGGGCGGCCAGGGCCTTGCAGTAGGAGCAGACGGCCACCATGGTCCCGGGCCGGAAGCTCAGGGCGGCACCACAGCTGGGGCAGGAGGCGAGGGCGCTCATGGGTTCCGGTGATTATGCAGGGGTGTTAGACCTGGGGGAAGATGCGGTCCAGACCTTCCTGAAATTGGTTCTGGGGTGCCAGCAGGCTGAGGACCAGGTGCCCGTCCCCCGGCAGGTCGAAGAAGGAGCCCGGATGAACGAGGGTCGAGACCGACTCCAGCAGCCGCAGAGCGCAGGCCTCGTCGGCGTCCACGGCTGGGCGGCGCAGCAGGACGGACCAGCCGCCCTCCACGGGCAGGCGCGACAAGCGGGGATGCGCCGCCAGCGCGGTGTCGAGAGTGGCGAGGTTGGCGCGGAGCCGACTGAGCACCTGCTCCCGGATCCCCGATGCCAGCGTCAGCAGGGTTGGCGCCGCGGCCTGCACGGGCGCGGAGACGGACAGGTACTGGTCCGCCAGGAAGGCCAGGGCCGCCTTGTGCTCCGTCGCGCCGGGACCGCGCACCGCGATCCAGCCGAGCTTGAGTTGGGGCAGGGCCGCTACTTTGCTGAGGCCCGACAGCAGGAAGACCGGGCAGGGCGGATCGGGATCGGTCAGGACGGTACCCAGCCGGTCGGGAGTCGGTTGCAGCGGGTAATCCATGAACACTTCATCCACCAGCAGGGCGAGGCCCTTCCGGGCGCAGAGCCCTGTGAGTTCTCCCCATTCGGTTTTCGACAGGAATTGACCGGTCGGGTTATTGGGATTCACCACCACGATGGCCCGTGTCCGGGATGTGACCGCCGCCGCGAAGGCACCGACATCCAGGTGCCAGCGGTCGTGGAAATAGGACAGCACGGGCCTGGCGATCAATCCCTCGAGCCGGGCCAGCCAGTCGAACAGGGGGTAGCTGGGGCTGGGCACCAGCACCTCATCCCCCGGGTCGCCCAGCAGTTTGAAGAGCAGGGCGTAGCCCTCACTGGTCGAGGCCGTGAGCAGCAGGTCTTCGGCCCGCAGGCCGTGGCCATGGTGGGCGGCGATGGCCTCCCGGGCCGACCTGGAGCCGAGGGGATCCGGATCATAGCTGAGCACGGCAGGCTGAGCGAGGGCCGCTCGGAGTTCAGCCTCGGGGTAGGTGAACCCGCAGTGGGTGGGATTCGACACCGTGAGGTCCAGGAGCTCACGGCCCTCGGACCTCAGCCGTGCCAGCGCCGCCGACAGGGCGTTCGGCTCGAAGCCCTGCGGCAGGCGGGAGGAGAGGCGCATGGAATCAGAGTAAGCGATCCAACTCCTAAGGGCCTCGCTGGTCGCGGAAAGCGCGGAAGATGCGCGGAAGGCTCGGATGCAACAACGGTGCCCAGGCAGGGAAGAGCTTGCTTCCGCGCATTCTGTGAAATTTCGAGTCTTCCGCGACCAGCCAGGAATGGGGTGATAATCCATGCTGATCCAAAGGAGGCTCCCATGGCGAAGACGCTCAAGGTTGCGGTGCTGTTGGCCGGCTGCGGCCACCTGGACGGCGCGGAGGTGCGCGAGGCGGTGCTCACGCTGCTGGCCCTGGACCAGCACGGAGTGGACTTCCAGTGCATCGCCCCGAACGCGGATCAGCATCACGTCATCAACCACGCCACCGGCCAGCCTGTGCCGGGAGCGGTCCGGAACATCCTGGAGGAGTCCAGCCGCATCGCGCGGGTGGGCCAGTGCCTGGACCTGGCCAAGGCCCGGGTGGAGGACTTCGACGCCCTGGTCATGCCCGGTGGCTACGGTGTGGCCAAGAACCACTGTTCCTTCGCCTTCAAGGGCGCCGAGGCCGACGTGCGGCCGGACGTGGCCGCCTTCGTGCGCGGCTTCTTCGACGCGAAGAAGCCCGTGGGGGCCATCTGCATCGCCCCGGCCCTGGTGGCCCTGACCCTGTCGGGCCGGAGCGCGGCGCGGCTTACCCTCGGCGGTGATCCCGGCTGCGCCGATGCCATGCGCCGCCTCGGGCACCTGCACCAGGACACACCCAGTTCCCGGGAGATCGTCATCGACGAGGCCCTCAAGCTCGTGACCACGCCGGCCTACATGTTCGACGACGCCAGGCTGTCGGACGTTTGGGTGGGGATCGAAAGGTGCGTGGCGGAAGTCCTGGAGCGCTGCTGATCGGATTTGATTCGCTCCCTGTGGGGCCCCACTCGGGACAGCGCCCCGCGCTGTCCGCTCGTGACCCACATGGTCGCGAGGTGTTGAAGCGGGCCTAGATCTCTCCGCGCCTGGGGTGCACCATCCGCCTCAGCGCGGGCGTGAGCATGCGGCTGGCGGCGAGGATGCGGGCTTCCTCGTCCAGTGCCTTGATCCAGGGTGCGGCATGGCCCAGGGCCAGGCCGGAGTCGGGCAGGGCGAGGCTCCGATCCAGGGCCTGGAGCACCTGCTCCGCGACCGGTCCGGTCTCCTTCCACCGCGAAGCGGCCAGCGCTTCCGCCTGGGCGGGGCGCAGGGGCGGCTGGATGAGGGCAACGAGGGCTTCAAGACCCAGCTTCGGGTGCTGCAGGAAGGCCACCAGCACGCTGAGCGTGGGTGCCCGCCACACCAGGGACCAGAGGGGTCGGGGCGCATGGATCGCCAGACTGCGGCGTTCGCCCGTGGCCAGGGTCGGCCACTGCTGCTGCAGCTTCTCCGTGGCCTGCTGCCGGGACTGGGGATGGGCCGCCGCGTCCGAGCCCACCGCCGCCAGCGCCCGCCAGGGCAGGCGTGCCAGCAACCGGGAGCGGAGGTGGGCCGGGGCCTTAGGGTGCTGGGCGATCCAGCGCAGCAGCAAAGGCCGCTTCTTCAACTCTGGCAGGTCCGCGGCCGATTCGAGCCAGCCCTTGGGTGGATCGGGCTGCCGCAGCAGCCGCAGAAAACGCGGCCACGGCAGGTCAGGCGGCAACGCCCAGGGAGTTGATGGGTGGGACATGGGAAAAGTGTAGTGGGCCTGAGGCCCGAAGCCTGAAGCCTGTTTTCCGCCACACTGTCTCCATGACCACCAAATTCACCATCCTGGGACGGGGCCGAGCGGGGCGTGCGCTGGCGGAAGCCTGGGGTCCCCGCGTGGCTCTCGAGGAACACACGGCCCGGCCCGAGGGTCTGGTCATCCTGGCGGTGCCGGATCGGGCGGTGCCTGAACTGGCGGCCAGCTTCCCAGGGCGATGCGTGCATCTGGCGGGGAGCCTGCACCTGGAGGGTGTGCCCTGCGCCCATCCGCTCACCAGCTTCGACGGACATGCCCATGACTGGACCGGTACCCCGCTTGCCGTCACCGGCGCTGTTCCCGACGCGTTGCGCCGGGCCTTCGGGGAACTGGGCTTCGCCGCCTTCGACCTGCCCGCGGAACTGAAACCGCTCTATCACGCGGCTGCGGTGCTGACTTCAGGCCACGCGGCCACTTTGTGGCTGGGTGCCGCATCGCTTCTGCTCGCTCATGGCGTCGCGCTGCCTGGCCGAGGCCTGCTGCCCCTGGCGGAAGCGACCCTGCGCAATGTGGCCCAACGGGGTGCGGCAGGTCGCACCGGCCCCTTCGTCCGGGGGGATGAGGCCACCATCGCCCGTGATGCGGACGCGCTCCCCGAAACCTGGCGCGAGATCTTCCTGAAGCTGGGGCGCGGCCTGGGCTGATGCCGGTTATCGATTTCGGGTACGGTCTGGCGCTCATCGGGTGGTTTGACCCCCAGTCAGCCGGTTCGTGGCATCCTGGAGGGATTCCCGAGGCGACCTATGTCCACTGTTCCTGACCATGGTCTCAAAGAGATGGTGCCAGTCTTCGGGCCTGAGGCCCTGGGCGTGGGCGCCAACGGCAGCTTTCACGCAGCCCTTGGGCGGCTGAGCACCGAGGGCGATTTGAAGGCCCGCCTGCTTCTGTCCGCCCTGTCCCACTTCGCGGCCAAGGGTTATGACGGCGTGCAAGTGAAGGAGGTCGCGGAGGAGGCCGGCGTCTCCAAGCCGACGCTCTACTATCACTTCGGCAGCAAGGAGGGGCTCTTCCGGCAGCTCTGCCTGGTGGCCCTGGCCAGCATGGCGGTGCGCATCCAGGCCATGGTGGATCCGTTCCTGGCCGACCCGGTCAAAGGCATTGAGGCCCAGGAGGCAGCCTGCCTGAAGCTCTCCCAGTCCTATCTCGACCTCCTGCTCGAAAGCCAGGAGTTCACCGGTTTCATCCTCCGCTCCATCGCCGTGCCCTCGCCGGATTCCGGCTTCCGCGACCTGATGCCCCTGGTGGAAAAGGGACTGAGCCCGCTCGGCCTCTTCATGAACCACGTCTTTGGCACCGGTCTGGAGCAGGCGCGCAAAGAGGTGCTGCTCTTCACTTCCCTGGTGGGCTCGCTCATCGAGGAGAAGCTGCGCGACCCGCAGTACCAGATCACCGACGCCGAAGTGAAGTGGGTCAGCCGCCGCTGGCTGCACGGCGTCCTGGGTTAGACGGTCGATGGCGGAAGCAGCCCCGATCCGGGCCATCGTCTGTCCTCTGGACCTGGCCCAGCATCTCTTCGAGGTCGAGCTGACCTTCCCGGCGGAGGCCGTGGCCCGGGGTGCCGTCGCGGCGCTACCCGCCTGGACCCCGGGTTCCTATCTGGTGCGGGACTACGCCCGGTTCGTGGATCGGGTGCGAGTACTGGAGGGCCGGAGGGAACATCCGCTCGGCAAGCTCGACAAGCAGCGCTGGCAGCTGCCCGCCGCCAAGAAGGAACTTCGGCTCCGATACCGCGTCTACGGCAACGACCTGACTGTGCGCACCAATCACGTGGATGCCACCCACGCCCAGATCATCCCGGCGGCCACTTTTCTCTACCTCGAAGGGCAGCTGGAGCGGCCCGTGGAGGTCCGCTTCGAGGGTTTTCCGGCGGATTGGCAGGTGGCCTCCCCACTGCCGCTGAAGAGGGGGGCCTACTTCGCCCGCGATTTCGATACCCTCGTGGATTCGCCTTTCGAACTTGGCAGCTTCCGGTCCCGTGGCTTCAACACAGGTGGCGCCACCTTCGAGCTGGCTTTCACCGGCAGGCACAACGGCGACGAGGAGCGCATCACCGAGGCCACGCAGAAGATCGTCGAGACCGCAGGCGCGATCTTCGGCGGCTATCCCTTCAAGCGCTACGTGTTCCTGTTCACCTTCTCGCCGGGGCAGCGCGGCGGCCTGGAGCACAGGGACTGCACCAGTCTCCTCGCGGACAGCCATGCCTTCGACCGGCCCGAAGGCACCTACGCACTCTTCCAGCTCGTGGCGCACGAATTCTTCCACGCCTGGAACGTGAAGCGCCTGCACGATCCCTCGCTCGGCCCCTTCGACTACAGTTGCGAAAACCCCACGAAGCTGCTCTGGTTCCACGAGGGACTGACGTCCTACATGGAACACCTTCTTGTCCTCCGGGCGGGGGTGGTGCCCTGGAGCCACACGGCGAAGGAACTGGCCCGCTGCTGGAGCGAGCAGGTGCAGCGCCCTGGGCGGCTGGAGCAGAGTCTGGAGGAATCCAGCTGGGATGCCTGGATCCGCCTCTACAAACAGCACGAATTCAGCCCCAACAGCTCCGTCAGCTACTACGACAAGGGCGAGCTGGTGGCCTGGCTCATGGACGCCTCCCTCCGCGAAGGCAGCGGCGGCAAGGCTGGCCTGCCCGAACTCTTCGCGCTGCTGTGGAACCGTCATGGCGAGAACGGCCTGACGGATGCCGATCTACGACGGGCCTACCAGGAACTCTCCGGGAAGAATCCCGCGCCGTTCTGGAAGGCCTACATCTCCGGTCGCGCCGAACTGGAGGGGGCCCAGCTGCGTCGCGCCTACGGGTTGAACATGGAGGCCCAGGCGCCCTGGGAGCGGCTGTCACCCGAAGAACTGCTGGATCCCGCTGCCCTGCGCCGAGCCCGGGCCTGGACCGGCCTCGTGCTGACTGCCAACGAACCCAGAGTGCAGAACGTGATTCCCGGCAGCCCCGCGGCGGCGTCCGGTCTGAGCTTCGGCATGGAGATCGTGGCGGTGGACAACTGGCGCACGACGACCGCCGCCGAAGTGCGGCGCTGCCTAGCCGAGGTCGGGCCAGGCGGCTCTGCCACTGTGTTGGCCGCCGACCAGGGACGGGTCTTCGAGGTCAGCGTCCCCGTGGCAGAAAGCCCTGAGCGCAGCTATCGTCTCCTGCCTGAGGCCGCTGTGAGTGCCGCACAGAAGGCGGCCTTCGAAGCTTCCTACGGTCAGCCCTGGCCCGCCGCGCCCGTGAAGCGGGGGCGGCGCCGGTGAGGATCGCCGCGATCATCGCCGCCCATGACGAGGCGGATCACATCGGGCTGGTGCTGCAGGGGCTGAAACCCTTCGACCTCTACCGCATCCTGGTGGTGGACGACGGTTCCTCCGACGACACCGGGGCCGTGGCCGCCGTGGCGGGTGCGGAGGTACTGCGCCTGGAGCCCGGGCAGGGCGGCGGAAAGGGCCAAGCCATGCGCGCCGGCATCGCCCACCTGCAACCGGATGCCTTCGACTTCTATCTCTTCCTGGACGCGGACGGCCAGCATGAACCGGCGGACATCCAGCACTTTCTCGACCATCTGGAGGTCCATCCGGACTCCGACTTTCTCATCGGTTCCCGGCTGCTGGACCGGGCGAAGGTCCCGGCAAAGCGCTGGCGGACCAATGCCCTGGGCAGCTGGACCCTGGGGCGCATCGCCGGCGTGACCTGGGAGGACAGCCAGAGCGGTTTCCGGATGATCCGGAAGAAGGTGCTGGATCGCCTTGCGCTCCGGGCGACCGGCTTCGCCATCGAGATGGAGATCGCCATGAAGGCCGCGGACTGGAAGCTGCGCTGGGCCCACATCCCCATCCAGGCCATCTACCGCCCCGGTCCGCACCGGAGCCATTTTCGGGGGGGTCATGGATACGTGGCTGATCGCCTGGGAGTCCCTCAAGTGTTGAGCTGGCTTCAACCCGGTCTGGTTTGGTCACTTGGCGCTACCCCGCAGCGCCAAGCCCGGTTCAGATCCGGGTTGACCTGGCTGATCGCGTGGGAGTCGCTCAAATGTTGAGTCCCAACCTCAACCCCCTCGACTGGGACCTCGGCAACGTGCCACCCGGTGTGGTCTGGGGAGGCGTGGACGAGGCGGGGCGGGGTGCCTGGGCGGGACCGGTGGTGGCGGCCTGCGCGGTGCTGGATGCGGAAACAGTCCTCAAATGGGGCCACGTCCTGCGGGGCGTGCGGGACAGCAAGCAGCTCAGGCCTGAGCGGCGTGCGGCCCTGGCTGCGGAATTGAAGGCCATCCTGCCCGCCTTCGGCATCGCCGAAATGGACTCACTGGCCATCGACCGGGAGAACATCCTTGAAGCCACCCTGATGGCCATGCGACAGTCCGTGACGAATCTTTCCCTCCGGCCAAGGCTCCTCTTCATCGACGGCAACCGCGCTCCCAGAACGGGGCTGACGGAGCGCCTGGTGGTCGATGGTGACGCCCTCAGCTGCGCCATCGGCGCTGCCAGCATTCTGGCCAAGGCGCACAGGGATGCGCTGATGGTCGTCATGGACGAGACTCATCCGGGCTACGGTTTCGGCCAGCACAAGGGCTACGGCACGGCCCTGCACCGGGCTCGCATCCGCGAACGGGGCGCGAGTCCGGTCCACCGCATCAGCTATGTTCCGGTGGCGGCGCTCCAGCAGGTGGATGAGGATTTGCGTGACCTGCTGCGCCAAAGTCTGGACGCCTGTGCTTCGCTGGAGGCCCTGCGGTCCTGGGTCGAGCGGGAGCTGCGCCCCTCCTACGGTCGCCTGAAGCTGGTGTGGGTTGAGACCCTGCGGCGGCGCTACGTAGACCGCCTGGTCCAGCTGGCCGACGCCGAGGGCCTCACTGGGGCCGGGGAATGACCGACGTAGTCCTGGCCCTCATCCTGCGCGGAGACCGGTGGTTCCTCCAGCGGCGCGATCCTGCCAAACCTGTTCTGCCAGGGCTCTGGGAGTTTCCGGGCGGCAAGGTGGAGCACGGTGAAACGCTCGCAGCGGCCCTTGAGCGCGAGTTGCGCGAGGAGACCGGCTTGCGCCTGCAGGCAGCCCGGCCTTGCGCAGTCCTCGACGGAACGACACGCCTCCATGTTTTTCTCGTGGAGGCCGAGGGCGATCCCTGCACTGAGCTCGCCTGGGGCTGGTTCACGGTGGAAGAGATGCGCAGACTGTCCGTGCCACCCAGAAATCGGGCACTGATCGACAAGCTCTTAATCCACGGGCCGCGGAACTTCGGAACGTCCTGGCTCATCTGATAGGCTGAAGGCCCGGAGCTGCCATGCCGCAATTCATCCATCGGATTTTGCTCTGCGCCCTCGTGGCGCCGGGGCTGTGGGCCCAGCAGACGGAAGTGGTGCTGAGCGCCACCAGCAGCGCGAAGCTGGTGCTGGCCATGACCTCGCCCAAGACTTCGGGTCTGGATGGCGCCGCCGTTGCCGCGGAGTTCACTGCGGTCCTCAAACGGGATCTGGATGAATCCGGCGTCATCGCCATGCTCCAGGAGCGGCTCCCCGCCGATGGCGCGCCGACCAAGGCCTGGAAGGAAGCCGGCGCCCAGTGGTTGTTGCACACGCGCTTTACGAAAGCCGCCAAAGGCGACCTCGAGATGGAGGCCTCCGCCCTGGACACTGCCGCCGAGAAAGGCGTCTTCAACCGCACCTACATAGACAAGCGGAGCGGGCCGCTCCGCTACTTCGCCCACTACCTTGCCGATGATCTGGTGGGCCGTTTGACGGGCGAAAAGGGAGTGGCGTCGAGCCGCATCGTGTTCGTGCGCCAGGTGTCGAATGGTGTGAAAGAACTGTTCCAGGTGGATCGTGACGGCGCTGGCGCCATGCAGCTCACCCGCCACGGCAGCCTCAGCCTCTCACCCGCCGTCTCGGCTGATGGGCGCCTGGCCTACGTCACCTACAAGGGCGGTCCTCCGGAGATCTGGGGCCAGCGGAAGAAGGACGGGCCACACGAGAGGCTCTATCCAACCAGCGGAGCCGGGGGCATGCTCTCGTCGCCCACCTGGTCCCCGGATGGCAAGCGCCTGGCCTTCGTGCAGGGGGACCGCAGGGGCAACAGCGATATCATGGTGCTGGACCTCGCCGCGAGCCGGGCCAAGCGGCTGACGGACGGCAACGGCATCAACACTGAGCCGAGCTGGAACCCGAACGGGAATCAGCTTGCCTTCACCTCGGACCGCGAAGGGGGCCCCCAGGTCTTTCTCATGCAGGATGACGGCTCAAACCTCCGCCGCCTGACCAGCGAGGGCCTCTACAACGCCAGCCCCGCCTGGAGTCCCAACGGCGCCATGGTGGCCTACGTGTCCCGTTTCGAGGGCAAATTCGATCTGTTCATCTACAAACTGGGCGAAGGCAAGGCCTACCAGATCACCACAGGTGTCAGCACCTCTGAATCGCCGGCCTGGTCGCCTGACGAGCGCCATCTTGTGTTCACCAGCAACCGCTTCGGCTCGTCCCAGCTCTTCACCACCGACCTCTCTGGCCGCCAGATCGTTCGTCTGTCGGAATTGGGTGGCTGCCAGAGTCCCCGCTGGATCCGCGGGCGATAAAAATTCGCGTACCCCCCATCTCCACCCTTCTATACTCAGACACATCCAGGAGGAACCATCCCATGCGCTACGGAATCTACCTTGTCCCTGCGGCTATCGTGCTCACGCTTGGCAGTCTGGCCTGCAAGCCCCCCAAGACCGCGGAGGAGATCAAGGCTGAGACCCAGGCCGCTTTCAACGAGGGTGTTCAGGCGTTCAAGGATGGGAAGGCACGCACTGCCAACCCCTTCCTGAATGACAAGGACAATCCCCACAAGATGCAGGGCTGGAATGACGGCTGGGACAAGGCCGCCGCCGACAAGGCCGCCGCCGACAAGGCTGCCGCCGAAAAGGCTGTTGTTGTTGACCAGGCTGCCGCCGACGCCAAGGCTGCCGCTGCCCGCAAGGCCGCCGAGGAGGCCGCCCGCAAGGCCGCCGAAGCGGAACGGGCTGCTGTTTTCAGGGCTGCGGCTGACAAAGCACTCGCGAACATCCACTTCGACTATGACAAGGCCGAGATCAAGGAGAGTGACCGCGCGATTCTCCAGAGCATCGCGGACTTCATGAAGGCCTATCCCACCGCTCGGGTGGAGATCGCCGGCAACTGCGACGAGCGCGGCACCAACGAATACAACCTCGCCCTTGGCAACAAGCGCGCTGCCGCGGCCCTGGCCTACCTGAAGACCCTGGGCGTGGACGAGGCCCGGTTCAGCACCATCAGCTATGGCAAGGAGAAGCCCCTCTGCACGGAGGCCAATGAGGCCTGCTGGAACCAGAACCGCCGCGATGAGTTCAGGCTCAGGTAGGTTGGATTCGCATGGCGCGAAGCGGGGGCAGTCGCCCCCGCTTTCGTTTAGAATGGAAACCTAGTCGGAGTCCCCATGAGCGCCCGCACGATGTTGCTTCCCGCCCTGGCCGCCCTGCTCGCCGTCGGCTGCGGATCCGAGGATCAGCTCCGCCGCGTGGAGCAGGAAGTGGGGGACCTTAAGCTGGAGGTCTTCAAGCTGCGCCAGACCGTAGAGGATGGCAACAAGAAGGCCCAGGCCGACCAGCAGGCCGCTTCCGAGGCCCGCACCCAGGACCGCCGGTTCCAGGCTGATCTGCAGGACAGCCTGCGGCAGGTGCAGGACACCACCCGGGCCCTCAACAACCGGCTCAACAGCCTGCCGCCCGCCAAGGCCGGCAGCCGCCCTGTGGTCGAACCCCAGCCAGCCGCCGTGGGTGAGGACGAGCGGGCCTTCAACGCAGCGGTGCTGGACTACAACCGCGGCAACTACCCGCTCGCCGCCGAGGGCCTCGACCTCTTTCTGACCGCCTACCGCCTGAGCGCCAAGCGTCCTGAGGCGATGTTCTTCCTGGGCCTCTGCCACTACAACCAGCGGGCCTTCGACAAGGCCCAGGCCGCCTTTGACCGGATCATCAAGGAGCACGCGGCCTCGCCCCAGTTCCTGCCCGCCAAGCTCAAGCGCGCCCAGTGTCTCCTCAAGCTGGGGCTGAAGCCCGCCGCCGTGATCGCCTTCCAGGAACTGGTGAACGGGTTCTCCAACAGCGCCGAGGCCCGCACCGCCCAGCAGGAACTGAGCGACCTCGGCCTTTGAGCCGTCCCGCCATGACCACCGAGGCCTGGCGGGTTCCCGTCCGCGTGGACTTCGCAGGCGGAACTCTGGACCTTTGGCCCATCTACGCCATGCTGGGCGGCTGTGTCACCGTGAACGCGGCCGTGGACCTGTGGATCACCATCCAAGTTTCGCAAAGCGCTCTGGGCCACCGCCTGGTGAGCCAGGATCTGGACCTGGACCTGGCCTTCGAGTCCTGGCCAACCACTCCGCCCGCTGGCCTCTCCTGGGTCTGGCGGGTCCTTAGTGCCTCGGGTAGGCCGCCAGCCTCGGTGGCCCTCCACAGCCCCGTGCCCCAGGGCTCTGGCCTCGGGGTCTCCTCCTGCCTGGGAGTCGGGCTCCTGGGGGCGGTTCTGGGCGAGGAGGCCGGTGCAGGTCTTGCTTCCAAAGTGCCAATTATGCGCGACTTGGAAAGTATGGAACTACAGGCCCCCACGGGTTGGCAGGACTACTACCCAGCGGCGCTGGGAGGGGCGCTCGCCTTGCACTGGGATGCCCCTGCTCCGCGCTGGGAGCGACTGGAACCCCATCCCGGCCTGCTGGCGGACCTGGTGGTGTTCTACACGGGGAAGCCCCACCACTCCGGCCTGACGAACTGGGAGGCCTACAAGCGCTTCATCGAAGGCGATGCCCAGACGCGGCAAGCGCTCTCCGAGATCCGGGAGATCGCCCAGGCCATGGCCCAGGCTCTGCCTTCCGACCCCATGGCGGTGGCCGAACTGCTGGAGCGCGAGGGCCAGGCCCGGATGCGGATGTCCCCGGCCGTAGAGACCGATGCGATGCGCGCCGTGCGGGACCGGGGTCGCCGGGAGGGCTGGTACGCCGGGATGAAGCCCTGCGGCGCGGGCGGTGGTGGCTGCTGCCTGCTGGTGGTGAAGGACGGCCAGCGCGAGGTTGCTGAGGCCGCGTTGCGGGGCATGGGCCTGCCACCCCTGGACCTTCGGATCACGCCGAAGGGCCTGCATCGGCTTTGATGCCGACCCCGGTCCAAGGCGAAATCAAATCACCGCAAAAAGAGAAGGAAGGAATTAACCACAAGGAACACAAAGGTCACAAGGAAGGGTTGTGTATAAAAGTGTCTGTAAGTCCGGCTGGGCGGCTTGAAGTAGAAGGCGGCCACCGAGTCCGGTAGGTTGATCGCGTTCAAAACCACCAACCATGGAGGACGCGATGGCCGAAGGGAAGTTTGGGCCCGGAAGGGGCTTTGGGGAAGGTTTGTTCGCAGACGGAGGTGAGAGCGTCA
>CAIQPH010000167.1 GCA_903873655.1 uncultured Holophagaceae bacterium | reverse complement strand
CGGGCCCCGGAAGGCTACGACCTGGGTGAACTGCTGGCTCTCGCCCAGCCCTTCATCCTGGGTGGCGGCGGGCATCGCGTGGCGGCGGGCCTGAGTTTCCTGGCCCCGCGCTTCGCCTTCGTACAGCAGGCCCTCCAGCAGGGTGCCAGGGTGCAGGCCATGGGCCGGGAACTGCCGCCGCTGATGGTGGACGGGCGTTCCGAAGAGCTGCCCGAGGACGTGGACCTGGCCCGCCTGGAACCCTTTGGTCAGGGTTTTGCGCCACCGATGGCACGGCTGGAGGGTGTCCTGGTCTCCTGTACAGCCTTTGGGGCAGATCATTGGAAGCTGCGGCTCGTCGGCCTCCGGGAACAGGTTACCTGGTTCAAGGGACATGGGCGGCCAGCCCAGCCGGTGCCGGGTGACATGCTGCAGTTGGCGGCCACGCCCCAGGGCAGCGAGCGCTGGGGCCGCTCCTGGCTGGTGGACTCGGTCCTGGGCGAGGGGTTGCCATGAAGGGGGTGGACCTCTTCCAGGGTCTTCCTCCCGCTCGTCACCCCCTCTGGCGAGGATTGGGGTGGGCTCTGGTCGCCGGGACGATCGGGGTCACGGTGCGCTTTCTGATAAGCGGCAGTGAGGGCATGCCCGGCCGCACGGTGGGTGGGGATGCGCTCTTCGGTGAGGGCACCCGCGGTAGCGTGGGCACCCTCACCGAACAGCTGGGACCCAACCGCATGGTGCTTGCCTACCAGACCATCTCCGGCGCTGAGGAGGACCTGCTCCTCGAGCAGGTGACGGGCCGTCTCGACGACCAGACCGGACAATGGCGCCTGCTCTCGCCCAAGGCCCACCGTCAGGCTGGAGTCTGGACCCTCCAGGGGCCTCTGGACCTCGGGGTGGCTCAGTCCGGGACCAAGGTCATTCTGGGTCAGGGTCGTGTCGAGGGAGACCTACCGGCCATTCGCTGGGCCGGAGGGGAGTGGGAGGGCCTTGCGCCCCTGCGCTGGGAATCCCTGGAGGGATCCTCGCGGGGCGTCTGGAACCTGCCGACCGGTTGGCGCAGGGAAAGCGACGGCCATTTCCGCGTGGAAAAGGGCCCTGTGCGCTGGCTGGCCCGTCCGGATGCCAAGGCCACGCCCACGCTCCAGGCCATGGAGTCAGAGCGGCTCTGGGCCACCCCGGGGTTCCTCATGGGCCATCTGGAAGGGGTGAAGGCCCAGCTGAGCGAGGGTGTCCTGCATGCCTCCGTGGCGGATCTGTCGCCGGAGATGGTCACCTGGCCGGGGCCCTTGTCCTTCGTAAGGACCGATGGCTGGCATGGCGAGGCCCAGGGTGGCGTGGCGCCCAGGCCCGCGCCGGGAGCGACTTTCCAACAGGTGGAACTGAGGAAGTTCAAGGCGCGGCGAGCCCTGCCCACAGGGGAAGAACTGCTCTCGACCGAGGGTGCCCGCTGGACTCCGGCGGGCTTGCGGCTCGAGGGGAACGTGGTGTGGGATCAGCCTGTGGATGGCCTGAAGCTGACCCTGCAGGCCCCCCGGGTACTTCTCCGTGAGGCGCCCGGGCCGGACCTGCCAGAGGCGCTGCCGGTGGGTCATGCGGTGGCCGAGGGCCAGGCCCTGTTGACCTGGGGCCGGCGGACCCTGTCCTCGCCCAGGATCCAGGTCGATCGCAGCACCCGGCGCTGGCAACTCCAAAGCCCTGTCTTTGGGCGGGGAGAGGACGGAACGTTCACGGGTGGCGCGGGACAGGGCGATCCCCGGTCATGGACCATCGAAGGCCCCGTGCAAGTGAACCTCTTCACCGGTGGCAGCCTGCGCGGAGCCAAGCTGGTGTGGGAGGACGCCCTGTGGACGCTTACGGGTCGCCCGGCGACCTGGAGCCGACTGCGGGAAAGGCTGTCCGGTCCCCGCATCATCCGTAGGGAGCAGGTCGTGACTTTTCCCGAAGGGCTCAACGGGGCTCTGGCTGCCGCGGATGGGGATCTCTTCCTCCGGGCCGAGCAAGGCCAGAGCGAGGCTGACAAGGTCACGCTCAGCGGGGGAGTGGAATGCCAGGGCCAGGGCTGGCGGCTGGTAGCCGACAAGGTGATCGTCACCATGGGTCTGGAGCGCGCCGTGAAGCTGGTGCACGCCCAAGGCGCCGTGATGCTGCGCGGCCAGTTGGGTGAAGGGCAGGGCGAGGCGCTGGATCTCGAGCCCGGCCCCCGGACCGTGCGCTGGCAGGGCCGCGTTCGCGGGAAAGGCACTGGCTCCGGCTGGTGATCCTTTGAGGCTTTTGATGCATGATGGAATCCCCTCGTAACAGGAGGCACTATGCCCGGGTTTCGCAAATCAACGATGCTGGTCCTCTGTCTGGCGGTCGGGTCCGCCAGCCTGTTGGCGGCTCTCTCCAAGGAGGAGGCCCCCGAGGCAAAGGGCTCTCCCTTGGCGGCGCTGCCTCTCCGGAGCCTGGGGCCTGCGGTCACGTCAGGTCGCGTGGGGGATATCGCCATCGATCCGCGCTCGCCCGACACCTGGTATGTGGCCGCAGCCTCGGGTGGCGTGTGGAAGACCGTGAACGGGGGCACCACCTGGAAACCCATCTTCGACAAGGAAGGCTCCTTCTCCATCGGCTGCGTGACCATCGACCCGCGGGATCCCCTCACAGTCTGGGTGGGCACCGGCGAGAACAATTCGCAGCGTTCCGTGGCCTACGGCGACGGCGTCTACCGCAGCCTGGACGGCGGGAAGAACTGGGAGAACATGGGCCTGAAGGCCAGCGAGCATATCGCGAAGATCCTGGTGGATCCGCGCAACAGCCAAGTGGTGTTCGTGGCCAGCCAGGGACCGCTCTGGAAGGAAGGCGGCGACCGCGGGCTCTACAAGTCCTCGGACGGCGGAAAGACCTGGAAGGCCGTGCTCACCATGGATGTCCACACCGGCGTCACCGACGTGGTCATGGATCCCCGCAATCCGGATGTATTGTTCGCCGCCACCTATCAGCGCCGCCGCCACGTGTGGGGCATGCTGGACGGCGGGCCCAGTTGCGGCCTTCACAAGAGCCTGGATGGCGGCCAGACCTGGACCCGCCTCAAGGAAGGTCTGCCCAAGGAGGACATGGGGCGCATCGGTTTGGCCATCCCCCTCGGCGAACCCGATACGGTCTACGCCACCATCGAGGCCGCGAACAAGGCAGGAGGCTTCTTCCGCAGCGTGGATGGCGGCCAAACCTGGGAACGCCGCAATGAACAGGTGTCCGGTGCGGCGCAGTACTACCAGGAGCTCTTCTGCGATCCGAAAGATCCCAGGCGCGTCTACAGCATGGACACATGGATGCAGGTCACCGAGGACGGCGGCAAGACCTGGCGTCGTGTCGGAGAGAAGTACAAGCACGTGGACAACCACGCACTGTGGATCGATCCCGCCAACACGGACCACCTGGTCTCGGGCTGCGACGGAGGCGTCTACGAAAGCCGCGATCGCGGGGCCACCTGGGCGTTCAAGGCCAACCTGCCGATCATCCAGTATTATCGGCTGGCCGTGGACAACGCCCGGCCCTTCTATTACGTGTACGGCGGCACCCAGGACAACTTCTCCATGGGCGGTCCCAGCCGCACCCGGAACCTGCACGGCGCCACGGGCTTCGACTGGTACGTGACCCAGGGCGGAGACGGTTTCTACAGCCAGGTCGATCCCGAGGACCCGGACACGGTCTATTCGGAAAGCCAATATGGCGGCCTGGCCCGCTTCGACCGGCGGACTGGGGAGCAGGTCCAGATCCAGCCCCAGCCTGCACCCGGCGAGGAGCCCTACCGTTGGAACTGGGATTCCCCGATGATGATCAGCCCGCACCAGGCCAAGCGGATCTATTTTGCGGCCCAGAAGCTCTTTCGCAGCGATGACCGCGGGAGCAGTTGGACGGCAGTGAGCCCTGACCTGACCCGGAAGATCGACCGCAGCCGGTTGAAGATCATGGACAAGGTGTGGAGCGTGGACGCTGTGGCCCGGAATGTCTCGACCAGCTTCTTTGGCAACATCGTCGCCTTCCAGGAAAGCCCCAAGGTCGAAGGGCTGCTCTATGTCGGGACGGACGACGGCCTCATCCAGATCAGCGAGGATGGCGGCAAGGTCTGGCGCAAGCTGGACCGGTTCCCCAGGGTGCCGGAGCTGAGTTATGTGTCCTGTCTGACCGCCAGTCCCCATCAGGACGATACGGTCTACGCCGCCTTCGACAACCACAAGACCGGGGACTTCCGCCCCTACCTCCTGCGATCCAGGGATCGGGGGCGCTCCTGGGAGTCCATTGCGGGCGACCTGCCCGAGCGGGGGAGCGTCTACACCCTGCGAGAGGATCCGACCCGGGAGGGCCTGCTCTACTGCGGCACCGAGTTCGGCCTGTTCTTCAGCTTGGACGCGGGGAAGTCCTGGTCTAAATTCAAGGAGCTGCCCACCATCGCTGTGAAGGATCTGGCCATCCAGTCGCGTGAAGGCGACCTGGTCGCGGCCACCTTCGGCCGGGGCTTCTACATCCTCGATGACCTCACACCCCTGCGCGAAGCCCGGGCCGAGCTGCTGGACAAGGAGGCCCACCTCTTCGGCCTCCGTTCCGCGCTGGCCTACGTGCCCGCGGTGCCCCTTGGCGGGCCCGGGAAATCCTTCCAGGGGGATGCCCTGTTCCTGTCGCCGAATCCGCCCTTCGGGGCCGTGTTCACCTACCACGTAAAAACGGAACTCAAGTCCCGGAAGCAGCAGCGCCAGGAGAAGGAAAAGGAGGCTGTCAAGAGTGGCAAGGATCCAGTCATCCCCACCTGGGACGCCCTCCGGGCCGAAGACCGGGAAACCGAGCCCAAGGTCGTGTTGACCATCCGTGCCACAGGCGGCTCGGTGGTGCGGCGGCTCACGGGGAAGTCGGCGAGTGGTCTCCACCAGATCACCTGGGACCTCCGGCTCCAGGGCACCGGTCCCATTCGCCTGAAGGAGCCTGGCTCACTGGATCCCTGGGACCGGGGAGACGTCGGATCGCTCACGGTGCCTGGGCGCTACGAAGCCACGCTGGCCTTCCAGGTGGACGGAGACATGAAAGCGGTCTCCGGCCCGGTCGCCTTCGAAGTGAAGCCGCTGGATGCCGATCGCCTCTCCAGTGCTCAATGGGCAGAATTCAGTGCCTTCTGCAGCCAAATGAGCGAGGCGCACCGCCTGGCTCTGGGCAGCTCGGAAAGATTAAGGGAGGCCCAGAACCGCCTTGACCACGTCCGGAAGGGAATCCTGGAGACCCCCGCCGTGGAGCCGAGGCAGCTGGCGAAGGCCGAAGCGCTGCATGGCGAGTTGAAAGCCTTGCGCGACCTGCTGCATGGGGACGCAGTCGTCTCCGCCCGGCAGGAACCCACGGCACCCGGCGTGCTCGACCGCCTCGGCGAGGTCATTCAGAGCGTCTGGGGCACCACCCAGCTGCCCACCGCCTCCCAGCGCCAGAACCTGGCCTGGGCCGAGGAAGGGCATAGGGCGGTGCGGAGCAGGCTGGACAAGGCCCTGAGTGATCTGAAGGCACTGGAAGACGCACTGGAAGCCGCCAAGGCACCCTACACACCGGGTCGCTAGTGTTTTTCCCCCGCGTGTCGGTCCCGGCGCGCGGCCCACGGCGCGAACCGCCGGTCAGTATGTTCTGATAGAACCATGACTGAACAAACCCACTGCCTCGAGGCGGTGAACCTCCAGAAGCGCTACGGCGACCGGACCGTGGTGCGGGACGTGAGCCTCTGCGTAGGCACCGGTGAAGTCGTGGGCCTCCTGGGACCCAACGGGGCCGGGAAGACCACCACTTTCTACATGGTGGTCGGCGTGGAGGCTCCCGAGCACGGCAGCATCCGCTGGCTGGGCCAGGATGTGACGGCGCTGCCCATGCATCGGCGGGCCCGCCTGGGCATCGGCTATCTGGCCCAGGAATCCAGCGTTTTCCGCGGCCTCACGGTCTGGGAGAACCTCCTGGCCCTGGCGGAACTGCAACCCATCCCCAAAGCCGAGCAGAAGGCGCGCTGTGAACGCCTGCTGGGAGAATTCCACCTGGAACAGGTTCGCGACACCCTGGGCATGAGCCTTTCCGGTGGGGAGCGGCGGCGCTGTGAACTGGCCCGGGCCCTGGTGACCGAGCCGCGCATCATGCTGCTGGATGAACCCTTTGCCGGGGTGGACCCCAAGTCGGTCCTGGAGATCCAGAATCTCATCTCCGACCTCAGGGCGCGAGGCATTGGCGTACTTATCACCGACCACAATGTCCGCGAGACCTTGCGGATCGCCGACCGGGCCTATATCTTGGCGGATGGGATGATCATGAAGAACGGCTTGCCAAGTGAGATCGCCGAGGATCCGGACATCCGCCGGGTCTACCTGGGCGACCAGTTCAGGTTGGATTGATGGCTGCCGGACCTTTCCTCTCCCAGCGTCTGGCCCAGAGCCAGACCCTTGCGCTCACGCCGGCCATGCAGCTGAAGCTCAAGCTTTGGCAGATGAACCTTCAGGAACTGTCCCAGACCATCGAGCGCGAGCTCGAGGACAATCCCCTGCTGGAACTGGCCGAAGACAGCGATGAGGTTCCGACCCTCGAGGCCATCGAGGAGGGGCGTGATTCCGATGTGACGGAGGGCTCCGCTGAACAGATGGCGGATGGCTCGGAACTGCCCGAAGGCGCGGACACCGTGGATCTGGGGCCACTGCAGGATGCAGCCGAGGAGATGAATCCAGAAGGCGACCTGGAGCGCTTCACAGAAGAGGGCGTGGCCCAGGTGCAGGAGACCGAACTGGGCGCCGAGAACAGCTGGGATCAGGATCTGCCGCGCACGAGCAACCTGCCCGAGGAGGATCGCCTCTCCTGGGAAGACCGGCTCAGTGCCTTCGAGTCATTGCAGGACCACCTCCTGAGTCAGCTCTACGAAACCTTGGAACATGAGGACCCCCGGGCTCCGCTGGTGGAACGCCTCATCGACCGGATGGATCCCAAGGGCTTCCTCCGCATGGACCCGGATCAGCCCAGCCTGGAGGCCAGTCCCAGGGCGCTGGCGGCGGACCTGGGTGTGACCGTGGAAGAACTGGGCGCGGCGGTGGAAGTCCTGCAGGAATTCGACCCTTCCGGGGTGGGCTGTTTCACAGTTCAGGAGAGCCTGCTGCTGCAGCTTCGCCACGCCGGGGCCGAACCGGATGATCTCGCCGTCCGCATCATCCAGGACTACTCGGAACTGCTTTCCCAGCGGGACAGTGCCAAGCTCCGCAAGGCCCTCGGGTGTTCCGAAGAGGAGCTTGGCCAGGCCATGGAGCACCTCAAGCACCTCAATCCCTCTCCTGGGCGCGCCTTCGATCCCGAGGGCGAACGGGTGGTGAAGCCGGACGTCGTGGTCCTCAAGGGCGAGGACGGCAACTGGAAGGTCTACCTCAACGATGAGGGCCTCCCCCGCCTGCGGGTGAATGGCGAGTACCAGCGCTTCATGGCCTCCAGCGAAGCCAAGCACGACAAGGATTTCATCCGGGAGCGGTTCCGCAGCGCCCGGGATTTCATCCGCGGCGTCGAGGACCGCAACCGCACCGTGCTGCGCGTCTCGGCCCAGATCGTGGAACTCCAGAAGGAGTTCATCGAGCACGGTATCGAAAGCCTGCGACCCATGGTGCTGCGCGATGTGGCCGAGGCCACGGGCTTCCATGAGAGCACCATCAGCCGGGTGGTGAAGGCCAAGACCATCCACACGCCCCAGGGGCTCTTCGACCTGAATTATTTCTTCTCGGCCAGACCCAAGGATTCCGATGTGTCCGCCACCGTGGTCAAGCATCGGATCAAGGCCTTCGTGCAGGCCGAGGATATCGCCAAACCTTTGTCGGACGAGGCCATCGCCGGATTGCTGGAGCGGGATGGCATCAAGGTCGCCCGTCGGACGGTAAACAAGTACCGGGAGGAGTTGAAGATTCCTCCCGCTTCCCAGCGCCGACGCCGATAGACGGGTCGGAGCCACTAATCCCGGGCCACCCGGCCCTTTTCAGGAGTGTCCCATGAAGGTCAACTATACCGGCCGCCACATGGAGCTCACCGAGCCCCTGAAGCAGTTCACGAAGGAACGGCTGGACAAGATGGCCACGTACCTGGACAACATCATCGACGTCCACGTGATCCTGAGCGTGGAGAAGCACCGGCACACGGCCGAGATCACGCTGAAGACCCGAGCCAGCGCCTTCGTGGCTTCCGCCACCACCGATGACATGTACACCAGCATCACCCAGGCCGTGGAGAAACTGGAGGTCCAGGCCCACAAGCTCCAAGGCAAGCGCAACACCCGCCCCCACGAGAGCCTCAAGGCGGGAGTTGTCGAAGAGTAGGCGTTCAGCCATTTACCTGCAAAGGCGGCCCGGCAGGGCCGCCTTTGGTATCCTGTAAGGCCTGGAGACTGTCATGCCCGATCCCACGCATCTCTATGCCCCCAAGACCTGCACCGATCCTACCCAGATCTGCGAAAAGTGTCGCTGCGCCTACACCCTGGATCACTTCCAGCATGGTGTGGAGGGCCAGGATTGCGTCTGCCGTCGTTGCCTCCAGGTGATGGGGTACAAGGTCTAGGCATGACCAACACCTGCGTCACCCCTGAGGACATCCTGAACGGCGTTCTCCAGGGCAGGCGGATTTCTGCTCCAGAAGCAACTTTGCTTCTGGAGCAAGCGGAATTGCCCGACCTGGCCGTGGCTGCCACCACGGTGCGGGACCGCCACAACGATCCCGGCCGTGCCAGCTACGTCATCGATCGCAACGTCAACTACACGGACGTCTGCAATGTCTACTGCACCTTCTGCGCCTTCTACCACAAGCCCGGCGATAGCCGGGGCTACGTGCTCACCAAGGAGCAGCTGAAGCAGAAAGCTGAGGAGACGAAGGCCCTGGGCGGTACGGGCTTCCTGCTCCAGGGCGGCGTGAATCCCGACCTGCCCTGGGACTACTACCTGGACCTCGTTCACTACCTCCGCGAAGACCTCGGCATCTGGGTCCATGGCTTCTCGCCTGTGGAGATCCAGATGATGGCGAAGCTGAGCGGCCAGACGCTTCGCAAGACCATTTCAGATCTTCATGCGGCGGGCCTCGGTTCCATTCCCGGTGGCGGCGCGGAGATCCTGGTGGACCGGATCCGCAAGAAGATCGCGCCGCTGAAGGGCGGGCGCGAGAAGTGGCTCGAGGTCATGGAAGCCGCCCACGAGGAGGGCGTGAAGACCACCGGCACCATGATGTTCGGCATCACCGAAACTCTGACCGAGCGCGTCGAGCACCTCGAAGCCCTGCGTATCCAGCAGGACAGTGCGCTGGCCCGGGATAATGGCGGCGGCTATACCGCGTTTGCTGCCTGGCCCTTCCAGAGTGGGCACACACCCTGGGAAGGCAAAGTCCCCAAGCCCACCGATGTGGAATATCTCCGGACCATCGCCGTGGCGCGCATCTTCCTCGACAACTTCGCTCATATCCAGAGCAGCTGGGTCACCATGGGCCGCAAGACCGGCCAGCTGGCCCTGCACTACGGCTGCGACGACATGGGCAGCCTCATGCTCGAGGAGAACGTCGTCAGCGCCGCGGGCACCTGCTACAGCGTCAATAAGGAAGAGATGAACCGAATGATTCGAGCCGCCGGGTATGAACCCTGGCAGCGCGACAACATCTATGGCGAGGTTCAGAGTGCCTGACACCATGCTCACGTTGAAAGACCCGACCCTGTTGCGGCAGCACTGCTACCTGGACGGCCAGTGGCTGGCTGCGGATGGTGGCGCGGCCATCGATGTGACCAACCCGGCCACCGGCGAGAAGTTGGGGACCGTCCCCCGAATGGGTTCGGCCGAGACTCGCCGGGCCATCGAGGCGGCCAGCCGCGCCCTGCCGGCCTGGCGGGCCAAGACTGCCAAGGAACGCTCCTCGATCCTGCGGCGCTGGTTCGAGTTGATCATGGCCAACCAGGAGGATCTGGCCATCCTCATGACCGCCGAACAGGGCAAGCCCCTGGCTGAATCCAAAGGCGAGATCTCCTATGCTGCCTCGTTCATCGAATGGTTCGCCGAAGAGGCCAAGCGGATTTACGGAGACACCATCCCCGGCCATGCCAGCGACAAGCGCATCGTCGTCATCAAGGAACCGATCGGCGTCTGCGCTGCGGTCACGCCGTGGAATTTCCCCGCCGCCATGATCACACGCAAAGCGGGTCCGGCCCTGGCGGCCGGCTGCACCATGGTGGTCAAGCCCGCCACCGCCACGCCTTTTTCGGCGCTGGCCCTGGCGGAACTGGGCGAGCGGGCAGGCATCCCGGCGGGCGTCTTCAGCGTCATCACCGGTTCGGCGGCGGCCATCGGCCATGAGATGACCGCCAACCCGATCGTCCGGAAGCTGACTTTCACCGGTTCGACCGAGATCGGCAAGCAGCTGATGGCCCAGTGCGCCGGGACCGTCAAGAAGGTCTCGCTGGAACTGGGCGGCAACGCGCCTTTCATCGTTTTCGACGACGCCGACCTCGATGCCGCTGTGGAGGGGGCCATCGCCTCCAAGTACCGCAACACCGGGCAGACCTGTGTCTGCACGAACCGCCTGATCATCCAGGACGGGATCTACGACGCCTTCGTCGCCAAGCTGGCTGCCGCGGTGGCGAAGTTGAAGGTTGGCGACGGACTGGCGGGCGAGTTCCAGCAGGGGCCCCTGATCGACATGGCCGCCGTGGAGAAGGTCGAGGAGCACATTGCCGATGCTCTGGCCAAGGGAGCGCGTGTGGTGCTGGGCGGGAAGCGCCATCCCCTGGGAGGCAGCTTCTTCCAGCCCACCATCCTTTGCGATGTCACCCCCCAGATGCTCGTGGCCCGGGAAGAAACCTTCGGTCCACTGGCACCAGTCTTCCGGTTCGCCACGGACGCCGAAGCCGTCCGCATGGCCAACGACACCGAGTTCGGTCTGGCCTCCTATTTCTATACCCGCGACATCAGCCGGGTCTGGCGCGTGGCCGAAGCATTGGAATACGGCATGGTCGGCATCAATACCGGTCTGGTCTCCACGGAAGTGGCGCCCTTCGGCGGCATGAAGGAATCCGGCATCGGCCGGGAAGGCTCGAAATACGGCATCGAGGAATTCATCGAGGTCAAATACCTCTGCATGGGCGGTATTTGAGTCTGACTAGGGTGTGGCTCGGAAGGCCGCGATGAGCCGTTCCGCGAGGGGGCGGATGCGTTCGGGTTCGCTGAGGTAGGCGCCCCTGGCCGCGACGAGGCGGGCGGAAGAGCGGCCCAGGACGAGCGTTTCCACGAGGCCGTGGGCCCGCAGGGTGCCACCCGTCTGGACCAGATCCACGATGGCATCCGCCAGTCCCAGCAGAGGGGCCAGTTCGGCGCTGCTGCTGAGGGGCACCAACTCGGCAGTTAGATCTTCCCGGGTGAGCCAAGCTTCGGTGGCCTTGGGGAACTTGGTGGCGAGCCGCAGGTGCGGCTTGGCGCGGAGCATCTCCATGGTGGCGCCCGCTTGCGCGCAGAGGGACAACCGGCAGGCGCCGAAGCCCAGGTCCGCTAGTTCGAGCAGGTCCATGTCCATCTCGTCCAGGGTGTCCGAGCCCACGATGCCCAGCTGCGCCACGCCAGCAGCCACATAGCGCGGGAGGTCCGCGCCCTTGAGCAGCAGGGCCGAGACCCCGGGCGTGGCGGTGGGGATGCGGAGCACCCGGGACTTCAGGGCTTCCGCGTCCAAGGCCAGGGATGTTCCAGCGAGCTTCGGAACCAGTTCGTCCCCGAGACGGCCCTTGGGAAAGGCGATAAGGAGGGTCCGATGGCTCATTGGGGCTGCTCGAAGAGGTCGGGCCTGGTCTCGGCCAGGTCGAGGAGACGGGACAGGCGCACGCAGAATCCCGCAGCCTGCCAGGGCCGGCCCAGGTCCGGGAACAGACGGTCGTAGCGGCCTCCTGCCGCCAGTTCCTGCTGGGCGCCGGGCGCCCAGAGGCGCAGCGTCGGGCCGGTGTAGAAACCCAGGCCTGCCACATCCGCGAGGTCGACCCGCAGCTCCAGGTTGGGTGGGAGGATGGGCAGCAGCGCCTGCAAGGCGCGCTCCATGTGGTCCCGGTCGTTCTCCAACAGCTCGGCGTAGGGACTTGATTGGAGCGCGCCCAGCGTGGTGGGGCCATTGAGCTCGGAAAGCAGGGCTTCGGCGTGGGCCGTTAAGCGCGCGGCGGCGGGGTGGCCGTTCAGCGCCTCCCGCACCCGGTGGGGGGCGCGACGGGAGAGGGCCGCCACCACAGCGTCCGCCAGGTCCCCAAACAAGCGTTCCGCCTCGAGCGGGCGGCGGACGAGGGCGGCATGGCCCAGATGGAGGATGGCGCTCTTGAGGCCGAGCACGCCGGGAATGGCCATGAGCAGCCGGGCCAGTTCCAGATCGGCTTCAGACGAAGACTCGCCCTCGGGCTGGATGCGCTCGCAGCCGACTTCGAAGCGTTCCACCGCCTCCCAGGGCTGCACCGGACGGCGGAAGACGGCGCCCGCATAGGCCACGCGATCGGGCGGCACGGGGAAACCCCGGGCCAAGAGGCCGGCCAGGGCCACCGTGAAATCCCAGCGCAGGGCCACCAGGTCATCGCCGTCGAAAAAGCGCAGCGTGCCGTCGGGCAAAGCTTCGCGCAGCACCAGCGAGGGGTGCAACTCGCGGTAGCCGTGAGCCTCGAGCAGGCCCATCAGGGCGCCCTCCCAGCGGCGGAGCCGGGCGGCGGGGCCAAAGAGCAGATCCGGGAAATGAGGTGTGCGGACGGGCATCAGGCGGGCCCTCCGGCTCGTTCCGCATGGCGGTCGTGCAGCACGCCAACCACCTCGAGCAGGCTCGCACCGCGCTCGAGCAGAAGCAGGTCCAGGTGGAAGAGCAGGTCGGCGGCTTCGCCCAGGAAGGCTTCCCGGTCCTCGTTCTTCGCGGCGATGACCACTTCGCCGGCTTCCTCGACGACCTTCTTGGCGATGCGGTCCACGCCTTGCGCAAAGAGCTTCTGGGTGTAGCTGCCCGCCGGATCCGCCGTGGCTTTCCGCGCTTTCAGCAGGGCCTCCAGCCGCCCCAGCCAGGGCAGGGTGGCAGGCCAGGGAGCAGGGCTGGATTGGCCCTCCGGGCTAACATCGAAGCATGTCTCGGTGCCCCGGTGGCAGCTGGGGCCTTCGGGATCCGCGAGGATGAGCAGGGCATCCGCATCGCAATCCGGGCGGATCTGGATAAGCCGCAGCCGGTTGCCGCTGCTTTCGCCCTTGGTCCAGAGGGCCTGGCGGGAGCGGCTCCAGAAGGTGACGAAACCCGTGTCGAGAGTGAGTTGGAGCGCGTCACGGTTGAGCCAGGCCACCATGCGCACCGCGCCGGCACGGTCCTGCACGATGCCGGGAATGAGGCCATCTGGGCCGAATCGGAGGCTGTCGAAGTCCATGTCAGATCCGCACGGAAACGCCGTTCTCGGCCAGGTATGCCTTGAGACGGGGAATGGGGAGGATGCCCTCGTGGAAGAGCGTGGCCGCCAGCACGGCGTCAGCGCCGTGCTGGAGGGCCTCCAGGAAGTGGACCTCGAGCCCGGCGCCGCCGGAGGCGATGAGCGGGATGGGCAGCGCGGAGAGTTCATCCAGCAGCTGCACGTCAAAGCCATCGCCGGTGCCGTCGCGGTCCATGGAGGTGAGCAGGATCTCGCCCGCGCCCAGGTCGTTCAGCTCCCAGAGCCAATCCAGGGCCGCCCGAGCTGTGGGCTCGGTGCCGCCCTTCAGGTAGACGCGCCAGCCCAGCTCCGCGTCGCGTTTCACGTCCACGGCGGCCACCACGCACTGGCGGCCAAAGGCATCGGCAAGCTCCGTGACCAGGGCGGGCCGCAGGGAGGCGGCGGTGTTGACCCCCACCTTGTCGGCTCCGGAGCGGAGCAGGCTGCGGGCATCAGCCACGCTGGTGACGCCCCCTCCCACGGTGAAGGGGATGCTCAGCTCGTGGGCCACCTCCCGCACCCAGGCCTCCCGCGTGCCGCGGTTCTCCAGCGAGGCCGCGATGTCGAGAAAGACGAGCTCGTCCGCCCCTTCGGCGTCGTAGCGGCGGGCCAATTCCGCCGGGTGTCCGAGGTCCCGGAGTTCCTTGAACTGGACGCCCTTGACGACGCGGCCCTGCTTTACATCCAGGCAGGGGATGATGCGCTTGGCGGGCATCAGGCGCCTCCCGCCAGTGCCTGGCGCGTGTGCGGATCATCCAGCAGGATGAAGCCTTCCATGAGGGCCTTGCCGCTGATGGCCCCTACGATGCCCGGGATATCGGCCAGCGGCCACAGGTCCGAGAGGTCCTTGACGCCGCCGGACGCCTGCACCTTGAATCCCTGTTTGGCCACCCAGGCCGCGGCCGCGACGCCCGGCCCGGCCAGGGTCCCGTCCCGGCTCACGTCGGTCACCAGGGCGCGGTCGAAGCCGATCCCCTTCAGAGACTCGAAGACCTCGGTGGAAGCGGTGGCGCTGGGGGCCTGCCAGCCATGGGTGACGATGCGGTCGCCCTTTAGGTCGAGGGCGGCGATGACATGATGGCCGGACAAGCCCTTGAGCGCCGAGGGTTCCTCCACGGCCAGCGTGCCCACCACCGCGTCGAAACCCAAGTCGAGGACTTCTTCTATGGCGCCGCGGTCGCGCAGCCCACCGCCTACCTGGAAGCGGATCTCGGGGAATTTCGAGGGGAAGGCCGTGAACCGCCCCTGGCGGGGACGGCCGAAGGCGCCATCCAGATCCACGAGGTGGATGCGCCGGGCCCCGGCTTCGGCCAGGCTCCCGATCCAGTCCTCCGGGTCCAGGTCGTAGAAGGTGGCCTGCTGGGGATCGCCGTGCCGCAGCCGCACCAGGCGACCCTGCATCAGGTCCAGGCTGGGAATCAGTTGCATGGCGCCTCCGGTTCGGGGGTCGACGCGCCCATCCAGGAGAGGGCCGACTTCAGCAGGAGCAGGCCTGCGCGGCCGGATTTCTCGGGATGGGGTTGGAAACCCATGACGGTGCCCCGGCCTTCGATGGCGGCGAAGGGACGGCCGTGCTCGGCCACATAGATGGTTTCGGCCGTCGGTTCCAGGGCATAGCTGTGGACGAAGTAGAGCCAGCCGCCATGGGGATCAGGCAGGGCCGGGTGGGGATAATTCTGACGAACTCGGCTCCACCCCATGTGCGGCACTTTGACGCCGGGTCCGAGGCGCCGGACGATGCCCGGGAGGAGCCCCAGGCCGGAGGCCTTGGGGGCTTCCTCACTGCCTTCCGCGAGCAGCTGGAGGCCCAGGCAGATGCCGAGGAGAGGACGGCCATCCGCCACGAGACTCGGCAGCACGCGCCACCAGCCCCGTTCCCGCAGGGACCTCTGCGCAGCCTCGAAATGGCCCACGCCAGGCAGCACAATGGGTCCACTCAGGGCGGCCTGATCTGGCGTCGCGGCCCGCCGGTACGCGAGGCCCAGGCGGTCCAGGGCGCCTTCCAGCGAAGCCAAGTTGCCGGCGTCGTAGTCGATGAGGGTGATGGGTTCGGAACTCATGCGGAGAGGGTTCCCTTGGTAGATGGTACGCCGCCGCCCTCGACACGGGTGGCCTGGCGAAGCGCCCGGGCCAGGGCCTTGAACAGGGCCTCGACCTTGTGGTGGTTGTTTACGCCGCGTACCAGGTCCGCATGGATGGCGAGGCCGCCGCGCATGGCCAGGGCGACGAAGAACTCCCGGACCATCTCCACCTGGAAACCATCGCCAAGGATGATGGGCGGCAGATCTGCGTGGAACTCGCACCAGGGACGGCCGGAGAGGTCCACGACCACCCGGGCCAGGGCTTCATCCAGCGGCACGTAGGCATGGGCGAAGCGGGCGAGGCCGGCGCGGTCGCCCAGGGCTTCCTTGAGTGCGTCACCCAGGCAGAGGCCCACGTCCTCGACGAGGTGGTGGCTGTCCACGGGCAGGTCGCCCTTGGCTTCGATGGCCAGACCGAAGCCCCCATGCCGGGCGAGCTGCATCAGCATGTGGTCGAAGTAGCCCAGGCCCGTGTGGATGCGGGCTTCACCGCCATCGAGTTGCAGCGTCAGGTGCACTTCCGTTTCGGTGGTGGCGCGGTGGAGGGTGGCGGTCCTCATGGCAGCTCCTGGTTCAAGATTGGCAGAAGGTCGCGCAGGCTTGCGGCTTGGACGTCCCCTGGCGAAACGAAGCGCAGGCGGTCCGGGCCCACCCCCGCGAAGCGCCACTGGAGTTCCGGGCGCAGGGCCGCGGCCCTCCGCAGGCAGCGGGCGTCATCAATGGTATCGCCCACGAAGAGGATCTCCTCGGCCCGGAAGGCATCCGCCAGTTGCAGAAGCCCGGCGGGCTCGGGCTTGCGGAGGTGGGGGGCGGCGTCGCAAACTGCGGTGAGTTCGAAGCCCAGCACGCGCCAGGCCAGATCGAGTTCCTCCGGCGGACGCCCCGTGAGCACGGTGAGATCACGGCCCGTGGCACGGAGTTCCGCCAGGGTCACGAGTGGCCGTTCCAGCTGGATGGTCTCCGCGTAGTGCTTTTGGACGATGGTCTGGGCCGAGGGTTCGAGGGCCTGGATGCGGCCTTCCAGGGCAGGGAATCCACGGCCCCCGGTGCCCTCAATCACTGGCTGGAGATCGACGTCGCCGTAAGCCTCCGCCAGGGCCAGGGCCCCGGCGCAAAGGCGAAAGTCGTTGTTGAAGCCGCCCAGCCGCTTGAAAGCCCGGAAGACTCCGTCCGACCAGGGCAGGGCGGGTCGCAGTTCGGCCAGGGCACGGGCCACGGCCTCCATGAAGCTGCGGTCCGCGTCGATGAGCACGCCATCGATATCCAGGACGAGCAGACGCCGTCGCTGCCGGGGTACCGGAGCTGGCAGTGCGGCCCCCAGGGCCAGCGCCACCCGGGAGGTGTCTTCCTCAGAGGGAAGCGTCACGCGGGCCGCGTCGGTGCCGGGGAGGCGGCGGACCTTCATTCCCGCGGCCTCGAGGGCTGGGGCGGGATCCGGTGAGATGTGCAGGAAGTTGGCGGCGCTGGGAGCGGCCTGGTGGGTTGTCAGGGCCGCGGACAGACGATCGCGGCGCTCCGGCACGACGCGCACGGCCGCCTCGAATTCGGCGGCGAAATCGAGGGCCACGTCCAGCGCCTCGAGGCTCGCAGCCGGCAGGGAATAGGGGAGCTGGAGGGTGGTGAGCTTGGCGACCAGGGCCGGGTCCCCGAGCAGGTAGCCGATGCGCCAGGAGGCGGAGGCCAGCGCCTTGCTGAAGGTGCGCAGGAGCACCAGATTCGGATAGCGGTCCACGGCCAGCCGGTGGGTGGCCGACCCGAACTCGGCGTAGGCCTCATCGAGCACCACCAGGGGCGGTTCCGGCCGGGCGGCCGCGGCGGCCAACAGGGGCTCCAGAGCCTCGGGCGGAACCCAGGCGCCCGTGGGAGTGTTGGGGAGCGTGAGCCAGATCTGGCGGCAGTCCAGCGCCGCGAACCAGGGCTCCAGCGGAAAGCCAGTGCCCTGGGGCACCAGGCGGACGCGCCCGCCGTGCCTCCGCACCAGCAGGGGGTAGAGGCTGAAGCCCGGGTCGGGGATGGCGACTGTGTCATTGGGGCTGAGGCCGGCCATGGCCACCAGATCCAGCAGCGCGCCGGACGAGGGACCCAGCAGCAGGCCGCCTTCGGGGGCGCCCAGCCGTTTCCGGAGGCGCTCGCTGAGTTCGCCCTGGCGCTCTGGATACAGGTGAAACGGCAGATCGCGGAGCCTGGCCAGCAGGGCGTTCCGGGCGGCCTGGGGCCAGTCGGCGGCGGCCTCGTTCATGTGCAGACGCAGGCCCGCAGGCGGCTCGGCGGGCCGCTGGTAGGCGGGCAGATCGGACAGGTCGGGGCGGAGGAGCGTCATGGGCGGGCTCAAGATGAGGGTAGGAGAGAAGCATGCTTCCAGGGCGGAGAAGCTGTGCGGAGTGCCGGGGGCGCCGCCTAGTGGCGGTGGGCGCGGAGGGCGGCGCTGCGGGCGTGGTGCGGAAGTCCCTCCGCCTCGGCGAGCCGCGCTACCCAGGGGGCCATGGCCGCCGCATCCGCGGAAGACAGGCGCAGCAGGCTTTGGCGCTTGAGGAAGGTGGCCACGCCCAGGGGGCTGGTGTAGCGGGCGCTGCGATCCGTGGGCAGCACGTGGTTCGGCCCGGCGCCGTAGTCGCCGAAGGCTTCAGCGCTGGCGCTGCCGATGAAGACGGCGCCGGCGGTGGTGAGGAAGGGCAGCCAGGAGTAGGGATCGGCCACGGCCAGCTCCAGGTGTTCTGGGGACCAGGTCTGGGCTACGGCGATGATCAGATCGCGGTCCGCGCAGACCAGCCGGCCATGATTGGCCAGGCTCTGCTCGAGGATGGCGCGCCGCGGGGAGGCTGCCGTGCGGTCCCGCAGCTCCCGGGCGACAGCTTCCAGCAGGGTGCGCTCGGCGCTCACCAGGACCGCTGCGGCGTCGGGGTCGTGCTCGGCCTGGGCCAGCAGATCCTCGGCGACCCAGGCGGGGTCGGCGCTGCCGTCGGCAATCACCAGCAGCTCCGTGGGGCCGGCGAGGGCATCGATGCCGCAGGTGCCGATGAGCTGTCGCTTGGCCTCGGCCACGAAGCGGTTGCCTGGACCCGCGACGAGATCCACGGCCGGTTCACCGTAGGCCAGCCAGCCCAGGGCCTGGGCGCCGCCGAAGGGATACAGCTCCGTGAGGCCCAGCTCCGCCGCGCAGGCCAGCACCAGGGGATCGATGCCCCAGGCGCCCGGCAGGGTGGCCTCGGCTTTGGGCGGCGTCACGCCCACGATGCGGGACACGCCGGCCACCTGGGCGGGGATGACGGTCATGGCCAGGGTGGAAGGGTAGAAGGCCCGGCCGCCGGGGATGTAGACACCGGCGGTCTGGAGCGGGCACCAGCGCTCGCCCACGGTGCCACCTCCAGGGAGGGGCAGTTCCAGGTCCTGCAGGCAGCCGCGCTGCCCTTCCGCGAACCGGCGCACATTCGCGATCAGGTTCCTGAGGGCTGCCATGAGGTCTGGCCGATTGCGGTCCAGATCGGCGCGGGCTGCGCTCAGGGTGCCTGCCGGGACCCGCAGGGTGGCCGAGTCCAACCGGACACCGTCCAGCCGTTCGGTCCAGTCTAGCGCGGCGCTGAGTCCGTCCCGGCGCACATCCGCCAGGATGGCCGCCACGGCCTTCCGCGTGTCTCCTTCCGTCTCCCCGCTCCTGGCCAGTGCGGCCACCCACCCGGGCACGTCCGCCCGGTTCGTCAGGTCAGTGATGGGGATGAAGTAACACCTATGCACCTCTCGGGTGGAAACACCATGCTGTCAGCTTCCGGGGCTAGGTCGCAACAGGAAATTCAGCGCGATACAAGCTCAGGCGGGCTGCGACACCAGCGGCTGGAAGAAGAAACGCACGTTGGCCGGTTCGGCTTCCTCCGTCCACTCCCAGCAGCCGGGATTGGCCAGGATGGCCTGGGCCAGCGCCACGTGCAGCGCGTGGCCGGCGGCATGGGCTTCGATGAGACCCAGCAGGGGCGCGCCCAGCAGGGCCAGATCACCCACCAGATCGAGCATCTTGTGGCGCACGGCCTCGTCCTCGTAGCGGAGGGAGTCATTCAAAGGACCGTCAGCGCCAAACACCACGGCATTCTCAAGGCTGCCGCCCAGGGCCAGGCCGCGGGCACGCAGCTGGTCGACCTCCTGAGCCAGGCAGAAGGTGCGGGCGGAGCCCAACTCGCGGCGGTATTTCTCCGGCGTGAGGCTCAGTTCGCGACTCTGGCGGCCCAGGGAGGGGATGGGGAAATCGATGACGTAGCGCAGGCGCAGGCCATCGAAGGGGAGCGCGCGGATCCAGCGGTCACCATCCCGGATCTCCACGGGCTGCGTGATCTTCATGAAGCGCCGGCGACCCTCGAGGGACTGGAGGCCCGCCTGCAGAATGGCTTCCACCCAGGGGGCGGCACTGCCATCGAGGATGGGCAGTTCCTCGGCATCCACCTCGATGCGGAGGTGCTCGACTTCCAGTCCGGCAAGGGCGGACAGCAGGTGCTCGATGGTCTGCAGCCGAATGCCGTCCTTCAGCAGAGTGGTGGCGAGGACGAGATCACCGGCCAGGTCCGCCCGGGCAGGGATCTCGGTACCGGTGGGAGTGTGGACGAAGAGCAGTCCCGATGGGACAGTCACCGGCACCAGGCGCACCGAGCAGGGGCGGTTGCCGTGCAGACCATGACCCGAGATGCGGATCTCGCGGCTCAGGGTCTGTGGCGCGGTATTGCGGGGCATGGTGAGTCCTCGCAATTGCTTAAGCTATTTTTATGCCATTACACTAGCTAAATTATTTCACGATTTAGCTAGTGATGAATAAAGAACGGATGTGGGTTTCCTCACCACACTATGTGGTCAGTGCGGACGAGCGCGCTGCCAGTCTTCGGGGGTGGTGAGTTTCAGATTGGAACTTGGGCTCGGGATGAGCTTCACGGCCAGACCCAGGCGCTCGAGGAGGGCCACGTCATCGGTGCCGGTGAATCCGTCCTCTTCGGCCGCCCGGAAAGCCTGGAGCCAGGTGCCAAGCCGCGCGATCTGCGGGGTCTGGGCCCGGAAGAACTCCTCCCGGGGTTCCGTGCGGAGCACCCGGCCAAGGGGATCCACCCGCTTGAGGGTGTCGGTGGAGGGCTCTCCCAGCAACACTCCATCGAATTGGTTGAGGGCCGCCAGGGCATCCCAGAGGGGTGCGGTGGGAGGAAACGGGCGCACCGCGTCGTGGATCATCACTGGGGCGAAGGGCAGGTTGGGCAGGGACTTGAGGGCGCTCCAGACGGATTCCTGGCGGGTGGCCCCTCCGGAGAGGACCGTGCAGGGGACTTCGAAGGACCAGCTGCTGGCCTCTTCCAGATGGGATTCCGGCACTGCCAGGGCGATGCCTGCCAGTGGCGGCATGCCAGGAGCCAGGAAGGCTTCCACGGTCACCTGGAGCAGGGGTCTGCCGTCCCAATCCCGGAATTGCTTCGGCAACCCGCCCCCCATCCGCAGACCTCGGCCCCCGGCGGGAATGACCAGGAAGGGGCGCAGCGGATCACCGCTGCCGGGTGATGAAGGGCTCGACACCGCGATCCTTGAGCAGCTTGGCGATTTGTTCGGCGGCCCGTTCCGCATCCTGGCGGGTCGTATAGCTGCCGACTCGGACACGCTTCACGGACAGGCCATTCAGAGTCGTGGCATTCTGGAGCGTGACGATGCCGAAGGCGCTTTCAAGTTCTCTTGCAAGTGTCTCAATATTCTTTGGATCTGAAAGTGATGCCACCTGCACGACATAGGGGTCGGCCTGGGTTGCGGCCGGATCCAGGGCCACGGGAAGGCCCATGGCGTCTACAGAGGAGAGCCGGATTCGGGATGTGCCCTTGCCGAGCAGGCCCAGATCCCTGGCTCCCCGCTTGGATAGGTCCAGGATCCGGTCTTTGACGAAGGGGCCCCGGTCGTTGACCCGAAGAACGGCCCGCTTGTGGTTTTCCAGATTCTCGACTTCCACAAAGCTGCCCAGGGGCAGGGTCCGGTGGGCGCAGGTGTACTGCTCTGGATCGAAAATTTCCCCGCTGGCCGTAGGCCGCCCGGCAAAACCGTCGTCATCACCGCCGTACCAGCTGGCCATGCCTTCTTCGACGTAGGCACGGGCATCAGCGGAGGCGGCTCTGCTCCCGGAGCCGAGTTGGGCCGAGGAAAGATAGGCCGGTGGCCGGGTGCAATGAAGGGTGAAACTGAGCAGGACCAGAATCGCCACCCGGGAACTGCCCCAGCGCATGACATGCAGGAAACCGCCCGTGCCTGGCTCCACCGGGGCTGGAGGATCGAAGGCGATCTGGATCTCGTGGATCCACGATACGCAGGCCTGACTCCAGTTGGTGGGGTGGAAGGGGGACGTCATCGGGCTCCACAAAGATCAAACAGGTCGAAATTTATTGACCCGCTCGTATACATATAAAGTATGAACGAGTTGTGATCACCTGTAAAGGACCGGTTATTCAATTAACAGTATATCATGCGATTGTTAGATTTAGATGAGGCTATTGCTGGTCAGGAATTTGGGCCACCCGGAAAGGTTTGGGTCGGTTCCCCTCGGCGAGAAAGGGAGGTGGCAACTTCTGGGCCGCAGCCCGGGCGGCTGCCTCAGAGCCGAAGGAGCCCAGAAATACTTGATAACAGGACCGACCATCCCGCATGACCATGGGCACCAGGAACAGATCCGGGTCCTGGCCCTTCAGCATCTCGGCGGCCTGCTGGATGGTGCTGCCCTGGCAGGCGATCTCCAGGCGGAGGGTCCATCGGCCCTGAAGCAGCTTCCTCTGGATCTGACCCTGCGCCACCGCCCGGGTCAAATCGCCCTTCTGAATGGCCTGGAGCCGGTCCGCCGTGGACGGGATGGCCGGTTCCTTGGGTGCTGGAGCCGGCGCAGGCGGTTGAGCGGCTTTCGGTGGTTCCGGTTCAGGCTTCTTCTCCGGTTCAGGCGTCGGGACAGGGGTTGGCTTGCCGGCCTCCGGAGTGGGGACGGCCGGCTTGGCGAGGGGCGGGGGCTCAGCTTTGACCTGCGGGGTCGCAGGTGCGGGGCGGGGTCTCCGGAACCGGCTGACGCCGAACCAAAGGCCGCCGATGAGCGCCACGGCGAGGAGCAGGATCAGGGGGAGCCGGGACCGGGGCTGTGTGGGGAGGTCCAGTAGGGGTGGATCGGCGTGCTCAGGGGTGCCTGCAAACTCGTGGTGGATGGGCAGGGCCGGTTCTTCGCTGGCGGGCGGTTCCGGAGCCTGAAGGGGAGGCTCGGTGGTCGGAGGAGGAGGCTCCAGCTCATCCTCCGGGCCCAACTCATCCAGGGCTTCCGACAGGTGCTCCAGGTTCGTGGTGGGGAGCTGGCTCGCGTGGACCTCGGCGAACAGGGAAGGCGCGGGGGCTGCCGGCGCGGGTTCGGACAGGGCCGGTGTGGTGACGACGGGCTCGACGGGATCCAGGGCCATCTCCAGGGCCCGGCGGTCCAGAGGCGGGAGTTCATGCAGCCGTGCCCAGCCCATCTCGCGGAGGAAGAGGACGAAGGCGCCCAGGCGGAAGGGCTCCACACCGGCTTCCCGGCTCAACTCCATCAGCGTGCGGGTGCCATCAAGGAGGCTTGGCAGCTTGGCCAGATCCGGGGGCAGGGTCAGTTCCTGATGTCGGCGACCCTCCAGCACGACCACCTGGTTCAAGGGTCCGAGCTCCTCCAGGAGCCGCTCCCGATCCTCCAGGTTGAGGACCCCCATCAGCAGCATGGCCTGGGTGTCGAAGGGCAGGCGGACCGTGGTGGCGTCCAGCTCCTTGGCTTCGAAGACCGGCTCTGAGTCCGTGGTGGCCAGACTGGCCCCGACCACGCGCTCCACCTGGGCCCGGGCGACATCGAGGAGGTCCCGCTGGGTGATGAAGCCCATCTCGATGAGGTTCTTCCCGATGGACATGGCCGGGTTCAGGTTGGCCATGGCGTAGTCGAGCTGGGCCTGGGTGATCCGTCCCCTTTCCACGAGCAGATGGGTCAGTCGATCCTGGGGATGGGTGCTGGTGGCGAAGACGATGTCCCCGGCCTCCACGAACAAGG
>CAIQPH010000166.1 GCA_903873655.1 uncultured Holophagaceae bacterium | reverse complement strand
TCTACGGTTTGAGCGGGGGCGTCTGGTCGTTCAGCTCCAGGACGGTCGGGAGTTGGCGTGCCCATTGGCCTTCTTCCCGAGGCTGGCGGCGGCTACTACCAGGGACCTCGCAGACTGGCGCTTCACCGGCCGAGGCACAGGCATCCATTGGCCCCGCCTGGACGAGGATCTATCCATCCAGGGGCTGCTGGAGGGTCGCCATGCTCCGCAGGTGGATGCTCGGGCGAAGGCCCTGGCACCGCGTTTGCGAGCTGCCCGCCGTCAGGCTGGGCTCACCCAGGTGCAACTTGCTGAACGGATGGGCCGCTCCCAGGCTCTCGTGAGTCTTGCCGAGAGGGGCGCCCTGCGCATCGGCACCCCCTACCTCCAGGTCGTCCTCGAAGCCTGTGGCCTGCCCAGCGACTGGCAACCCTAAGATCACCGCCAAGCTTTTTTTCTCTCGCGAACGCCGAAGGCGCTCGCGAGCAACCTCCGATTGGCCCCCATGTTCGCTCTCGGCATCTCGGACTTCTCCATAGGCGAAGGCGTCTATCCGGCGAAGCAGCTGCTCTCGCTGGCCCGGGGCCTGGGCTACCGCGACCTGGTCTGCTGGGACCGGGGCATGGCGGGCTACCCGAAGCTGCGCGAAACCCTGGAGTGGATCCACAAGTCCCGCGAACTGGAGGGCCTGCCGCCGGATCCCCGCTGGGTGGGGTTCCGCCTGCACCTGGGCTGCCGCTTCAGCTGGCGGGGGCACGCGTACGGCGCGCTGCCCTTCAGCAAGGACGGCTACACCGCGCTCAACCGCCTGCTCACAGCCCAGGCCCACGGGGACCACGACCCGCCCATCGCCATCCCCGGCCTGGGCGAGGCCGAACCCCCCGCGGGCTGTGTGCTGCTGGCCGACGACCTCGCGGGTCTGGACACCCTGCTGCGGGAGGGCCTCTATGCCGCGCTGCTGGCCCACCCCCGCCGGGTACAGGAGGCCCGGAAGGCCCTGGCCGCAGGCCTCACGGTGATCGCCCCCCAGGTGCTGCGGTTCCGCACCACCGAGGGCATGGAGATGCACCGCCTCAAACGGGCCATCGCCCAGCAGGCCACGCTCATCCGCACCGAGGCCCTCTGGGATGCCGCCGAGGCCGCCGTGCCGCGCTGCGACTGGGAAGCCCGCTTCCCCTTCTGTGATCCCGCCGTGGAACGGGCCACGGCCGCGGTGCTGGAGCGCATCGCGGACTGGAACATCCACTGGGGAAAGTGGGAGGTGGCGCGCCCCTTCGGACACAAGGGGAATGGCCGGGACGATGCCGACCTGGATGCCCTCCTACGCCAGCGCGTCCGCGCTGGTGCCGAAGAACGCTTCCCCACCCTGAGCGGCGACATCCTGGCCCGGATGGAACAGGAGCTGGACCTCATCGCCTTCAAGGGCTTCGCCCGCTACTTCCTGCTGGTGCAGGACATCGTGCAGGCCCTGCGCCATGAGGGGATTCCCACCCGCACCTGCGGGCGCGGCAGCGGCGCGGCCTCCCTGGTGAGCTATGCGCTGCAGCTCAGCAACGTGGATCCCGTGGCCACGAATCTAATGTTCGAGCGGTTCCTCACGAAGGAGCGGCAGGATCCGCCGGACATGGACATCGACTTCGCTTGGGACGAGCGGGACCGAGTCATCCAGGCGGTCTTCGCACGCTATGGCCGCGACCGGGTGGCCATGGTGTCCAACCACGCCTACTTCAAGGCCAAGGGGGCCCTGCGGGCCGTGGCCCAGGCCCACGGACGGCCCGATAGCGAGCTCAAGCAGCTGGCCCGCTTCGTTCGGGGTTGGGAAGGGGGCCTGGACCGCGCGTCGGAGAACCCCGCCTGGGACATGATCCTGCGCCAGGCCCAGGCCCTGAAGGGCCACTTCCACCAGTTCTCCGTGCATCCCGGCGGCACCATCGTCACGCCCGGCGCCCTGTGGGAACACGCCGCCTTCCAGCCCGCGCCCGCCAAGGAGAACGTGTCCACCACCACCTGGGACAAAGACGGCGTGGAGAACTACGGCCTGGTGAAGATCGACCTGCTGGGCAACCGCAGCCTCGCCGTCATCCGCGATGCCTACCACGTGCTGGGGGACCGTGCGCCCAAGGATCCAGGCACCCACTCGCGGAACGATCCCGCCACCCAGGAGCTGCTGAAGCGCGGCGACAGCATCGGCGTCTTCTACGTGGAGAGCCCCGCCACACGCCAGCTCCAGCAGCGGGTCGGAAAGGGCGACTTCGAGACCCTGGTGATCCACAGCAGCCTCATCCGCCCTGCGGCCTACCGCTGGGTGGACCGCTACGTGAAGCGCAGCCGGGGCGAGGAGGCCTGGGAGCCCAGCGATCCGATTTTCTCCCACCTGCTCTCCGAAAGCTTCGGCGTGCTGGTCTACCAGGAGGACGTCATCAAGGTCTGCGTGGAGCTGGCGGGCTGGAGCCACTACGATGCGGACCAGCTCCGCAAGCTCCTGGGCAAGCCCGACTGCGAAGCCAAGCTGCCCTTCTTCGAGGGGCGCTTCCGGCGGGGCGCGGCGGAGCGCGGCGTGCGGGCTGCCACGGTGGACGAGGCCTGGGACATGATCCGCACCTTTACGGGCTACTCCTTCTGCAAGCCGCACTCCGCCAGCTACGCCCAGGTGAGCTTCGAAAGCGCCTGGATCAAGACTCATCACCCGGCCATCTTCTTCGCCTCAGTCATCACCAACCAGGGCGGCTACTACCCGGCCATCGCCTACCTGGGCGACGCGCGCCGCCACCGCCTAGTGGTGCGCGGGCCCGACGCCAACGAATCCCGCTGGCCCTTCAGTGCCGAGGGGGAGCAGGCCCTGCGCGTGGGGCTCATGCAGGTGCACGGGGCGATCAAAGGTGAAGTCGAGGGGTTACTGGAGAATCGCGACCAGCATGGCGCCTTCACGCACATGGACGACCTGCTGGGCCGGGTGAAGCTCAGCGTCAGCACGGCGGAGGCGCTGTGCGCCGCCGGGGCCTTTGACCGCTGGGCACCGGACGGCGACCGCACGCGGCTCATGTGGGCGCGCCTGGGCGGTGTGCCGGCGGGCGTGCGCCCGCGCCCCACGGACCTCTTCGACCGGGCCGACCTGGAGATGGCGACCATGGGCCTCACGCTGGACCTGCATCCTGCGGCCCTGGCCCGCGCGCGCAAGGGCGGAGGACCCGACCGCGCGGCCGATGTGGTGAAGCCGAATAAGCGGCTGAAGT
>CAIQPH010000165.1 GCA_903873655.1 uncultured Holophagaceae bacterium | reverse complement strand
ATTGTCGTGTTGCAGGATCCTTGTCAGTTTCATCACGCGATATCCAGAAAGGTGGAGGGACGGGCCCTGTGAAACCTTGGCAACCTGCGGAAGCAAGGTGCCAATTCCTGCTGCGAGCGATCGCAGAGAGATGCTGAAGTGTCTGAACTGACTTGAGCAAGGGCCCGAGAGATCGGGCCCCTGCTCTTTATCGCCATGAAACGATGTTGATCCCTCTTTCCCAGGAGGCTCTAGTGAGCGAGCAGTTCCTCGATACCAACGTGCCGGGCAATCCGGCCTACCACTTCACCATCCAGCCTCCCGTCCGGGAGGGCGGCGCGGGGTGGCTCCACCGGCCCGAGTTGGTACCCGGTGCGGGGATGGCCACCAAGTGTGTTCATGGCGGCGTGCAGCCCGATCCTGCCTACGGCGCGGTCATGCCGCCCCTGTATTTATCGTCCACCTTCGCCTTCAAGGACATCTGCACCAACGCGGGCTACGACTACACCCGCAGCGGCAATCCCACCCGCACGGCCCTGGAGGAGGCCCTCGCCCTGCTGGAAGGTGGCCATGGCGCCACCTGCACCAGCACCGGCATGAGCGCCATCCTGGTGGCCCTGAACCTGCTGCCCCACGGCAGCCACCTCATCTCCACCGTGGACTGCTACGGCGGCACCTTCCGCCTGCTGGAGCACGCCAAACGATTCTTCGGGCTGGAGGTCACCTACCTGGACCTGGCGGACCTTGAGGCCCTGAAGGCCGCCATCAAGCCCAACACCCGCATGATATGGATCGAGACGCCCTCCAATCCCCTCCTGCTCCTCACGGACTTCGCCGCCGTGGCCGAGCTCGGCCATCGCCAACCGGACTGCCTGGTGGCCGTGGACAACACCTTCCTGTCGCCGTACCTCCAGCGCCCCTTCGAGCTGGGCGCCGACCTGGTCATCCACTCCACCACCAAGTATCTCAACGGCCACAGCGATGTGGTGGGCGGGGCCGTGGTGGCGGCTCCGGGCAACCTCCCGCTCACGCAGCAGATCCAGAGCGTGAACAACCTGCTGGGCACCTCCCAGGCACCTCACGACTGCTTCCTGGTGCTCCGGGGCCTGAAGACCCTGCCCCTGCGCATGCGCCAGCACGAAGTCAACGCCCAGCAGCTCGCGGAGTTCCTGCACGCCCATCCCGCCGTGGGCAAGGTCCATTTCCCGGGCCTGCCCAGCCATCCGCAGCACGCCCTCGCCAAGCGCCAGCAGCGGGGCTTCGGCGCGATGCTCAGCTTCGAGCTGAAGGAGGGCGGCAACGAGCGTCTGAACCATGTGCTGCGGCGGCTGCGCTGGTTCACCCTGGCCGAGAGCCTGGGCGGTGTGGAATCTCTGGTGGCCCACCCGGCCTCCATGACCCACGCGTCCATGACGCCTGAGGCCCGCGGGCGCGCCGGCATCAGCGACGACCTCATCCGCCTGTCCATCGGTCTGGAGGACGTGGCGGACCTCCGCTCGGACCTGGCGCAAGCCCTGACCCTTTCCTGAAGTCGCCCCGCCTTTCAGCTAACAGCGTTCACGGCACTGGGAAAGACTCAGAACCCGGCGAAATGACCGGTGACCATGACGAGGACCAGAGTGAAGACGGCGATGGCGGCCTCGCCGATGAGGCCCACGGCAAAGGGACGCAGGCCCTGCTTGCGCATCTCCCTGAAATTGGTGCGGAGGCCGACGCCGGCGAAGGTGAGCAGAAAGGCCCAGCGCGAGAGGTTGGCCAGTGACGTATTCTGCTCCTTGGTGAAGAACCCGATGGTGGCGAGCAGGGAGATCAGCAGGAAACCCAGGACGAACTTCGGGAACTTCTGCCAGAGGAAGGCGGCCTTGTTCCTGACGGCATGCGCTTGGCCCTTTCTCGCCCAGTGAAGGGCATAGGCCAGAACGACGAAGCCGATCAGCGCGTTGCGGGTGGTCTTGGTGAGGATGGCCAGCTTGGCGGCGGCGTCGGAATAGAGGGCCCCGGCAGCGGCTGCCTCGGCGGTGTTGTCGACGGCCAGGCCGGCCCAGATGCCGTAGGCGCGATCGGAGAGATGAAGGGCGTGCCCGAGGATGGGAAAAGTGAAGAGCGCGATGGCGCCGAGGGCGAGAATGGCGGCGATGGCATAGGAGGAATCCTCATCGTCCGCATCGATGGCGCCCTTGGTGGCGATGATGGCGCTGACGCCGCAGACGGCCGAACCGACCGCCAGGAGGGTGGTGAGCTTGGGGCGGAGGCCGAAGAGGCGGCCCAGCAGCGTCATGAAGGCGAGGGAGCCGGTGATCTCGATGGCGACCAGGAGGAGGCTGACGCCCCCGAGTTTCCAGACGTCCCCGAGCAGGAAGCGCGAGCCCAGCAGGACGATGCCAGCCTTGAGCCAAAACTCGTAGGTGGCGACGCCGGGCTTGAAGATTTCGGCGACGCCGAAGACGTTGGAGATGACCAGCCCGATGAGGATGGCCCAGAGGACGTATTCGATGTTGGGAAAGGCCCAATGGTGGCCTTTCGCGTAAGCGTTGAGCGTTTTCTCGAGGAGTTTCCCCGCATAGCCGACCGCAGAAAGCAGCGCCATGCCGGGGAGGAGGCGCAGGAATCTGGTGGTCAAGGAGATGGGCAGACCCCTTGATCCCAGCACGCTGGCCACTACCACGGCACGCGGGAGATGACGCCGAATCGGATCAGGACTGCGGCGAGTAAGGCCAAGAGGACCGCCCAGGTGTCGGGAGAAAGCCTGGGAGCCGATCCTCCTTCCGCCTGCGGTGGTCCAGACATGGCAGTTCTCCTGGATGGGTGAACGGGAACAGGCTGAGTGGCAGCCGCTTCTGGGCTACTGAACGCCCAGCAACTCGACGTCGAAGATCAGGTCGGCGTTGGGGGGGATGACTCCGCCGGCACCCTTGGAACCGTAGCCGAGGTAGGACGGGATGTAGAGGGTGCGCTTACCGCCCACCTTCATGGTCATCAGCCCCTCATCCCAGCCCTTGATGACGCGGCCCATGCCGATGGGGATAGCCAGCGGCTGACCACGGTCCAGCGAGCTGTCGAACTTCTTGCCGGGGTGCCCCCGGCCGTCGTCCAGCCAGCCCGTGTAGTGGACCGTGCACTGCTGGCCCCGCTGGGGTGCCGCGCCGGTGCCAACCGCGCTGTCCACGTACTTCAACCCTGAATCGGTGGTGATCATCGCGGATCCTTTCAGCTTGGGGGGAGCTTCGCCCACTTCGAGGACCTGGAAGCTATCGGGGACCAGGGTGGGCCGAGTTCCCGGCTTCGCATCCTTGGCGATGGGCGCAAACTCCGCCGTGGGCAGGTAGAGGCGGTGGGTGAGGGGGTTGACCACGAGGGTGCGGGCACCTGCCCGGGTGGGAATGGTGGCGGCCACTTCATAGGTGGCTGGGCCGGTCGGACGGATGACGGTGAGGGTGCCTTCCCCATTGCTGGCGTAGGCGCAGTCCGTGCCCGGATCGAGGGCGATGCCGTCCGTCCCAGAGCCGATAGGCAAGGTGGCGAGAACTTTGCCGGAGCCCGCGTCCACCACGGCCAGGAGCTTGTTGCGCCCCACGGAGAAGAGCCGGTTCCGCTTCACGTCGATGGCCAGGCCGCTGGGTTCCACCACGGGCTTGATGGACCACCTGGCCTCCACCGCGAGGGTGCGGGCGTTGATGGCGAGGATCTCCGAGGTGTCCTCGTTGTTCACATAGACCCGGCCGGAACCATCGCAGGCAGCGAACTCGGGCTTGCCCCCCATGGGGATGGTGCCCACCACTTCAGCGCTGAGGGCATCGATCACCGTGGCGTTCTTTCCCCGGCCATTGAAGGTGAACACCCGCTTCGTGGCAGGCTCATAGAGGATGGCGTCCGGATTCTCACCCGTGGTCTTCACCACCTTCTGCACCTCCAGCGTAGAGAGCTTGAAGACAGTAACGGTATTGGACTGCCCATTGCTGGTCCACCCTCGATCCAGTTCCGCGGAAAGGGCCACGCCATGCACACCCGCGGTGTCCGGGATCTCACCCTTCAGGCGACCATCCAGATCCAGGACCATCACCCGCGTGGAGCGGGGTACGTAGAGCCGGCCTCCTGCGGGGTCGAGAGCCACATAGTCCCATCGGCCCTCACCCCCGATCTTGAAGGTGCGGAGCACTTCCGGATCAGCCGCGCGGACCATCACAGGCAGGCCGAGGATGAGCGACAGCAGGAACGGGGCACATCGTTTCATGAGAAGCCTCCATTGAACTTCAGCCACCCTAAGCCTATCCGGAAGCTGCGGATTCCTTCGGCATGGTCAGCCAGGCTGGACGCCCCCAGCCATTTCAAGTAAAGTCAAACCTTCGTCGGGGCGTGGCTCAGCCTGGTAGAGCGCTCGGTTCGGGACCGAGAGGTCGGAGGTTCGAATCCTCTCGCCCCGACCAGAAAAAGGGGTGCCAGCGCACCCCTTTTTCTGGTCGGAAGCAGGTGAGAGGATTCGAACCTCCGAATGGGCTTGTAGAGGCGCGACTAGATGTCGCGCCGGAGCAAGACCGGCACAAGGCGAAGCCGGGTGCGTTCGAAGCCCGCTTCGATGGGTCGGCGCCAAATACAGGAACGGCCGACCTCCGGGTGGGCTTGTAGAGGCGCGACTAGGATCAGCAGAGGATTACGATATGACCCTCTGCCCAATCGCCTTGGCCGTCGGCTGCCGCCATTGCCTCTCCTTGGCTCCCTGAAAATCTCCCCGCCGCTGCCTACCAATTGCAGATGGGGAGCGTCGCACACTCGAGGCCCAGATCCCAGGTCGTGGAGGCCGTAGCCCCTTCTTCTAATGCCCCTTGGTGGAATACCTCTACACCTATGGAATATCCTTCGCCAACTTCACGCTAGGGAGGCCCTACCAATAGGGCAGTGCAGACTAGTCCCAAGGCGATGGATGTCAGCTTCCTGATCAATGGGCTTCATCCACCTCGACCACCTGGAAACGGCCTTCTACAATCGTGGTCCATGTCCCGGCTTTTGCGTCAGCATTATTTCAGAACAGCCTTGACCTTCTTCTGGTCCTCGGGGGTGTAGTAGTGGCAGCAGCCTTTTTTTGCTGCGGGAACCAAGGCCAGTTCCGTGATGGCCTTCTTGATCTTGGCGTCAGAGACGCTCAGGGCTTTGGCCATGGCACTGGCGGTGAGCAGGGTCGGAGTCTCGGTGGGCATGGGGCCTCCAGAAGGGATAAGGGAGAGGTGTTAGAGCGTCTGTGTGATGGAATCTGGTGAAATCGCTAAGGTGGCCCTGGCCCAGGCAAACTTGGCTTTGAGCACATCGAAGTCGGGCCCTGAGGCGATAAAGGTCGCCGTGCCTTTGATCAGGAAGCCGGTTCCAGCACCATGCAGGCCAGCCACCTTGGAACTTCCCAGGGTGACCAGCACTTGGTCATTGAAGGCAACATTGGCTTCAGTGACCTGCATGTAGCCAGCGGGGATCAGCAACCGCCCGTCTTCTGTCACGCGGATATAGCTGTTCCAGGTATTGACCATGTGCGGCCCGTCCTGACCCAGGGTTGCTATGGCGACTACGCCATCCTTTTCAAGGACCTGCGTCAGTTTCTCGGGGATTTGCATAACGGCCTCCCGGCATGGGGTGAGTCGATGTTCCTTCTTAGGTAAATCAGGCCTTCGTGTGGTGGTTTGGAACTCGCGATGCCTTGCGCTGTTGGAACCAGGCTCCGGTTTCCTGAAGGAACTGCTTTGGAGCCTTGCTCTCGAATTCACAAACCAAGTCCGCCAGCGATTTGGAAGCCAGGAAGTCCTGAAGGACGCGTTCAGCATCGAGCATGAACGCATGGATACGGCAGGTAGCGGGAATAGAGTTCTGGCGCTTCTCGCTGTAAGTCTTTGGCAGAGAATGACGTGCGACTTGAGGTAACCATCTGGGCTGTGCCCCCATCCAGGTTCACCTTGTCGATCATGTAGATGGTGAGGGTCGACTTGATCTGGTCCCGCAATTCGGTCGTCCGCTGTTCGAGCGGCTTCAGCTGGCTTTCAACGATCCCCAGCTCCTCTACCTGGGCAGATAGCTGGAGGCGGATCACCTCTGGCACTTCACCCTGTTCCCCGGCCTTGCAAAGGGCCTGGTGCTCGGGGCAGTCCATGGCGAAGGGGCAGTTGAAGCAGAAGCCCCGCTCCGGTTCCCCGGGAGGGAGGCAGGAAGAATCCACGAAGTAGGGCGCTGCCTTGCGGGCCCGGCCTTCCAGGAAGCGGAAGTGATCAGGACTGAAGGTGACCGGAAACGTTGTCATCTCAGCCAAGTTCTCGCGGGACACGAGCACCACCAGCCCCCAGCCAAGGCCGGAGAGTCCCATCTGAGCCTGGACCTGGTCCAAGTAGTGTTGAGGGAGCCCGTCTGACAGGTAGCGCTGATAGCTGGCGGCACTCGCGGTCTTGACCTCAAGGACCCCATCGCCGTTTTCTCCAATGATGCGGCCGTCAGGGTGAGCCCGAAACGGGAGGGTCGGATGCTCATATTCGCGTTGGACCCGGCCTGTGTCACGGAGCTTGGAACCGAGAGCTGCTCGAACCAGCTGGACCACTTCATTCTCAAGGGCACGACCAGCAAGCATCCTGCCCATGGAAGCGGGATCCAGGTCAGGACGTTGAATCTTGGCGGCGATAGCGCTGCGCTGGCAGGTGCCGACCTCCGATGCCCCGATGTAGAGGTGACGAGGGGACTGCCTTGGGTTGTGTTCAATCCGCAATTTAAGCGCTGACCGTATGTTCAGGTGGTTCATGTTTATCTCCATTGAT
>CAIQPH010000164.1 GCA_903873655.1 uncultured Holophagaceae bacterium | reverse complement strand
CTGGTGGGCATCAACGTGGTCTATGGGGACAAAGGTCAGTACCAGATCTACCTCGACTCGGGCAACGCGGCGCTGGTCAGTGGTAAGAGTTCCTTCGACCTTCAGACCGCGCCGGGTGGGCCGGGCAATTATTTACAGGTGAACTCGGTGATGAATGGCGTCACCGTGGATGTCACGGGCAGCATCAAGAACGGACAACTGGGCGCGCAGCTACAGCTAAGAGATACCACGTATGTCGGTTACGAAAGCCAGCTCGACACGCTCGCGGCTGGCATCGCCAGCCAGGTGAACCTCCTGAACCGGTCCGGATACGCCGCGGACGGCACGACCACCGGGACGGACTTCTTCCTGGGCGGCCTTGCCAACGCACCCACGGTTCTGACCGCGGCCCAGATCGCGGCAGGGGAAGTTGCGGGCCTGCCGACCAACATTTCCTCTCTGAACAACTACAAGGGAATGGTCAACTCGCTCACCGTGAATGCGGCGGTGGTCTCGAACCCCTCCCTCATCGCGGCCGCGGGAGTGGCCAACGCTGCTGGTGACAACACCAATGCCAATGCCATCGCCAACCTCCAGTTCACCGGCGGCACGAGTGCCAGCGGCGTGGTGCTGGGCGCTTCCTATAGCAATGTGGTGGGGAAGCTTGTCAGTACGGTCGGCAACGATTCCCAGAGGTACCAATCCCAGAGCACGACCCAGCAGAACCTCGTGTCGGCCCTCCAGACTCAGCGTGCCCAGATTTCCGGAGTATCCCTGGACGAGGAGGCGACGAACATGATGAACCTTCAGAGCGGCTACCAGGCGGCGGCCCGGTTCCTCAGTGTGATCAATCAGCTGACGGCCGGGCTGATCACTCAATTCGGTGGATGATCAAGTTGACAGGTGAACCATGAGCTTGCGAACGCCCAGCACGGATTATTACCGCCAGGCCTTGCTGAACCTCCAGAATGTTCAGGAGCAGATGGCCCAGAATACCCAACGCCTCACCTCCGGAAACCAGATCACCAGTCCCGGCGACAACCCCACCGGCACTGCGACCATTCTCGATTTCCAGAACTCCATCCAGGCGAACACGCAATTCCTCGCGCAGGCGACAGCTGCCAATGGTCTGCTGCAATCAGCCGTCGATGCCATTGGTGCGGCCATCGATGAAGCCAACAATCTGCAGGTGTTGGCCCAGAGTGCTCTCGGCGCCGTGAATACCACCCCGGGCGGCATGGCGAACGCCGCTCCCCAAGTGGAAGCAATCCGTGCCAACCTCCTCACCCTGGCGAATACTCAGTTCCAGGGGAAATACATATTCGCCGGCACAGCGACGACAACCCAGCCGTTCACGGATGCGGGCCCGCCCGCGGGGGCCGTTTCCTACCAGGGGAACCCGGGCATCATCAGCCTAGGCGTCTCTGCCACCGCCATGGTCGCCACCAACATTCCGGGCAGTACGGTTTTTTCCGGGGTTGCCAACGGCGTGAACTCAGCCACGGGCCTCTTCCAGATCGTCAACAATATGCACACGGCCTTGTCCAACAACGACGCCAATGGGGTAAAGGCGGCCGCCGCGGACCTGTCGAACATCATGGGCAACCTCTACCAGCAGCAGGCCGCCATCGGCGGACGCCAGGCCGGTCTGAACGATCTCCAGACGACCATCTCCGGGATCAACCTCAGCCTGCAGGGAATGCAGAGTACCATCCAGGCCACGAATTATCCCGAAACCTACACCAATTTGACCAATGAACAGACGCAGCAGTCAGCGATCCTCAGCACCATGGCCAAGACCAATACCAATTTGTTCAATTATTTGGGCTGATAGGCTATCGGTCTGGGAGAGGTCAGAACGCAGGTCCCGCTGATCGAAGGTGGCCTTCCAGTGCCTCCAGGGCTCGTTGGCGGTGGGCTTCACCCTTGGCTGCTCTCACCGCGCGGAGGCCCCCTGCACGCTTCAGACCCCGGGTATCCACTTTGCCTTCCGGCAATGGTGGGAGCAGTCCCAGCATGGTGTTGGTGGGACTGAAATCCTTGCTGGATGCATGCGCCAGGTAATGCAGAAGGCTCCCCAGGACAGTCTCCGCGGGGAAGGGCTGCGCGGTCTGGCCTCTCACGGCCCGATCCACCGCGAAAGCCGCGGCCAGCCCTCCTGCTGCCGACTCGAGATAGCCCTCCACACCCGAAAGCTGTCCGGCCAGCCATAGATTCGGGATGGATTTGACAGCCAGTGTCGAGTCTAAAATCGTCGGTGCCTGGACGTAGGTGTTGCGGTGGATGCTGCCGAAGCGGGCGAATTCGGCGTGTTCCAGGCCAGGTATGAGCCTGAAGACCTCCTTCTGGCCTCCCCACTTTAGGCGGGTCTGGAACCCAACGAGGTTGAAATGCTCGCCGGCAAGGGTGTCCTGTCGCAGCTGCACGACCGCATGCGGCCATCGTCCGGTCCGCGGGTCGTCCAGTCCCACTGGTTTCATGGGGCCGTGCCGAAGGGTCTCCCTGCCGCGACCCGCCATGACCTCGATGGGCAGGCAGGCTTCGAAGTAGGGAGTATCCACGTCGTTCAGCGGAACCCGCTCGGCGGCAAGCAGCGCATCCAGGAACCGCTCGTACTGACCCTTGTCGAGGGGGCAGTTGATGAAGTCAGCGCCGCCTTTGTCGTAGCGGGCGGCCATCCAGGAGATGCCCATGTCGATGCTGTCGCGCTCGACGATGGGAGCGATGGCATCGTAGAAATGCAGGCGGTCACTGCCGGTGATCGAAGCCAGCCAGTCGGCCATGGGGTCCGGAGTCAGGGGTCCGGTGGCGAGTATGGTGGGGATGCCCAGGTCCGGTGCGTGGATCTGGGCTTCCTCCCACTGGATGTTGGGATGACCCTTGAGGGCCTTGGTGACGGTCCGAGAGAAGGCCTCCCGATCAACGGCCAGGCTGTTGCCAGCCGGGACGCGGGTGGCTTCGGCGCAGGACAATACGAGGGAATTCATCCGGCGCATCTCGGCCTTCAGGATGCCGGTGGCGGAGTTCGGGTCATCGCTCTTGAAGGAGTTCGAACACACCATCTCCGCCGCGTCTCCGCTAGTGTGGGCGGGAGTGGTCCAGCGAGGACGCATCTCCGTGATTCGAACCTGGTGGCCGCGTGAGGCCAACTGCCAGGCTGCTTCCGACCCGGCTAGCCCGGCTCCGATGATGTGGATCAAATGGGCTCCCTGCTGGTGGATATCCTACGGCAACCCGAGCCTGCAGCCAGGTCTGGGAAATTTGGCCTTGCTCTTTCTCTGCAGGATGTTAGTCTGGATGTCCTGCGCGGTTGAGGCTGCGGGGCGCCGTTTGTAGCCAGGAGGGTATGAATGGGCCATGCCGAGGGGTATGGGGGCGTCTTTGAAAACCGGATAGAAGATAGGAAGCCTTTGAGGGTTTTGTTCGGTGTCTTAGGACGCTGAGCGAAATTCAGAGCAATTTATTTCGACCAGAGCATTTTTCACAGATCTTAGGGATTGTGATGAGAGTTCAGAATGAAACTTGAGAGTTTGATCCTGGCTCAGAATGAACGCTGGCGGCGTGCCTAACACATGCAAGTCGGATGTGCCGCAAGGTGCATGGCAGACGGGTGAGTAACGCG
>CAIQPH010000163.1 GCA_903873655.1 uncultured Holophagaceae bacterium | reverse complement strand
GTTTGCCGGCTCAAGAGCACGCTTCGTGGCTACCTCTTGGTCCTGCTCACCTGAAAAAAGTAGATAAATCTAAAAAATGCATTCATCATTACCATTGTGAATATTTAATAACAAGGCAATAACCAAAAACGTTAAAAATTTGGTATTGTTTTTTTAACGAAGCTGAACCAATCTTCCTGCATGCCGACCCTGGCCGGCCCCCTTCTGGGAGGACTTCCATGTCTTCCGATTACCTGAATCTGAATTCACCGACCCTCAGCAAGAAGCTGGCTCAGCGGATCGCCCAGCAAACGCGGACTGAAGCCGGCCGGGTCTTCACTCCCTTCGATTTCCTGGATCTCGGGTCACCCCACAGCGTGGGCATGGCCTTTCTGCGGCTCGTGCGGGGGGGCAGCCTTCGGCGCCTTGCCCGCGGGCTCTACGATGTCCCCCGGAGGCATCCCCTACTGGGCGAGCTCCTGCCCACCGCCGAGGCCATCGCCCAGGCCTTGGCTCGGAGGGACGGAGCAAAGATCCAGCCCATGGAAGCCATGGCTGCGAATCTCCTGGGCCTTTCCGAGCAGGTTCCAGTAAAAGCTGTGTTTCTCACGGACGGTCCAGGTCACACCGTGAAGGTGGGGCCGCTCACGGTGCAGCTCAAGCAACGCAGCCTGCGTCAGGTGGGCAAGGCAGCATCGACCAGCAGCCTGGTCTTCGCGGCCCTGAGGAGCCTAGGGAAAGACCATGTCACCAATGCGCGGGTGGCCCACCTTAGAGAAACCCTCAACCTCAAGGACCGGACGCGACTCTTGAGGGATCTGCCCTTGGCGCCGGCCTGGATGCACCCCTACCTGCGCTACATCGCAGGAGAAGACGCATGACGGCCTTTGCCCTTGAGCCCGTTGCCGAGCGCCGGCTGATCATCGAGCAGGTGGCCGCCCGGCGAGGCATCCTGCCAGTGATTGTGGAGAAGGATTTCTGGGTCTGCTGGATCCTGGGGCAGATCTACGCCACGCCAGTCATGGCTTCCAGTGTGGTGTTCAAGGGGGGGACCTCCCTGTCGAAGGTCTTCGGCGTCATCGAGCGCTTTTCAGAAGATGCCGATCTAGCCGTGACCCCAGCTTCCCTGGGCATCCTGGACGCCGACCTGGATGCCGACCTGGATAGTGCGACCTCGGGCAACCAGCGTGAGAAGCGCATGAGGCCCCTAGCCAAAGCATGCGAGGCGTGTGTCACAGAGCGATTCCAGCCCGCCCTGGAAGCCGCCATTACTGGGGTTCTTGGGACGCCGTCCGCGGAAACTACATGGCTCAAATATGAGTTGGATCCGCAGACAGACACACCAAACCTATGGTTTCGATACCCATCGGTACTCCCGCAGCCGGGTGGCTACATCGCCAAGCAGGTCAAGCTTGAACTGGGCGCTCTAACTGACCAGCAACCCATTGGAATCCATGACATTCAGCCGATGTTGGCGGAGGCTCTCGGCGTTGTTTTCACGGACTTTAAGATCCGTGTGGTGGCTCTGGAGCTGGAACGGACATTCTGGGAAAAGGCCACCATCCTCCATGCCGAGTACCATCGCCCGGTCGACCTGCCGCTTCGGGATCGCATGTCGCGCCACTACTCGGACATGGCAGCACTTTGGCGGCACCCCAGCCGCTCGAAGGCCATGGCCCGCCTGGACCTTCTCCAGGCTGTGGTAAAGCACAAGTCTCGCTTCTTTGCCTCATCCTGGGCCAGCTATGCCACCGCCCTACCTGGCAGTTTCCACTTGGTGCCTCCCGTATTCAGACATGGGGAACTAATGCGGGACCTGGAATCCATGCAGTATATGTTCCTCGCGCCCCAGCCCACCTTCAGTGAACTGCTTCAGCAGCTTGCTGAGGCAGAGCAAGAGCTGAATGCATGAAGCCTGGAGAAGGCCAAAATGAACCAAGCCCCCCAAAACACCAATCTCGGGATGATCTTCCCGATGTATGCGTCCCAGTTCGAACTCCACCCAAAGGAAGGAGAAGCTCACACTCAGCTCGCCCCGATTCTGGGGAGCCTTGAACGAGTGGACTTCAAATTCCAGGTTGTAGACCCCGCCATCAACCAAGGGCAGATGGCATCAGATTTC
>CAIQPH010000162.1 GCA_903873655.1 uncultured Holophagaceae bacterium | reverse complement strand
TGTGCATGGGCAACCAGGCCCAGATCCGCAAGGGCAGCACTGCCATCTCCACCTCCACCCGCAACTTCCCGAATCGCCTGGGCATTGACACCCAGGTCTACCTGGGCAGTGCCGAGCTGTCGGCCGTCTGCGCCGTGCTGGGTCGGATCCCCACCATGGCCGAGTACATGGCCCAGGTGGGCATCGTGAGCGAGAAAGCGAAGGACATCTACCGCTATATGAACTTCGACCAGATCGCGGACTTCCGCCAGGTCGCAGATACCGTCACGGTGTAATTGTCTCCTCAGAAACGGGTGCGGTGGCCTTGCCTCCGCGCCCTATTCTGGGTGACCGCTATCGCGGTGTATGTTAGTCTCATCAGTTCTTAACCACCTTTCGGGGGGTTCCCATGGGGATCTTTGAGGGCCACATCCGCGTCCACGACGGCGACCGTTTTGCGCTGGTCGCTTCGCGCTGGAACGACTTCATCGTGGAGCGCCTCATCGGCGGCGCGAAGGACTGCATCCTCCGCCACGGCGGCCGCGAGGATCAGGTGGACCTCATTCGCGTTCCCGGAAGCTTCGAGCTGCCCCAGGCGGCCAAGCTGGCAGCCCAGAGCGGTCGCTATGCTGGCGTCATCGTGCTGGGCGCGGTGATCCGGGGCGGCACGCCCCACTTCGACCTGATCGCCGCCGAGGTCACCAAGGGCGCCGCGCAGGTGGCCCTGGACACCGGCTTGCCCCTGGCCTTCGGCGTGCTCACTACCGACAGCGTGGAACAGGCCATCGATCGGGCCGGCGCCAAGATGGGCAATAAGGGCTGGGAGGCCGCCCAGAGCGTCCTCGAAATGGTGGATCTGGCTCACACCCTTGGCGGAAAGAAGGGCAAAAAGTAGATGGGTGTTCGTCGCCGGGGGCGCGAGTATGCCCTCCAGATGCTGTACGCCATGGATCTGACCGGCTATGCGCCGGACCAGGTGTTCGCAGGGTTCTGCGCCATTCAGGACCTGAACCGGGACGCCTTCTACTACGCCCGGCGCCTGGTGGATGGGGTGCATGGCCAGTTGGAGGAGATCGACGGCGCACTGGCGAAGTACGCCGAACACTGGAAGATCCACCGCATGGCCGCCGTGGATCGGAACCTGCTCCGTCTGGGGCTGTATGAGCTCATGTACGTGAAGGAAGTCCCCTTCCCCATCGTCATCAACGAGGCCCTGGAGATCGTCAAGGAATTCAGTGACCAGGAAGGCACACAATTCCTCAACGGCATCCTGGATGCAGCCCGCAAAGAGTTCCGCCCGGAAGAAACCGGCCCTCGCCTCAAGAAAAAGAGCCCCGCTGTGGAGCCCGCCGAAGAATCTTGACCTGACCAGCCTCTTTCCGTTTGCTATGCTCGATCCCTTCCCCAGCCTGACCTGACCGTTGGAGTCTTGATGAGCGCCTCCCGCAAGCTGCCCCCTGCCCAGAAGAAGACGGCGACTTCGCGTCCTCCCACCAAATCCGTTACCAAGACGTCGATCCAGGCCATCGGCCTGGATGAGATCAAGGCCCTCATCGCCCTTGTGGGCCGCGAGCCCTTCCAGGAATTCGAGTTCGAGGCGGGGGACATGCGCTTCCGCATCCGCAAGGACGGCCTGCCCCATGCGGTCCAGGCACCGGTCGCCACCCCAGTGGTGTTGGCCGCCCCGGCATCCGTGGTCCAGGCCATCCCGGCTGCCCCGGTCGTCCAGGCACCCGCCGCACCTGTGGACGAGCCCGGCATCCACTACGTCACCAGCCCCATCGTCGGCACCTTCTACCGCGCTTCCAGTCCCACTGCCGCGCCTTTCGTGTCCCCCGGGGACTATGTCAAGCCGGGCCAGACCCTCTGCATCATCGAGGCCATGAAGCTCATGAACGAGATCGAGAGCGATCTGGCAGGCGAGGTCGTCAAGGTGCTGGTGGAGAACGGCACACCCGTGGAATATGGCGAACGCCTCTTCGCAGTCAGGATTGGTTAGGCCATGGGGGCCATCAAGCGCAAGCCGTCCCAGGCCCTCACGGTCCCCATCGACGCGCCACCCTTCAAGAAGGTCCTCATCGCCAACCGCGGCGAGATCGCCCTGCGGGTGATTCTGGCCTGCAAGGAAATGGGCATCCAGACCGTGGCGGTCTATTCCGAAGCCGACCGCAATGCCCTCCACGTGCGCTTCGCCGATGAGGAAGTCTGCATCGGACCCCCACCCTCCTCGAAGTCCTACTTGAACATCCCCCAGGTGATCGCGGCGGCCGAAGTCACCGGCGCCGAGGCCATCCATCCCGGCTACGGCTTCCTCAGCGAGAACCCGCACTTCGTGGAAGTCTGCCTGGCCTGCGGCATCACCTTCATCGGGCCCAGTGCCGAGATCATCCGCAAGATGGGCAACAAGGCCCAGGCCAAGGCCACCATGCAGGCCGCGGGGGTCCCCCTCAGGCCCGGCAGCGACGGCATCGTGGAGACCGTCGAGGACGCCCTCGCCTGGGCGGAGAAGATCGGCTATCCCGTCATCGTCAAGGCCAGCGCCGGCGGCGGGGGCCGCGGCATGCGCATCGTCCACAACCCCGAGGAGCTGCCCGACCTGTACACCACCGCCCGCACCGAGGCCCGGGCCGCCTTCACCGACGACACCGTCTACATGGAGAAGTACCTGCTGGAGCCCCGGCACATCGAGGTGCAGATCCTGGGCGACATGTTCGGCAACCTGGTGCACCTGGGCGAGCGCGAGTGCTCCATCCAGCGCCGCCACCAGAAGCTGATCGAGGAGACGCCCTCGCCGGCCGTCGACCAAGCGTTGCGCGACCGGATCGGGAAGATCGCCGTCGATGCGGCGCGTGCGGCTGGCTACCGCTCGGCCGGAACGATCGAGGGGCTCCTGAACG
>CAIQPH010000161.1 GCA_903873655.1 uncultured Holophagaceae bacterium | reverse complement strand
GGACTCACCCGCGCCGCGCGGCAGGCCCTGCTGGAGAACCGGTTTCCGGCCTTCGCCCAGTCCGCTCGCGCCGGATGGTTGACCGAGGAGCCCTGAATGATGTTCGCCCTTTTCCAACAGACGCCCGCCTCCGGCCCTCCCGGCTGGACCCAGTTCGTGTTCATCGGCGGCATGGCCCTGATGTTCTACTTCCTGCTCATCCGGCCCCAGAGCAAGGCCCGCAAGGAGATGGAGGCCCGCCTGTCCAAGCTGAAGGCTGGCGACGAGGTGGTGCTCAGCTCTGGCCTCTACGCCACCATCGACCGGGTCGAGGACAAGGACCTCTGGATCAAGCTCGGCAACAGCGTCGTCAAGGCCCGTCGCACGGCCATCGCGACCCTGGCTTCCGAAGCGCAGACCAAGCAGAACTGATCTTCCCGACCTTCCGGGCTGGCCATTCGCCGGCCCGCTTCCTGTAAGGAGCGCCCCGTGACCAAACGGAGCCTCTGGCGCCTTGCCATCGTCCTGGCCGTGCTGTTCGGCTGTGGCTATTTCTTCCTTCCTCTCTCCAAGGTCAAGCTGGGCCTGGACCTTCGAGGCGGCGTCCACTTCGAGCTGGAGGTCCAGGGCCAGGAGGCCCTCGCCGCCGACCTGCGCGACAGCAAGGACCGCCTGGTCTCTCGCCTCAGGGAGAAGGGCCTGCCGGGCGCCATGGTGCGCGTGGATGGCGAGGCCATGCGCGTGACGGGCACGGGCGCCGAGCAGAAGGCCACGGTCGAGAAGGTCGCCAAGGACTTCTTCCCGGGCTACGCGGTCGCCGCCGAGGGCGACGGGTTCCGGCTCACCCAGAAGGCCGACTACCAGAAACAGCTGAAGGACGACGCCAACAAGCGGGCCCTCGAAGTCATCGAGAAGCGCATTCGCGACATCGATCCCGCCAACGTGCTCGAGCCCGAGATCACCGCCAGCGGCGCCGATGGCAGCCGCATCGTGGTGGAGATCCCCGGCATCGAGGAAGGCGACCGGGAGCGCATCAAGGCCCTGCTGTCCACGCCCGGCCACCTCGAGCAGCGTCTGCTGGCCAAGGCCCCGCAGATCTACTTTGCCTCGAAGGACGAGGCCCTCGCCTATTTCAAGGGCCAGATCCCCCAGGAATTCGAGCTGTTTCCCGAGATCGAGAGCGAGCGTCAGGCCCGCCGGGCCGGACAGCCCGTGGTGAAAGCCAAGCCCGGCGAGGAGAAGATCAGTAAGTGGGTGCTCCTGGAAAGCCGGATCGCCGTGGATGGCGCCGACATCATCGATTCGCATCGCGCCTCCAATGCCCAGACCGAGGCCAACGAAGTCAACTTCACCCTCAATAAGAAGGGGGACGATGACTTCGCCCGGCTGACCGGCATCGCCTCCGAGGAGAACCGGCTCATCGCCATCGTGCTGGACCGCAAGATCGTCACGGAACTCAGCGCCAAGGAGAAGATCATCGGCGGCGCCGTGCGCGTCAGCGGCAGCTTCACCGCGCAGGAGGCCGACGACCTCGCCAGCCAGCTCCGTAGCGGCGCCCTCCGCGCGCCCATGAAGTTCCTGGAAGAGCGCGTGGTGGGCCCCGGCCTGGGCCGCGACTCCATCCACGCGGGCGTCCGGTCCGCCCTGGTCGGCTTCATCACCATCATCGGCTTCATGGTGTTCTTCTACCGCTGGTCCGGCGCCAACGCGATCATCGCCCTAACCGTCAACGTGATCGTGATGATGGGCCTGCTGGGCTCCTTCCGCGCCACTCTGACACTACCGGGCATCGCGGGCTTCGTCCTGACCCTGGGCATGGCGGTGGATGCCAACATCCTCATCTTCGAACGCATCAAGGAGGAACTGGGCCTCGGCAAGAGCGTCCCCGGCGCCATCGACGCGGGCTTCAACCGCGTGTTCTGGACCATCGTGGACAGCCACGTCACCCAGCTCTTCGCGGCGCTGCTGCTCTTCATCTTCGGCACGGGCCCCGTGAAGGGCTTCGCCGTGACCCTCACCGTGGGCGTCGTGGCTTCGCTGTTCACCAGCATCTACATCAGCCGCTTTATCTATGACTGGGTGCTCGAACGGCACCCCGGCACGAAGACCCTTTCCGTGGGCATCCATACCTTCTTCAAGGGCGCCTCCTACGACTTCATGAAGTACAAGGGCACGGCCCTGGCAAGCAGCTGGGGCATCATCCTGCTCTGCT
>CAIQPH010000160.1 GCA_903873655.1 uncultured Holophagaceae bacterium | reverse complement strand
GGCTCGATTTCGGACAAGAGAACCTCGCAGATGCCAATCAGAAAGTTGAAGGTGACACAGCCGTGGTAAATATTCAGCGAAAGCCAGGGGTGTGGCAGTTCATTCGCTTTGAAAAGGTGGATGGACGTTGGCAGATCAACGAAGAGGTGGTCGACGATGTCGCGAGCCCCAGCGATGCCATCAAGTTCTCCATCCAGGCCCCACTGCTCAATCAGATCACGCGAGACGTGACTGCCGGCATCGTCGGATCCCCAAAGGAGGCTCTGGAAAAGTTTATATCCAGGGCGATCAAGCTCGATGGCGGTCAGTAAAAAGTCGGGCAGTACGTGATTTCGCACCAAGTCAAGGGCAGCCGCTCTTGGGCAGGTTAACGATCCCATGGACCAGACCTCCGAAACTGCTCCAGGGGTTGTGAGGGTCCTAGCCCGCATTTTTCACCATATCGCGGCGTAAGCCGGCACGGGACGTGCTAAATATTTGGTATGAAGGATGATACAGAACCCAAGTCCGAGACCCCTGCTCCAACAGAGTGCGATGGGCAACCGCTCCTGTTTACTGATTTCGGACCGCGTCCGGTGGTGGTGGATTTTAATGGCGGTGACGTTAGCTCGGATGGCGGATCAGTCCTTTTAGGTCAAACAGACCGAAGCCGAGGTCACCTGCGGCGGTTTGCCGCATGCTTCACGGACCATCGGAACACTGACTCGATCGAGCACAGCCTGGAAGAACTTCTGCGTCAGCGCGTTTACGGGTTGGCGCTGGGGTACGAGGACCTCAATGACCACGACCACCTGGCTCATGACCCGCTTCTGGCGTCGGTCTGTGGAAAGGCGGATCCGACGGGCGAAAATCGCCAGCGGAAAGCGGACAAGGGCAAAGCGCTGGCCGGCAAGAGCACGCTCAATCGACTGGAGTTGACTCCAGGAGAAGCCAACGCCGCCAGTCGGTATAAGAAGATTACCGCCAACCACGAGTCCATCGAAGCCTACTTCATTGATGAGTTTGTCCGTTCCCTCGCCAAGGGAACGACCGAAGTGGTCTTGGACATTGATGCCACTCATGATCCAGTCCACGGGGAGCAGGAAGGGCGTTTCTTCAATGGGTTCTATCAGAAGTATTGCTATTTGCCCCTATACATTTTCGCGGGCTATTGGCCAGTGCTCGCATGGCTGCGAAGCAGTGAGCATCAGGCCAGTCATGGTGCTCTGGAGAAGGTCCAACTCATCGTCAAAGCCCTTCGCCATCGGTTCCCCAAAATCCGCATCTGCCTGCGGGCGGACGGCGGCTTTTGCCGGGACGAAATAATGGCTTGGTGTGAAGAAAACGCCGTCCAGTACGTCTTTGGACTCCCTCGCAACAAGGTACTCCAGCGCATCCTTCGGGGGGCCATGCGCACCGCCAAGAGCATGCAGGAATTCAACAAATCCGAGGCCGAGCGGGTTTTCAAAGATTTTGGCTACCGCGCCAAGAGTTGGGCGAAGAGCAAGCGCCGCGTCGTGGGCAAGGCGGAACACACCCGCCTGGGGGCCAATCCTCGATTTATCATCTCCAACATCCCAGTCAGCGAAATCCCAGCCCGCGAACTCTACGAAATCCAGTACTGCGGACGTGGCGAGATGGAAAATCGGATCAAGGAACAACACCTCGACCTGCATGCCGACCGGACCAGCGCCCATACCCTCCGGGCCAATCAATTGCGGTTATGGTTTTCGACGCTGGCTTACCTGCTGGTGAATCAACTTCGCCAGATTGGATTGGCGGGCACCGAACTGGCCAAAGCAACCTGCGGAACCATTCGTTTACGCCTCCTGAAAATCGGTGCCTTGGTCCGAGTCAGCGTGCGTCGGGTCGTGGCTTCCATGAGTTCGGCGTTCCCCCTTCAACCCCTCTTCACATTGGCAATGCAGCGCATGTGCCAAAAACCCTCAAGTTGACCGGAAATCCATCCATCACGGCCACTCCAAAGGAAACGTTAACTGCACGCTTCCAGCCACTGCTTTTGCGTCATCAACTCGCAAAAACGGAATTTCAGAGCTCTTTGCAGTCTCGCAGACGCTCTCCATCGGTTTCTGACCTCCTTCAGACCCCAAAAGCCGCAAGGACAGGACTTTTCCCGATTGATTTTAGGAATTTTCCTCCGAAAATTCCATCAGCCGCCATTACCGGTGAGAAAAGCGGGCTAGAACACCTT
>CAIQPH010000159.1 GCA_903873655.1 uncultured Holophagaceae bacterium | reverse complement strand
TCTTCTGGGAGATCTTCTTCCTCGTTCCGACCGGGCGAGGAAGTAGTTTGACCAGTTGCTCTCCCCAGCAGTTTGAAGTACTGTTCGCGAAGATCCACCAGATCTCGCTGACGGCACCGTTCACAGTCAAGGTGACCGAGGGCCAGCACTACCGTCGCTGGTTCGCGCAGCACGACGACGTGGAGCGTCGTTCGAATTTCCATCACCGCGAGAGGTTCATCGCTCCCCGTCCCGTCAACGCTGGCAACGGCTTCGCCTTCGTCGACCGCCGCGGCGAGGTGTATCCGAGCGGGTTCCTCCCGCTCGAGTGCGGCAACGTCAGGAAGGTTCCCCTTTCGCAAACCTACCGCACCCATCCGACTTTCCAGACGCTCCGCGACCTGACCCAGCTCCGAGGAAAGTGCAGGGAGTGCAGACACAGGGACTTCTGCTCCGGCGGATCCCGTGCCCGAGCCTACGGAGTTACCGGTAACCTCATGGCCTCAGAGCCGTACTGTGAGTTCACACCGGCCATTTGACTCGCTCTGTGTCGGCAACCCGTGGTGAGTGCCTCCAATCCGGTACGCGAGTTCAGGCTGTCATCAGATGGCGGGCCAGGGGGGTGACCGGATGGATGGGGATTCCTGTGGACCGGTTCCACAGGTCCCTCTGCCAGTCCTCCAGATCCACCCGCCAGCCCAGAGCCCGGTCCCGGAACGAGCTCTCCCGCAGCCCGGCCAGCCGTCCGGGGTCGATCCCGGCCTGCTGGGCGTGGGTCACCGACCGGTCGCCCCAGCGGCTGCGGAAGGCCTTGAAGTAGTTGTGGTGCGCCAGATGCACCATCGTCCTCTCGAGACTGTGCTCCAGCCGGCGGGCGAAACGCACCGTCTGGCGCACGTGCTCGGCCAGGTCCTTGCGCAGCTGGCGGTCCAGATAGTTGGCCGGGAACAGCGGGTTGGAGAGCGTGCGGGGATCCTTGCTGGAGACGGTGGTATGGACCAGGGCCCCGGCTTCCCTCCATTGCGAGTAGGGTCGGATTCTCTCCAGGGCCCGCGAGTACTCGCTCTTGCGGTCGGACACGATGTGGATGGGAAGGTGCAGGGGAGGCGAAGGACAGCCGGCAGCCGTAGGCCAGCAACCCCTTGCAGGACTTGTAGATGGCATCGGGAGGAGCCTTGTAGGACTTCTCCAGGACGGCACGGCGGCGCTTCTGGGCCTCGGTCATCCTCCCCTTGCGTCTCAGCGGTGCCCCGTGGAGTCCCAGGACGAGCTGGCTGTCGGAGGTGACCAGCAGATGGAGGTTGTTCGGGTGGTACTGGCTGGCGGCGAAGGACTCGAAGCCGTCCAGGACCAGGGCCTCGCCGAGGCTGAAGTCCTCCAGGCAGCGGGAGTGGAGCACCAGGGCCTGCCGTGCCAGACGGGCGTGGCGGTTGGCCAGAAGCCGGGTGGAGACCCCCAGGGTGCGGCAGGCCTGACGCAGTCCCGAGCCGCCGACCAGCAGGTTCTGGACCAGACGGTAGTCGAGGGGCCGGTGGACCCAGTAGTCGATGTCGAAGGTGCGGCTGGAGAAGCCGCGGCGGCACGAGAGACACTGGAAGCGGGGAACCGGTCCCAGGACCCTGGTGGGCCTGGTTCCCCGGCGGCGGAACCAGGGAAGCTCCGGATTCTGAGGATTCTGGTGGGTGGGACAGGCCGGATTGGGGCAGAAGGGCGGCGTGAAGGACACGGGGTATCTCCTTGCGGGAAATACCCCTACTGACAGGCCTGCAGGCCCTCTTGCTTCAGGAACCGGATTGGAGGCACTTCCCTAGACATGGCTCCCGAGGGCGTCCCTGATCACCATCTTTCCGGCCCTCCGTGCCGGAAGCAACGACCCCAACACCGCCACGAGCGCCGCAATCAGTGCCGCCACCGGGAAGTCGAGCACCGAGAACAACGGCCGCAGAACGCTGGTGAACGGGATGGGGATGTCCTTGGGAAGCACGCCGCTGATGTCCAAGCCGTAGACCGTTCCCAGGATGGCGACGGCTCCGGCGACGGTGGCCCCGGCAAGGCCCCCCATGAGCCCGAGAGTGAACCCCTCGGCCAGGAACAGGCGGGTGAGCTTGTGCCGGTTCATTCCGATGGCCCTCAGCGTGCCGATCTCACGGAACCGTTCCTGCACCGCCATCGACATGGAGTTGAGGATGCCGACGACCACCAGAAGGACCAGAACGGCCATCATGAACCCGAGAATGCGGATCCGGGTGTCGATGGTGCTGACCACCGCCTGGGCGAACTCCTTCCACTCGTAGGTCGTCAGCCCCGCGCCTTGCAACGCCGGGTCTGCGGCCAGGGTCCGCGCCACCAAGGCGGTCTCGGCAGGCGTGTTCACCTTGTCGGAGAACCGGACGACCACCCGGGTGGCGGCCCCCGGAGCCAGGGCGAGGGTCTCCTGGGCCTTGGCCAGCGTGGTCAGGATGAGGGTGTCGTCGAACAGGCCGTAGCCGAGCGAGAAGACTCCCCCGACGGTGGCGTCGACGAGGTTGCGGACCCCGTACTGATCGAGGGCGGTCAGGAAGACCTGGTCACCTACCTTGAGGTCGAGCTTGCGCGCCAGGCCCGACCCGAGCATCACTTTCTCCTTGTCTTCGAACCACGTTCCCGAAGTGAGGTTGGC
>CAIQPH010000158.1 GCA_903873655.1 uncultured Holophagaceae bacterium | reverse complement strand
GAACAAGGCCGAACTGATCGCCGCCATCGCCGAGAAGGCCGACATCAACAAGTCGAAGGCTGCTGCTGCCCTCGACCAGGTTATCGCCAGCATCGGTGGTGCTCTTCGCGCCGGCGACAAGGTGACCCTCGTGGGTTTCGGCACTTTCTCCGTCGCCAACCGCGGCGCCCGCACGGGTCGCAACCCCCGCGACAACAAGCCCATCAAGATCGCCGCCAAGAAGGTCGCCAAGTTCAAGCCCGGCAAGAAGCTGGCTGACGAAGTCAACGGCAAGGGCGGCAAGAAGCGCAAGTAGCATCCGGCTTCCCGGCAACCACCGGATTCCAGGATCGACGGGGCCTGTTTCGACAGGCCCCGTTTCCTGTCAACACCTGTTTTTCGTCGATTAATGTCACCACTTCTCCTTAACCCTGAAAAGCATGCTGTCAGGGGATCTCCATCTGGCATCTGGCGGAAAACCCATAAAGCGCTGCTTCTGAGCCGGAAGGACGGCCTCTGATACAACATTCAGGCTCCCCGGAAGGTTGCCCGATGAAGAGTCATCTGACGAGGTCCCCATGTCCGAAGAAGCTGCAGCGCCCAAAAAAAACTACATGAAGCTGGTCATCATCATCGTGGCCGCCCTGGTGGTACTGGGAGGAGCCGGGTTCGGCACGATGCTGTTCCTGAAAAAGAGGGCAGCGGCAAAGATCGCGGCGGCAGAGAAGGCCAAGGCGCAGGAAGCCCAGGCCCAGGAGGATCCTGGCGCCGAGGCCGCGGCTCACGAAGGCCAGGACTCCGAGGACTGCGAGGACACGGGTGAGAAGAAGGAGAGTGGAGGTGAGCACGGCGGCGGCCCTGGCGGGCCTCCCGTCATGGTGATGACCCGCACCGTGAACCTCACCGGACCGCGACGGAACGCCTTCCTGCGTTGTGAACTGAACATCCTCTTCTGCGATGCGGAGCTCGGCAAGCTGGTCTCCGGAGACAAACCCTCGCCGGAGAAGAGCCTCATCCAATCCATCGTGCTGGAGACTCTGTCGGGCAAGAGCGTGGAGGAGGCTTCGGACTCCGAATCCCGCGAAGCGCTGCGCAAGGAGATGAAGGACAAGTTGAACGAGCAGTTCAAGCCCCATCCACCCAAACCGGGTGAGAAGGAAGATCCCAAGCACAAGAAGCCCAAGCGGCCGATCAAGAGCGTTCTCATCGTCGATTGGGCCATCCAGCAGTGAGCGGAAGCTACTGGCACGGCCATTGCGGTGCGGAGAGCTAGGGTCCATGCTTTGACAGGACCAGAGGAGGGACATGGCCAGGCGGGGGGAGCGAATCGACGGTGAACGCGTGCTCAGCTTCGAGCAGGTGGTGGCCGAAGTGATGCCCTTCATCGACACGCCCCTCGGCTTGGAGATCCAGCTCGGCCAGGCGCGCTTGACCATCCGCGAACTCCTCGAGTTGGAGACGGGTTCCCTGGTGGAGCTCAAGAAGAGCGCCGGTGAGCCCATGGACGTGCTGTGCAAGGACCGGGTGATTCTCCGCGGCGAGGTGACCGTCCTTGAGGACTCCCTGGGCCTCCGGATCACCGAGATCGTGGACTCCGACCGCAGGGTTTGACACTCTCCGGGGGTCCCTCGCTGCGCCTCCATGTGACACGGCGCTGTGCGCCGTTCCCACTCGCCCGTGGCTCGTGGACATGGAGCCTCCCCCCGGACCCCCGCGCTCGGCCCGGCCAAGCCGGGCTTCGCTGGAGCCTCTCCTGTGTCATTCTGGGATTTCTCCATGGATGTCACCCGCCCCAGCGTTCCGCCGCTCGCCCTTTGTCTGGGCGGGATGGATCCGTCCGGAGGCGCCGGGCTGCTCCGGGACGCCCTCACCCTGTCGGAACTGGGCGGCCAGCCCATGGTCGTGAGTCTCGCGGAGACCCTCCAGAACGGGTTGGCCTGCCTGCGCATCGAACCGCCCGCCATGGACCCCGTCCAGCGCCTCGAAACCCTCGCACCGCATCTCAGCGGCCGCTGGGGGGTGAAGGTCAGCCTGTGCGCCCTCGACGCGAGTCACTTCCGCCGCCTCTGCGCCACGCTGCGGCATCTGGCTCCGCCCATCCGCATCTGGGATCCCATCCTGGCGCCCAGCGCGGGCGTGGGCCTCCATGACGGGGGGGACCTCCGGCGGATGGCCGCTGACCTGCTGCCCATGGGTGGCTGGGTGGTGAGTCCCAACCGGGGAGAGGCCGCCGCCTTCGCCGGAATGCCACCGGAGGCCATCTGCAGCGCCCCGGTCGAGTCCCTTGCCGCCCCCTGGCTGGAGGCCGGCGCTCGGGCCGTCTGGCTGAAGGGCGGCCATGCCGACGGGGGTCAGGTGCAGGATGCCTGGATCACCCGGGAAGGCATCCAGGCTCTGGAGGCAGTACCCAGGCTCCCGGGGGAACGGCGGGGCACCGGCTGTCTCCTGTCAGCCGCTTGGCTGGGGCTGCGCCTCCAGGGCCGGGATGATCTCCAGGCGGCCCTGGAATCCGCACGCAGGCTGAGGGACCGCTGGGACCTGGCCTTCTCGCCCGGGGGTGTCGGGCGGGCCATGTTCGCGCCGCTCCCGGCTCCCCAGGAGGCGTCGTGACCGGGATCGAAGGGCGCGGTTTCCTCTTGCGGGCGGCACCGGACGGCCCCTGGGCCGGTTGGGCTGGAGCCCGCTTCCTGGAAGAGGGCCTGGCTTCGGTGCATGCGGCGCCTGGGCGGGCCCTGGCCCGGCTGATGAACCTGGTCTCCCTGCTTCCGGGCGGCTTCGGGCTGATCTGGGACCACCCACCCGCCTGGATGCAGGCGCTGCCGGCCGAGTCCCGTCTGGGTTGGTGGGAGGCCATCACCGCCATTCCCCGCCTGAGCCTCCACCTGGGTCCCGAGACCGCCCCGCAGCTGCCGGGGGGCGCCTTCCGGGGCTGGGTGCACATGCCGGACCGGCCCCAGGGCAGCGTCGGCGACCACTGGCGGCAGGGGGTCCTCGGCTGGGTGCCCCGTCCGGATGCGACCTGGCGTCTGCCGGACCTCGGCGTGGCCGCGGCCGGCGACGAGGTGCCGCCCGGATGGCTCTGGGGCGATGCGACTCTGGTCCTGGGGGCCCTGCCCGCCCTGGCCTCGGGCGAAGCCCTGGTGGCCGCCATGTCGGAGGTGCAGGGCCTGGCCGAACGGGGGCTGGCCCAGCGGCTGTCCTCGGGAGCCTGGGTGGACCTGCCTTTTTCCCGCCGGGCCGTGGCTTGGCGGTTATCGCTGGTTGGAGGGGTGGAATTCCAGCGTGCCGGCGGTACCTGGCCGGCGGCTCTCGGCCAATTGCGGGCCCTCCAGGCGCTGCTGCAGGAACGCCTCCGCACACCGGTTCATCTGGGTGCCTGTGGCGATGTCCAGGTGGCGGCCCAGTTGGGTCGCCAGGCGCTCCGGGAAGGCCATCCCTGGCGGGCCAGCCTCGCCCTGCCGCCGGCCCCAGGCGCCTTCACTCCCGGTCTGGCCGCGGACCCCCGGGATGCGGTCCCTCTGGAGGCCCGGGCCTTGCAGCCGCCGGCCTGGCCGGAGACCCTCGACCACCCGCCCGTGGTCCAGCTCCGCGTCCCGGCGGTTCCGCCCGAAGCCGGTGCCCAGACCCTCCTGGGCCAGATCCAGCCTGCGCCGGCCCTGCGCTGGCTGCCCCCCGACCTTCCTCCACCAGGGCCCTTCAATCCTGATCGTCCCTGGGCCCCAGCCTCGGCGTACCCCTTCCCGGCAGACCCCGGGAACGGCGTCCAACGCGGCCTCTTCGAAGACTAGAAATAGGCCCGAACCTGGGGCTGATAGCCTGAAGCCCGGAGCGATCATGTCCGCCGAGCACCTCGAACAGAAATCCAGGATCCGCCTCGCGCTGCTTTCCATCGTCGCGGGGAGCGTGATTCTGGGGCTCAAGTACCTGTCCTACGCCCTCTCCGGATCGGTGGCGCTGAAGTCCGATGCCATCGAAAGCATCGTGAACGTCGTCGCCGGTGTCTTCGCTCTCGGAGCCGTGATCTTTGCGGGCAAGCCCGCGGATCGGGAGCATCCCTACGGCCACGGCAAGATCGAGCATTTCAGCGCCGCTTTCGAAGGTGGCCTCATTTCCCTGGCCGCGGTATTCATCCTGCTCGAAGCCGCCAAGGGTTTCCTCTACGGCGTCGAGTTCAAAAACCTCAGTCTGGGCCTAGCCGTGAACATATTGGCCGGTGCCCTCAACGGCGTGCTCGGCTGGTTCATGCTCCGCCAGGGCCGGAGAACGAGATCCCGGGCCCTCGAAGCGGATGGCCACCACATCCTGTCGGATTTCTGGACCACCATCGGAATCGCCGCCGGTCTGATCGCAGTCAAGGTCACGAACATCCATTGGTTTGATCCGCTGATGGCCATGGTCGTCGGCCTCCTCCTGGCTCGCACCGGCTTCCGGCTGGTGAAGGAATCCTCCCAGGCCCTGCTGGACATGGAGGATCCGGACATGCTCGGCAAAGTTCTGGATGCCATGAACCGGGTCCGCACCGGGGACATCATTGCCCTGCACGAGCTCCGGACCTTCCGGTCGGGGCGCTTCACCCATGTCGACATCCACATCGTGGTGCCCGAGTACTACCCGGTGCGCCTGGCCCATGATCTCTGCGAGGAGTTCGGCAAGAAGGCCCTGCTGGCCGGCACCATCGAGGGCGAGGTGCACACGCACGTGGACCCCTGCGGGCGGATGTACTGCGACCGCTGCCCTGTGGCCGACTGCGCGATTCGCCAGGCCCCCAAGACTGCCGACACCGCCTTCCTCCTCGAAGAGGCCACCGCCGAGGGCCCGGCCTAGGAAGAAAGGCGCTGGTCGCGGAAGGCGCAGAAATTCACAGAAGACGTGGAAGAAAAGCCATCATGTCTTCTGTGAATTCCGAGCATTTTCCGCGTTTTCCGCGACCAGCTGATTTTCCAACGTCAGGCGGCGCCGTGGTGCTTGAGGGCGTCGATGGCAGCGATGAGAGCCTTGGGATCGCTGGCGGCGTGCAGGTTCTGACGGAAGCCATGGCCGCCAGGCACGCCCTTGGTGAACCAGGCGCCGATCTTCTTGATCTTGTGCAGGGCCTCCTTGGGCTCCAGTAGATCCAGCAGGATCTGGAAGAGCCGCAGCGTGGCATCGATGCGCATGTCCGTGGTCACCACCAGGTCGGGCTCCAGGATCTGGCGGAACAGGAACGGATTGTAGAGCGCGCCGCGGCCGATCATCACCGCCGCGCAGCCAGTCTCCCTCACCATGCGGAAGGCGTCCTCGCGGGCGTTCACGTCGCCGTTGCCGATGATCGGGTACGAGGTGCCCGCCTCCACGGCCCGGGCGATGATGCCCCAGTCCGCGTGGCCCTCGTACTGCTGGGCGCGGGTGCGGGGGTGGATGGCCAGGGCCCGCACGCCAGCGGCTTCGAACATGCGCAGAAAGTCCAGGAACTCGCCCCGTTCCTTCTGCGAGGCGTCCCAGCCGGCCCGCATCTTCACGGTCACCGGAACCTGTACAGCCCGCACCATCGCCGTGACGCAGCGCTCGGCCAGCCGGATGTCCCGCAGCAGCGCCGAGCCCGCGCCGCCCTTGGTGACATTGCTGGCAGGGCAGCCCATGTTCAGGTCCACCAGGTCCGCCCCTGCCGCCTCGCAGAGCCGGGCGCTCTCGGCCAGCGCCTCGGGACGCCCGCCGGAGACCTGCATGGCCAGTGGCTTCTCGCCCGATGCCGCCATCATCCGCTCGGCCTTCACCGCATGCCGGATCAGCGCCTCGCTGCTGATCATCTCCGACACCGTCAAGCCCACCCCGCCGATCTCGCGGATGAATTTTCGAAATGGCTGATCAGTGATCTCGTGCAGCGGCGCCATCAAGAGGCGGTTGGGCACCTCGACGTCGCGGATGTGGAATGGAG
>CAIQPH010000157.1 GCA_903873655.1 uncultured Holophagaceae bacterium | reverse complement strand
GTCGATGCAACACTGAATCATTTTTTCGGAGCCCAAGGAGAAGCAATTGCTTCTTTCGGATCCTTTAAAGTGCCTGATCACTGGCGCCTACTTAGCCTGCCCGAGATGGTAATTCCCAGCGCAAATGCAATTACTGCGGGACCGTTTGGGACAATTTTTAAAGCAAAGGACTTTCGCGAGTCTGGTATCCCGATTGTCCAACTTCGCCATGTTACGAGCGAAGGATTCCGGTTCGATGGGAGACTTACCTATATGGACCCAGTGGTCTATAAGAAATTGCACATTCCCTACACTGTTCGCCCAGGTGATTTACTCCTCACTAAATTGGGGGAGCCACCTGGTCTTGCTTGCTTGTATCCGGATGACGCGGCAGATGGGATGGTAACTCCTGATGTAGTTAAGGCCACTTTAGATAAATCGATTGTCCTCCCCCGTTTTGCGCCTCTCATGTTTAATAACATGCGTGGTCGAAACAATATTCTCCGCCTCTGCAAAGGGGGGACGCGGACTAGGGTCTCGTTGGGTGAATTTTATGATCTACGATGGCCCGTTCCTCCGATTCCTGAGCAAGAGTCAATCCTTACGATTATTGAGCCTCTGTTGAAGCTGGCTCGGATGCAGCCGCCTACCGAACTTCGATCCCATCTTCTTTCTATGTTAGGTAATCAGGCCACACATCAGGGTGACGCATGACCTTCACTGAGGCCTCAACTGTCGAATTGTTAATACGGAATCTTCTTTGTGGGCCCACACCGGAATTCTCAAAACCGATGCCAGGCCTTACAACAAGGAGCAATATCGATTCCGGCCTTGGATGGACCTACCTTGAGCCATCTGTCATACCGCGCCAACCGCAGGAAGTTATTGTCGAAAACTGGGTTCGTGAGGCATTGATCCGTCTCAACCCTGAGATTGCTGATGTCCCAGACCGGGCCGACGAGGTCATCTATAAACTCCGCGCCGTTATCCTTTCAGTCCGCTCCGATGGCCTACTCAAGGCTAACGAAGAGATGATGGCCTGGCTCAAGGGGGATCGTTCCATGCCCTTTGGGCCGAACTACGAACACACCACAGTTCGGCTCATTGACTTCGGTAACCTCGAAGCCAACCTATTTGTGGTAACTAGTCAGTTCGTCTTCCACGCCGGAACCGCCAATCGTCGGGCAGATCTCGTAGTTCTAGTGAACGGCTTCCCTCTGGTGGTCATAGAGGCCAAGACACCGGTTCGCCAGGCGGTGAGTTGGGTGGATGGCGCCCTTCAAGTTCACGATGACTACGAAGTGAACGTGCCCGAACTCTTCGTCGCCAACGTGTTCAACGTGGCCACGGAAGGTAAAGAACTGAAGTACGGTTCCGTTCGCATGCCCGTGAACCTCTGGGGCCCATGGCGGGGTGATGATGTTGCCGTACCAGGCACTTTGGCGGGGCTCAAGGAGGCTGTGAGCGGCCTGCTACGCCCCAGCGTGGTACTCGACATCCTGGCCCACTTCACCCTTTTCGCCACGGATAAGAAGAAGCGGCGAATGAAGGTCGTCTGCCGCTACCAGCAGTACCAGGCAGTCAACCTCATCGTGCAGCGCGTTCTGGCAGGCAAGCCGCGCAAGGGCCTCATCTGGCACTTCCAGGGCTCCGGAAAGTCCCTATTGATGGTCTTTGCTGCCCAGAAACTACGCATGCAGCCGGCCCTTGGCAATCCCACGGTTCTCATCGTGGTGGATCGCAT
>CAIQPH010000156.1 GCA_903873655.1 uncultured Holophagaceae bacterium | reverse complement strand
TCGCTAGCCAGACCGTACAAGGGCGCGCCCGGATTGGACGCGCTCGCCCCTGGATCATGCGGCGTTATGGGCGCTCAGATAATCGATGGCGTCCTTGACCGTCAGGATCTTCTCGGCCGCGTCATCCGGAATTTCCACTCCGAATTCTTCCTCGAAAGCCATGACCAGCTCGACGGTGTCGAGACTGTCGGCGCCGAGATCGTCCACGAAGTGGCTGGATTCAGAGATGGAATCTTCGGGCTTGGCCAGCTGCTCGGCAATGATCGCTATGACCTTCTTACGCACATCAGCCATCGGGGGCTCCTCCAGACGAACTTGGAAACCCTAACACAGCTGGGGTCGATTTTCCAAACCTGGGGTCAACTCCTCTGCCCTAACCCGGTAGAACAGATGGATTGCGTCGAGGCTCTTCCCGTGGAGGATGGAGCCATGCCCCGCGCAAAGACCCTGGAGGAACCCGAACACGGCTGGCCCCTTGGCTGGGGCGCGAGCTTGACCGAATTCCGCACCTATCTGGCGGTGGAGCGCGGCCTATCGGCCAACACGGCCTCGGCTTACCTTTCGGACCTGACCCATCTCGCAGCCTGGGCCTGTGTCCAGGAAATCACCCCGGATGCCCTCACCCGGGACCACCTCACGGGCTTCATCGTCACCCAGCAGGGTACGGGCAAGTCGCCACGCAGCCTTGCGAGGATGAGTTCCAGCCTTCGTTCCTTCCTCACCCTCCTCCGCATGGAAGGGGGCGGCGGGGCTGGACCCGAAGCCGTGGTCAAGCCGCCAAGGCCTCCGCGCATCCTGCCCCGCACCTTGGGCGAAAGCCAGGTGGAGGCCATCCTGCAGGCTCCCGACACCGCCACGCCCCTGGGGATCCGCGACCGCGCCTGGCTGGAATTGACCTACGCCTCCGGTCTCCGAGTCTCAGAATTGGCGGGGCTTCTGGCCCTGTCCGTGTTCCTCGATGAGGGTTTTCTCAGGGTGACGGGCAAGGGACGCAAGGAACGCCTCATCCCCTTCGGCACCAGCGCGGAGAAGTGGATCCGCTCCTGGCTCGTGTTGCGCCCCGGCTTCAAGCCGAAGGGGGGCGAGCTCTTCGTCGGCCAGAGAGGTGAGCCCCTCACGCGCCAGCACTTGTGGCGCCTGCTGAAGGGCTACGCACGGACCGCCGGTCTGCGGGCCGAGGCCGTCAGCCCCCATGTGCTGCGGCACGCGTTTGCCACTCACCTCCTCGACCACGGTGCCGACCTGCGCGCCGTCCAGGCCATGCTTGGCCACGCCGACATCAGCACGACGCAGATCTACACGCACGTCCATCAGGCCCGGCTCCGCGCCCTCTACGACCAGATGCACCCGCGCTCAGGCTGATTAAGGGGCCACTGAATTGCGCGATGGACCATTCCGGCGGGATTGGGCGATGATGGGCCAGGAGCCTGACACCCATGGCCGTAACCAAGACACCCCGCAAGAAACCCCTGACCGCAACCGTGGAGGAGGAGAAACCCACCACGAAGGCCAAGACCGCCCCGGTCAGAAAGGCCGCTCCAAAGAAAGCCGAACCAGCTCCACCCAAGGCCAAAACGCCGGTCAAGGCACCGGCCAAGGCTCGGGGCGCCAAAGCTGCGGCCCTGGCTGAAATCGAGGCCCCTGCCCAGGTCGCGGAACTTGCTCCCGAACCACTCATTCCCCCGCCAGCTGAACTCCCGCCTGTGGTGAAGCGAGCGCCGGTCATCCCTGCCCTGTCGCCCCTGGCGCAGACCATCCTCACCGCGATTTGCGAAGGCCGGGCCGTCGAGTTCATCTTCACGGACGCTGACGCCAACGCCCCGCGCACTTTCGAACCCCGCCACCTCACCTTCGATGCCCTCAGCCAGGCCTGGTACGTGTGGGGCTGGGATCGCCGCTACAACGCAGAGCGTCATCACCGGGTGGACCTGCTGGCTGAGGTCAACGCCGTGGAGGGCGTCGGCCGTGCCGCCCAGGGTCCCTATGCCGAAGGGACTCCCGCCAACCAGATCGGCGGCTGGCTGGGTGGCGAGCCCATTGCCGTGAAGGCCTCCCTCATGAAGCAGTGGGTCTTCGCCGTGAAGCAGGCGCCACCCGCCTTCCCGAACTTCAAGATCGAAGACCAGGGCGACGGCCAGGCGCTGGTCTCCTTCACGGCCACGGATCTCCGCGCCATCGCCCGCTGGGTGCTGCAGTTCGGCGATGGCGTCCAAGTGCTGGAACCGGCCCGGCTCGTGGACCGCATCAAGCAAGTGGGCGCAGTCTGGGCGGGCCGGGACCGGCCGGTCGCTGCGGCCGCCCCACCACCGAAGCCTGCGCCTCGGCATGAGGCCACCACCGAACCACGACGGCAGGAGACGCGTCCGCCGCGCGAGGCCCGACCCGAACGGGAGCGGGAAGAAGCCCGTCCACCCCGCGAGGCCCGGCCTGAGCGGGAACGCGATGAGGCCCCCAAGGGCAAGCCCGGCAAGGTGGAAGTCATCCGCTTCGATCGGCTCTGAATTTTCTCAAGGAGCCAGTGACCAACCCCTTCGGCCAGGCCAGAAGGCGAAGCTCTGGCCCAGAGAATTGAAGACCACGCCCCGAAGTCGGCGGTGCACCAGCACGCGGGTTTGGATGACGTGGATGGGGACAACCGGGACATCGCGATCGATGATCTTGGAGATCCGGTGGTAGATCTGCTGCCGTGCCTGCGGATCGAGGGTGTGGCGGCCCTCATCGAACAGGCGGTCGATCTCGGGGTTCAGATAGCTGCTCATGTTCGCCTTGGTCCGGTAACCCTCGCGCGTAAAGAGCGGGCTGTCCACGTCCGGATCCAGGGAGAGGGCCCAGCCGAAGGCCCAGATGTCCCCTTCATGGTTGGATGCCTTCTCCGTCACGGCCTGGAATGGCAGGGTCCGAACCTCGATGCGGATGCCCACACTGGCGGCCTGGGTGGCCAAGAGCTCTGCATTGCTAGGCCTGATGGTCTGGGGTGGCTGGTAGGCCAGCAGGACCAGTCGACGCCCCCTGGTGTCCTGGCGGACGCCATCGCTGCCCGGTTTCCAACCGGCAGCATCCAGGAGCGAGGCGGCCCGACTCACCTGGGGCAAGCGATGCATATCCGAGTCGTAGGCCCAGCTTGCCGGCGGCCAGAAGCAGGTCGCCAGTTGGCTGGGGAGGAACCTTTGCCCGCGGGCCAGGTACTGCCAGGGCACCAACTCGGAGATCGCCTTGCGGACGGCCAGATCGCCGAGTAGGCTGCGCTTCGGATCGCAGTTCAGGAAATACGCCTGGAAGGCCGCCTGGGGCATGGACATAGCCTGGACCAGACCCGCACCTTGCGCGCCTTTGCGCACCAGGTAGTAGCGGAGGGCGGGTACAGCGGCGTAGTGGAGGCGCTCCTCCTGGAAATCCGAAAGGATGGCCTGCTCCTCCGAGGCATCCCACATCTCGAAGGAGGCTGCCTGCCCTGGATGGTTGCCCCGGTAACCCGGCCAGCACTCAAGGACGACCCGCTTCGTCGTGGCCTTGCCGACCACGCGGTAAGGTCCCGAACCGACGGGTAAGAAGTTGATGGGCGCCTCCGCCGGCTTCGCCCCCACTTGGTAGAGATGCCGGGGCACCGGGATGAGGTTGTAGAGATCGGAGAGCAGCGTCCCAAGCGGGCGCTTCAACCGGATGCGCACGGTCAGGGGGCCTTCAGCCGTCAAGCTATCCAGGCTGGCCACCCCGGCCACGGTATCGGCGATCTGCCGCACCCGGGGCAGGCGCAGCGCCTTCCAGGTGAACACGACATCTTCGGCTTCGATGGGACGCCCATCCTGCCAGGTCAGCCCCGGCCGGAGCTTGAGGACCACTTCCCGGCCTCCCTTGAGGATGGTCCAGGATTCCAGCAGCTCGGGAATGAACTCCCCTTTGGCGTCAATGGTCACCAGCCGATCGAAGACCAGATCCACGACCTCGGTATCGGTGTTCTGGGTAATCAGCAGCGGGTTGAGGGTGGTCCATTCGTTCACGGCCACGCGAATCGGGTCTCCGGCGAAAAGAGCGGAGCAGAGGCTGAGTGCCAGGAGGAGGTTGGGCCAACGCATGTGCCCCCTTCATCGGTGTCCGGCGGCGGTTCCTGAGTACCGGCTTATAGGATGGCCGGATGCTCCACCAGTTCCACCAGGGCCTCGGCCATGGTCTGGCCGGCTTTGGGAGGGTTCTCGACTACAGCGCCCGCCAGCCGTTGACCGCCATCAGGTCGGGCAGCAAACAGGTAGAAGGATGGAACGCGATCCACGCCTGGTGGGATACACCCTTTCGGCCAGGCCTTGGGATCCAGAGCCAAGTCCCGGTTGACTCCCAGATAGTGGACTTCGATAAAAGGATTGGGCTCGGCTGCCAGGGCCAACAGGCCAGGCAGCTGCCGGTGGCTGTCCTCGCACCAAGAGCCGAACACCGCCACCAGCGTCAAAGGTCGCTGAACGACTTTCCAGCGGGCCTTCAGCGCTTCCGGCAGCTTCACCTTGGCCAAGTTATCTCGGAAGCTTGCGCGATGGGCCAGGATGGCCTTGGCAGTCGTTTTGCCCAACAGCAAGGGCTTGCCGTCAGTCCTGTCGAGCAGCGGCTGCGAGCGAAGTTGACCGGGCAGTGGTGCCAGGACGGCCTTGGGTGGCTGGCCCGACAGTGCCAGGGTTCCAAGGGCCAGGAGCACTGGTTTCATGAGGCTCTCCAGGTCCGAGTGTAGCGGGGCCGATAAACTTGACTCATTCGATCAGGAATACTAGCCTGGAAGCTGGAGAAGCATCCGTGAAGATCTCGGCTCGAGGCAGGTACAGCATGCAGGCCCTATTCGATCTGGCCCACCACAGCCATGGCCAGCCGGTGCCCCTGCATGTGATCGCCGAGCGCCAGAAGCTCTCCCTGCCCTTCCTCGAGCAGATCTTCAACAAGCTCAAGAAGGCCGGTGTGGTGGCCAGCGTGCGCGGTCCCAAGGGCGGCTACATCCTGACCCGTCCCTGCAACCAGGTGAGCGTGGGCGAGGTGCTGCGCCTCACGGACAGCAGCTTCTACGCCGCCGCCAAGGAAGACCCGAAGGCTGCCAACAAGGCCCTGCTGGCCGACGAGCGCATGAGCCGCCTCCTCTGGAACCGGCTGTCCGATCACATCTCGGCCTTCATGGAGAAGGTCACGTTCGCGGATCTGTGCTCGGAAACCTCCAGCAACACGTGTCCCGATTGCACCTGCCCCGAGTATGTGCAGGATATCCAGGGCCAGCTCGTGCGGGGTGAGCGCAAGGCCTGCGGCGTGATGTGAGCAACCCCTGCGCCCTGCCCAGCCTGGCCATCCCGCCCGCCGAGGGTGACCTTAAATCCCTGCCCCGATTGGAGAAGAAACTCGCCCGCCGGGTGGGTGAGGCCAATGCCGCCTACAAGCTCATCGCGGATGGCGACCGCATCCTGGTGGCCGTCAGCGGCGGCAAGGATTCCTGGGCCCTGCTGGACGTGCTGGAGCGGCTGCGCAAGCGGGCCCCGGTGACCTTCACCGTCGATGCCGTCACCGTGGATCCGGGCTTCCCCAAGTTCAATCCCGATCCCATCGCCGAGACCTGCGAAGGCATGGGTGTGCCCCACCACGTGCTGCCCGCGCCCATCGACAAGATGGTGCGCACCCAGCCCGAGGAACTGCCCTGCATCATCTGTTCTCGGCTGCGGCGTGGCGTGCTCTACTCCTTTGCCAAGCAGCACGGCTACACCAAGATCGCCCTGGGCCACCACCTGGATGACCTCATCGAGACCCTGCTCATCAACCTGTTCTTCGAGGGCCGCCTCAGCACCATGCCCCTGCGCCTCGTGAGCGATGACGGCGCCAATAC
>CAIQPH010000155.1 GCA_903873655.1 uncultured Holophagaceae bacterium | reverse complement strand
GGCCATCCCAATCACGAGCATGCACGAGAGTGCAAACCCCCTGGCCTTGCCACCACCTTTGGCGCCGATGATGGCCATGGTGATGGGAATCATCGGAAAGACGCAGGGCGTCAGCGAGGCACCCATTCCCGCCAGGAAGACCAGCAGAAGGGACAGCAGGAGACTTGTGTGCGGCACGGGCGCAGACGTGGCTGTCTGCGCCAGGGAAACCGATGGAGTTGCGGGAGGCGCAGCCTCCGCCTTTGGCATCTCCTTGTCTTTTTCTATCGGCAAACCCGCAGGTTTTGCCGCCGGGATATCAGAAGCCTTAACTGCTAACGGCTTCGTGGTCGGCGGATAGCAGACACCGCCCTCACCCTCGGTGCAGGGCTGGTAGGTCACCTGGAGGGTCACCGTGCCGCTGAGGCCTTCGCCACTCACCGGCACCTTCACGGTGCCGTGCCAAATGCCGTCGCCGAGTTCGTCCTTCGCCGTCGTCGGGGGCAGCTTGCCGATGTTCAGGGTGCCGGGACCCGCCTTCTTCGTGATTCCCATGAAGGACGCCTTCAGGTGGGCGCCAGTCGGAATGGTCACCACCACGGCACCCTTCTCGAAGCCAAGGGCCACATCCTTCATGGGATCGAAGCCAGGGTCCGCCCGCTGGGCCCAGGCCGCCACCGCCAGGCTCAGGAAGAACGGGGTGAGGATCCGCATGGAGGCTCCAGGCCGGAAAGCCTTACTTTAACCCACGATGCTCCACGCGTCCTTTCCGCTAGGGTGGATCCATGCCTGCATCGTTCCCCTTCCCCTGGTTCGAGCCGCTTCTGGCACGGCTTCGCGAGCACCTTTCTTTAGAACCGTCCCCGCGAGATGCGGCCCACGACCTGGGGCACCTCCTAAGGGTGGCGCGGCTGGCACACCGACTCGCCAAACTCGAAGAGGCTGACCCGGAGGTCTGCGTGGCCGGGGCTCTGCTCCACGACCTGGTCTACCGGCCCAAGAACCACCCAGAATCCCCGCTGACCGCCCGGATGGCCGCCGACCTCGTGCTGCGCTGGTGCCAAGAGACACCGGGGCTCGAAACCCGCGCCCAGGCCATCGCTGCCGCTGTAGCCAGCCACAGCTGGAGTGGCGGAGGAGCGCCCGCCAGCCGGGAAGCCGCCGTGGTACAGGACGCGGACCGGCTCGAGGCCCTGGGCGCCATCGGCGTGGCGCGGGTCTTCGCCACCGGGGCGAGCTTCGGCGCAGGACTGTGGCACCCGGAGGATCCCTGGGCTGAGGGCCGCGATCTGGACGACAAGGCCTGGAGTCTCGATCACTTCGAAAGGAAACTCCTAAGGCTGGAGGCGGACATGAAGACCGACGCGGGCCGCCGCCTGGCGGTGGCCCGCCAGCACGCGATGCTCGCCTACCTGGGCGCCCTCCGCGCCGAGCTTGGCGCGAATGGCTGACAGCTGACAGCTGATAGCTGCTGGCTGACCGCTATACTCAAGCATGGCCTTCACCGTATCCCTCCGCCGAGCCTTCGTGGCAGACCACTTCCACGACCTGCCGGGCTTCCAGGAGGACCGTCACGGGCATAATTGGGAAGTGGAGGCCGCCGTGGCGTTCACCACCGAGGCGGAGGAACCCGCTTTCGCCAAAGCCCTGGATGCCTGGGTCGCCGCCGTGGACTACCAATTGCTGAACGCGTTGCCCAGCTTTGCCGACCGCAACCCCACCGCCGAAGTTCTTGCCGAGCATGCCTTTCATTACCTTCAAGGCGCAGCCTTGAAGCCAAGCTGGGTGAAGATCCGCGAAAAGGCCAACTATTGGGCGCTCTGCTGCAGCGGCGAAAATCGATGAAGCTGCGACACGCCGCGGCCCTGCTGCTGGTCCTGGTGGCTTGTGGGCGGAACCAGCGGCCCGAGCCGGCCGCGACCCAGGCGCTCAGCCCGGCGCCACCGGTCGTTGCCTGGACCTGGCACCCGGTAGGCGGTTTGGCCGTGATCGAAGGTGAGGTCTCGGAAGACACGGAGCTCATCCTGGAGGGCCGATCCATCCGGGAGCGCCGTTTTGCCGAACTGGGACCGGTGCGGTGGGAGTTCTTCCGTCCTCCCGCCGGGGAGTCGGCCGTGCTGCGCACCGCCGACGGCCGGGTGCTGGCGCAATTCGAATTTTCGGTTCCGACCGAGTCTCCGAAGGGCACTCGCCGCGCTCGCAGTCCTGAGCCCCTCCCGGCTGCCGCCTCGCAGCCTGCACCCGTGCGCATTCCCGAACCCCCCAGCCCCAAGGCCCGTATCGAGACGCGGTTGAAGAACCTGCCCGTCACACCGATCCCGGAGCGGAAGCCCTTCGCCTTGCCGACGCCCATGCCCCAAGGGCCAGCCCCGAGACCGTCCGCCGAGGCACTCCGTAGACCCCCGCTGCAGCCCACGCCTCCGCCTGAACCTCCGCCCTCGAAAACCCGGTCTGAGGCACGGTTGAAGAACCTGCCCGTCCCGCCGATCCCGGAACGGAAACCGTTCGCCCTGCCGGCGCCCATGCCCCAAGGGCTAGCCCCGAAACCGTCCGCCGGGGCACTCCGCAGACCGCCGCTGCAGCCCACGCCCCCGCCTGAACCTCCGCCCTCGAAAACCCGGTCTGAGGCACGGCTGCGGAACCTTCCCGTCGCGCCGATCCCGGAGCGAAAGCCGTTCGCCTTGCCGACGCCCATGCCAGAAGGGCCAGCCCCGAAACCGTCCACCGGAGCACTCCGCCGACCGCCGCTGCAGCCCACGCCTCCGCCTGAACTTCCGCCCTCGAAAACCCGAACCGATGCACGGCTGCGGAACCTTCCCGTCACGCCGATCCCGGGTAGGAAAAGCCTGGCCATGCCCAGCGCGGCCACCCCCGCCGAGTTGCCTCGCCGGGCATCCACCTTCGTCCCGATCGTGGTCGAACCGGTGGCGCCGCGACCTGCGACCCCCATACCGCCCCCCATTTCGCTGACCACGCCGATCCCTTTGAAAGGCACTACCCCTACCTGGCCCGGCATGGGCGAGGCCTTGAATCTCACCCGGGGTCCCGGGGGGCAGCAGCGCATCCTGCTGAGCTTCGACGGCGGTTCCAGCGCCGAGGTCGCAACGGAAGTGCTGGACCTTCTGAAAGGCCGCGGCGTGCGCACCACCCTCTTCCTCACGGGCGCCTTCATCCAGCGCTACCCGGCCCTGGTGCGGCGCATGGCGGCCGAAGGGCATGAGATCGGCAACCACACCATGAACCATCCCCATTTCGCCCCGGGCATGAAGCGCGATCCCAAGTGGACCCGGGAGCGCGTGCAGCGCGAACTCCTAGAGGCCGATGCGGCCCTGGTGCGCCTCCTCGGGCGACCCATGGACCCCTTCTGGCGTGCGCCCTACGGCGAGCACACGGTGGAAATCCGCCGCTGGGCCGAAGAGCTGGGCTACCGCCATGTCGGCTGGAGCGAGGGGGCCGACACCCTCGACTGGGCCACCGCCAAGGATCGCCGGCTCTACCGAACCGGCGATGCCATCGTCAAGCGGCTTGAGCAGCGCCTGGGCCGCGATGGCGACGGGCTCATCGTGCTCATGCACCTCGGCTCGGCGCGCGAGCTGGGCGACCGCCCCACGGCCGGCCTTGGCGCCTTCATGGACCGCGCAAGCAAGGAAGGCTGGAGCTTCGTATCCGCCGGCACCATCCTGCGCGATCTCGGGAAACCGGTCTGGGATCCGCATCAGCGGCTGGCCATGTTGCAGACCCGGTGAAGGGCTACACTGGAGGTTCACATCGTGGAGGCGATTTGCAGGGGGTCGGCCGCTGGATGCTGAGGGCAGTGCTGGGTTTCACGGCCCTGGTGCTGCTGCTCTCCCTGGGCAGCTTCCATCCCCTGGATCCCCATCCCTTCACCCAGGGCTCCACCGTTGCTGCCGTGCAGAACCTCTGCGGCACCGTGGGCGCCACCTTGGCTGGGCTGCTGCAGACCCTCCTGGGTATCGGCGCCTGGATCGTGCCACCCTACCTGCTCTGGGAGGCCTGGCCCCGGGTGGGTCGCCACTGGCCCGGTCGCCTGGCCTGGCTGGGACTCGCCCTCTCCTTCTGGACTGCCCTCGGCGCCTTTGGTGACCGTGTCTGGACCGGGCTACCGGAAGGAGGAGTCCCCACCTATCGCTGGGGGGGCTGGATCGGCAGCGCGGTCTGGCCGCTGGAGCGTCATTTCCTGGGCCCCGTGGGGCTCCCCCTTCTGCTGGCCGTCCTGGTGCTGCTCTGCGCCCTCGTGCTGGCCCCTGCCCTGACCCGTGGCCTGGGCCGACTGCTCACGCGCTGGCTTGGCGAGAAGGCCTGGCCCTGGATGAAGCCCATGCCGGCCAAAGGCTTCCAGCACTTCCTAACCATGGTGAAGCGTCCCTTCCTGCGGGGGCGCGATCCGAATCAGGCCGACATCGATGCCGGAGATGCCGTCGCGCTCCAGGCTCTGGTCCAGCGCCAACAGGCCCTCGAAGACCAGCGGGTGGCCCTCCTGAAAGCCGAACTGGAGACCGCCGACGCAAAAAAGAGGCAGCCCCTCATCAAGGCCGAGGACCTGCTGCCAGCCATCCACTCCATGAACCTGGACGCGGCTTCAGTCGTCATCGAGGCCCAGCCCCTATCCTCTGCGGGTCCCGTCGCCACCGGCACCGATCCCACAGCCGTGTTCCGTACGAAACTGCTGGCGGAAGCCCCGCCCACTCCAAAGCCGAAACCCACCGTGGTCCGCGCCCAGGTAGTCAGGGATCGCTTCGGGCGCGAGATCGTCCAGCCGCCGTTGCCCATGACGGAGCCCACGCCAGCCCGACCGCTCCCGCCCTTGCCGCCCGACCTGCCCAGACCTTCGGTTGCCGAACGCGAGACCCTGCCCCCGCGCCGCCTCTTCGATCCCCCAGGCCAGCACGCCAAGATTGACCTCGCTGTGCTGGAGCTCATCAAGGAGCGGATTGGACAGAAACTGTCTGAATTCAAGATCAAGGGCGTGGTCACCGGCATGCAGCCTGGACCCGTGGTCACGGTCTTCGAGTTCCAGCCGGACGCCGGCATCCCCCTTTCCCGCATCCTGGGCATGGAGGAGGATCTCGCCCTGGCCCTGCAGGCCGAGGCGGTGCGCATGGACCGCATTCCCGGCAAGAACCTGGTGGGCATCGAGGTACCCAATCCGAAGCGCGAGATCATCACCTTCCGCGAGGTCATCGACAGCCCGGCCTTCCGCGATGCGGGCGGCCTGCTGCATCTGGCCCTTGGCAAGGACATCTCGGGCCGACCCGTCGTGGCGGACCTCAGCAAGATGCCGCACCTGCTCATCGGCGGCAGCACCGGGAGCGGCAAGAGCGTGGGTGTGAACGCCATGATCTGCTCCTGCCTCGTGCGCGCCATGCCCAGCGAGGTGAAGCTGATCCTGGTGGATCCCAAGATGGTGGAATTGGGCGTCTACGAGGACATCCCGCACCTGTGGGCCCCGGTGGTGACGGACATGAAGGAGGCCGGCCGCGTCCTCAAGTGGGTGGTGGCCCAGATGGAGGACCGCTACCGACGGCTGGCCCTGCTGAGCGTGCGCGATCTGAAGAGCTTCAACGCCAAACTCATGGACGCAGGTGGCTCCCTCGACCTCACCGACCGGACGCCCAACCCGCGCTGGCCGGATCGCCCCTCCCTGCTGGAGCCGCTGCCCTACGTACTGGTAGTCATCGATGAGCTGGCCGACCTCATGATGGTCGCCCGCAGCGAGGTGGAGGACAGCATCGCCCGCATCGCCCAGAAGGCGCGCGCCGTGGGCATCCACCTCATCCTCGCCACCCAGCGGCCCAGCGTGGACGTCGTGACGGGCGTCATCAAGGCCAACCTGCCGAGCCGCCTCAGCTACCGGGTGCGCACCAAGATCGACAGCCGCACCATCCTCGACTGCAGCGGCGGCGAGCAACTGCTGGGCGCGGGAGACGCGCTGTTCCTGCCCAATGGCGCCAGCCATCCGAAGCGCATCCATGCGCCCTTCCTCAGCGAAGAGGAGACCCTCCGCCTGGTCACCTGGCTCCGCGAGCGGGGACGGCCCGATTACAACCAGGCCCTCATCAGCGCCATGGAGACCGAAGAGGAAACCGCCCTCTTCGATGATGCGGAGATGGCCGGGGTCGACGATATCTATGTCCGCGCCCTCGCCGTGGTGAGGCGCGAACGGAAGGCGAGCACCAGCCTGCTCCAGCGGAAGCTGAACCTGGGTTACGGCCGTGCCGCTCGCCTGATCGACCGCATGGAGGAGGAGGGCATCGTCGGCCCCGACCGCGGCGCCGGCAAACCGCGCGAAGTGCTGGCCGACGGGGAATAGGTCCAAGAGCCTTGGCTGTATCCCATCGCCAAAGAGCTGGAACGCAGAGGGCACAGAGCGTCACTCGTCCGGCACGATCCGCTTGGGGCGCCAGCGGCTGCGCTTGGCGGGATCTGCGAGTCCGTTGGAATGGCAGGTGCGGCACGCCTCCAGGTGGCTATCGCTGCCCCGCCAGTAGGCCCTGGAATCACCCCCGAACTCTGGACGGTCCTCCACGGGGATGCGGGGCCAATAGAAGGTGAATGCGGGACCCGCAGCCTTCATTTCCAGCGCATAGAGCGGACCGAGGTCAGGACCTGGCCGACCCCAGCGGTCCTCGGCGGAACTGAGCACGACGAAGGCACCTTGTGGCAGAGCCTGCCCGGCCCGGTACGCGGCCACGGCTTCAGAACTGGCCCAGGCGCGGACCCAGCGGCGGCCGTGGGCCAGGGATTTCACGGGCTCCGGATGGAGGGGTTCCAGGGAGGCGAAATCCAGGGCACGCACGGGGATGGCAGCGTCAGGGTCCTGTGCCGCCCTGGTCCGGGCAGGGGCGGACTGCACCGGCGCAGAGGCGATGGGCAGCGGGGCCGCAGCGACCCGAGCCCCGGGGTGAGCCAGACGGTGGCCCCGCTCACCTGTGGTGAGCAGCCCCGCGCACCAAGCCAAGCCCAGAAGCAGGGCCAGAAATCCGAGGCTCTCATGGTCCTTGCGGGGACGGGTCATGGCCCAGAGGGCAGCCACGCCCACGAGCAGCGTGACGCCACCCAGCAGCGCATGCTGGAGGAGCAGCGCTTCCGGCCTTGAGCCGGAAAAAGCCCCTGAGGAGAGCCGGAGGCGCGGCAGGAGTGGCGAGAGCCGACTCGAGGCCAGGCCGCTCAGGAAGGCCCCCAGAGTGCCGATGATCCCGGCCCATCCCAGGTAGCGCGCCGCGGTCCACCAGGGACGGATGCCCCGGCCCGGGCGCTGGGCCGCCAGCAGCGCCAAGGGAAGCAGCAGTCCCAAAGCCACCGGCAAGTGGGATAACAACGCGTGCTGGAGGGCAATCCATTCCATGGGATCTGCAACCTTGTGGAGGGCCGGGCTCCCCGCAGTCTGCCAGCGTCCCGGTCAAGTTTGGGCCCAAAATCCTGTCACAATTGCCGCCATGAAGCAGCTCCTCCTCCAGCACGTCCAGGCCTCCATCCAGCTGAAGCAGGCCTTCTTCGACCAGGAGATGGACCGCATCGTCGCCCAGGCTGACGACATGGCCGAGCGGCTGCGCCGGGGTGCCCGGATCCTGGTATGCGGCAATGGGGGAAGCGCCGCGGACGCCCAGCACCTGGCCGCCGAGCTCAGCGGACGCTACGTCAAGGAACGGCGGCCCCTGGCGGGCATCGCCCTCACCACAGACACGTCCGCGCTCACAGCCATTGGCAACGACTACGGCTTCGATCAGGTGTTCTCGCGCCAGGTGCAGGCTCTGGGCCGCCCCGGGGATCTGCTCATCGGCATCAGCACGAGCGGGAATAGCCCCAACGTGATCCGCGCCGTGGCCTCCGCCCGAGAACTCGGCATCCGCACCCTGGGCCTGCTGGGACGGGATGGCGGCGAGCTGGCGAGCCTCATGGACGAGGCACTGGTCGTGCCTTCCACCGTCACGGCCCGCATCCAGGAGATCCATCAGATGGTTTACCACTTCTGGTGCGAGGCACTCGATGCTCATTTCTGAGACCTTCCGGTGACGGCCATCGCCGGCCTGCTGGTCCTGGCCCTCCTGGGGCAGGCACAGCCAAGCACCTACTATTGGCGGGACGCTGCCGGGCAAACCCACATCACCAACACTCCACCGCCTCCGGATGCGGAGGTTCTCCAGGCACCCCCACCTCCGGCCGTGGAGCCGGGCAAGGCCACTCATACCGAAGTGGTCCGACCGAGTGCGGGCCTCGATGGCCAGCCTCAGGTCCAGCTCAGTCCCGGCCAGAAGCAGGCCTGGAAAAGCCTGGAGGAGCGCCTGGCCAAGGCCCGCAGCGAGGGCGATCGCCAGACCCTCCAGGCCGTGGCCGATTCCCTGTTCAGTGACTGCCTCTGGGGCCATGGCCTGTGGGCCAGGCCTGCCGCGCCGGTCCTGGCCGTGGCGCTCCTGGGGCTCCTGGGGTGGTGGTTCGCCTTCGGCCTCCGCGCCAGCCTGCGTGCCCCGCTGATCGCGGGTGCCCTCCTGCTGGGCCTGGTCCTCGCCCAGCTGCTTCTGAATACCATGCTGTACCGCCCCCAGGCCGCGCGGCTGCACCAGAACATGGTGTTGCTGGAGCAGCATCTGGGCCTGGGCAAGGCCCTCCGGCCTGAACATCTCCGGCTGTTGCAGCAGCACTACCAGGCCCTGAAGCAGGCTGCGGACCCGCTTCAGCCGCCCTGGCGGTTCCCGATGGAAGTGAAGGCTCTGCGGGCGGCCTTGAAACAGGTGATGGTTGAACCCTGAGCTCCAGAAACGGCTGCCTTCCCTTCGGCGGGCGGCTCAGGTGCAGCCCCTTGGCCTGTACCTTCACGTACCCTTCTGCGTGGATCGCTGCACCTACTGTTCCTTCGTGACCACCCGCGACCGCAGCCTCCAGTCCGACACCATCCAGCGACTCATCGCCGAAATCACGGAATGGGGCTGGGCCCTGGATCGACCTGCGGTGGATACGCTCTACCTCGGAGGCGGGACGCCCTCGCTGCTCTCCGCCACCGAATTGCAGGCACTCACAACAGCCATCCGTTCCGCCTTTGATCTGTCCCCGCTGGTGGAGGCCACCCTGGAGGCCAATCCCGGCACCGTGGATCTGGCTTGGCTCCAGCAGGCCCGCAACCTGGGCTGGGACCGCATCAGCCTGGGCGTGCAGGCCCTCGATGACGACCTCCTGGCCCGCCTTGGCCGCATTCACGGCTCCGCCCAGGCGCTGGAATCCCTCGAACTGGCCCGGCAGGCAGGCTTCCACCGCCGCAGCGCCGACCTCATGGTGGGCATCCCCGGACAATCGCTGGCCAAAGTGATCGAGGACGCCCGCACCCTGACGGCCACCGGCATGGAGCACCTGAGCATCTACTTGCTAGACCTGGACAAGGCCTCTCCCCTGCGCGCCGAGATCGACGCGGGACGGCTCACGCTTCCTGGCGAGGACGAGGTAGCGGATGTCTTCGAGGCACTCCAGACTGAGCTCCCTGCTCTGGGGCTCGCAGCCTACGAGATCAGCAATTTCGCCCGCACCAAGGCCGAGTCCATCCACAACTCCCGCTACTGGGAACGCCGCCCCTATCTAGGCCTAGGGCCCAGTGCGGCTTCGCAACTGGGCGACTGCCGCTGGACGGAACCCGGGGTTATCCAGGCCTGGATCGCAAGGCGCGGTGATCTCGACTTTACCGAGTTGGACGCCGCTGAGCTCCTGGCGGAGATTCCGCTCCTGGGCCTGCGCATGCATCGGGGCGTGGATTGGCAGGCCCTGCGGGACCTGGCCAGGGAACTGGACCTGCGACCCCTCTGCGATGCCTGGGAGGTGCGGCTGCGGGACCTCGCCTCAGAGGGTCTAACGGTCTGGGCGGACGATCAGGTTCGCCTCAGCGCTAGGGGCATGCTCATGAGCAACGCCATTCTCGGGATGTTCGTATGACCTATCTTGGCGAAAGCGCCGCCCTCCTCACGGCGCTCTGCTGGTCCCTGAACTCCGTGTGCTTCACCGTGGCGGGGCGCCGGGTGGGCTCGGCTTCGGTGAACCTGGGCCGCCTCCTCATCGCCTGGGTAACGCTGGTCCTGGTGCATCTCGCGGTCTATGGCAGCCCCTTTCCCATGCAGGCGGGCAACACCCGTCTGGGTTGGTTGAGTCTGTCGGGTTTCATCGGCTTCGCCTTGGCCGACGCGGTGCTCTTCGAGGCCTTCGTGCTCATCGGCGCACGGCTGGCCATGCTGCTGATGACTCTCTCACCCGTCTTCAGCGCCCTGCTGGCCTGGCAGTTCCTGGGGCAGAACCTGAGCCTGCCCAAGATCCTGGCCATGGTCGTAACGCTCGGCGGAATCGCCTGGGTGGTTTGGGGCGATGGCGACCACGACGCCCATCCCCACCTCTGGCGCGGCGTGCTGCTGGGGATTGGTGGCGCCCTGGGCCAGTCCCTGGGTCTGCTCTGCAGCAAGTTCGGCCTGACGGGGGATTTCCCGCCCATCTCAGCCAACCTCATCCGCGTCACGGCGGGCACGGCGACCCTCCTGCTCTTCTTCAGCTTCTCGGGCCGCCTGCGGGGTACCCTCGGCGCCCTGCGTGATGGCCGGGCGACAGCCTTCATCAGTCTTGGCGCCATCACCGGCCCAGTGCTCGGCGTGGTGCTGTCGCTCATCGCCATCGCCAGGGCCCCCATGGGCGTGGCGGCCACGCTGATGTCCCTCGCGCCCATCATCCTGCTGCCGGTGTCCCACTACGTCTTCAAGGAGAAGGTGGGTGGCCACGCCATCCTCGGCACCCTGCTGGCCTTGGCGGGCGCCGCCGCTCTGTTCTTCGTTTAGGGGCCGTTGCTAATGAGTCAGGCCGTTATGGCTCATTTGCTACGGCCCCTTATGTCGGGCCATCATCGAAATTGCCTTCAACCATCCTCCCCCCACGGCTTAGGAGCCTCCATGTCTCTGCGCAAGGATCCCGTCAGCTGGCTCTATCCGGCCATTGAGCCCTACCAGGCACATCGCCTGAAGGTGTCGGCGCTGCACGAGCTGCATATCGAGGAGAGCGGCAATCCGGAGGGAAGGCCTGTCATCTTCCTCCACGGCGGGCCCGGCGGCGGCACCAGCCCCAAGCACCGGCGGTACTTCGATCCCGACCGCCACCGCATCATCCTGTTCGACCAGCGCGGCTGCGGCCAGAGCACGCCCTACGCCGAGGTGCGCGAGAACACCACCTGGGACCTGGTGGATGACATCGAGCGCATACGCGAGCACCTCGGGATTGACCGCTGGCTGGTCTTTGGCGGCTCCTGGGGCGCCACTCTGGGGCTGGCCTACGCGGAGAATCACCCCAATCGCGTGACCGAGCTGATCCTTCGCGGCATCTTCCTGCTGCGCCAGCGGGAAGTCGACTGGCTCTATCAGGAGGGCGCCAGCCGCATCTTCCCGGATGCCTGGGAACCCTACCGCGATGCCATTCCCGAAGCCGAGCGCCAGGACTTCCTGCAGGCCTATGCCAGGCGGCTGCTGAGCGAAGACCCGGCCGTGAACCTGCCCGCCGCCCAGGCCTGGAGCATCTGGGAGGGCGCCACCAGCAAGCTCATTCCCGATCCCGACTTCATCGCCAGCTACGGCGACGAGACCACCACGCTCGCCTTCGCCCGCATCGAGTGCCACTACTTCCTGAACAAGGGCTGGATGGAGGAGTCCCAGTTGCTGCTCAATGCTCCGAGGTTGAAGGGCCTACGCGGCGCCATCATCCAGGGCCGCTACGACATGGTCTGTCCCCTCGAGAGCGCCTGGGCCCTCTCCAAAGCCTGGCCCGAGGCGGATCTGATCATCGTGCCCGATGCTGGCCACAGTGCCTATGACGCAGGTATTTCGCGTGCGCTAGTCGCAGCGACAGACCGATTCGCGGGGAGCCTAGGGTAGGATTTTCACGGGGGTTTCTGAGCACCATGCGCATTCTCCTGGTTGACGATGAACGGTTGCTGCTTGCCTCGCTGACCCGTGCCCTCCATGTCCAACGGCCTGCATGGGAGATCGACACCGCCAGCGACGGCGTGGAAGCCATGCGCTTGCTCAAGACCCAGCGGGTGGATTGCCTTATCACGGACATCCAGATGCCAGGCATGGATGGGATGGCGCTCCTGATGCAGGTTCGCAGAGATCCTGAGTTGGCTCGATTGCCCCTGATTCTCATCAGTGCGGAGAATGACCGATCCAGCGTCCGGAAGGGCATGGCCTCGGGCGCCGATGACTACTTGACGAAACCGTTCTCCGCGGAGGAACTGATCCTGTCGGTGGAAAGTCGGCTTCGGCGCCTCGAGCAGGGAGTCGATCCCTCGACCCCGCTGGACGCTCTCAAGCGTTATCTGAAAAGTCTTCTGACGGAGCGTGAGATGGAGGTGCTTGCGCTAATTGCTCAGGGATTGGTCACGAAGGACATCGCTGCCGACTTGAAGCTCAGCCCGAAAACCGTGAGTGCCCATCGCCAAAACATCATGGGCAAGCTCGACCTCCACAATGCGGCAGCCCTGGCGTCCCTGGCGATCCGCGCCAATTTGATCTGACGGCTCTCGACGCAATCGGAGTAAAACATCCCCCGGCAGAGCCGGGGGCTTTGAATTGTGAGCCGCTCAAAGCGGCAGGCGGGGTCGCTAACGCGGCCCCGAATCGTGTTTGGCCACCATCGGGTGGCTCACCTCACCAAG
>CAIQPH010000154.1 GCA_903873655.1 uncultured Holophagaceae bacterium | reverse complement strand
TGCCAACACGGAAAAGCTGATCGCGGCCATGGAGGGCATGGTGTTCGAGACCCCCAAGGGCAAGATGGTGTTCCGCAAGGAGGACCACCAGGCCTTGCAGTCCATGTACCACTTCAAGATCACGGTCGATCCCAAGGTGGCCTGGGCCGTTCCGACCCTCATCCGCGAAATCAAGATCTCAGAGATGGCCATCCCCGGCCACGGCATCGCGGCTGACGCCAAGCCGCCCCAGGAACCCAAGGACGCAGCGGCTCCCCTGGAAGGCAAGAAGGCCAAGCCGACCAAGGCGGCCAAGAAATCCTGAACCTGGTTTGATCCGGTGGCGCGCCGCTTCCCTGGGGCGCGCCACCGGTCACCGTGCAGGCTCACCCATTCCCTGTCATTCATGAGCAGCGATGACGTTCGCCCTGGAAACCCGAGAGCTCACCATCCGCTTCGGCGGCCATGTGGCCGTGAATTCCGTCTCCTGTGGCTTCGCCCCTGGCACGCTGACCGCCATCGTCGGCCCGAATGGGGCCGGCAAGACCACCTATTTCAACCTGATCTCGGGGCAGCTCAAGGCCAGCGCCGGTCGGGTCTTCCTGCGCGGCCAGGACATCAGCGCCAGTTCCGCGCCCCAGCGCAGCCATCTGGGCATCGGCCGGGCCTTCCAGCTGACCAATCTGTTCCCGAACCTGAGCGTGCTCGAAAACATCCGCCTCGCGGTGCAGTCCCGCGCCGGGCTGGGCCTCAACATGTGGAGCATCTGGAGCAGCCATCGTGGCCTGATCAGCCGTGCCGAGGAGGTGCTGGAGACGGTGGCCCTGACGGCGAAGCGTGATCTGGCCGCCAGCGCCCTGCCGCATGGCGACCAGCGCAAGCTGGAGGTCGCGATTCTGATGGCCCTGGAGCCGGACGTGTTCATGTTTGACGAGCCGACTGCCGGCATGAGCGTGGACGAGGTGCCCGTGATCCTCGACCTGATCCGCGGGCTCAAGTCCCGCCAGGACAAGACCATCCTGCTGGTCGAGCACAAGATGGACGTGGTGCGGGAGCTGTCGGATCGCATCATCGTGCTGCACAACGGCGCGCTGGTGGCCGACGGTGAACCGGACGCGGTGATCGCCTCGCCCATCGTGCAGGAAGCCTACCTGGGCATCGAGGTGAAGGCATGAGCGCCCCGCTGCTGCAGCTCGAAGGCGTGCACACCCACATCGGCGCCTACCACATCCTGCATGGCGTCGACCTCCAGGTCGCCCGCGGCGAACTCACGGTGCTGTTGGGTCGCAACGGTGCCGGCAAGACCACCACGCTGCGGACCATCATGGGCCTGTGGCGCGCCTCGTCCGGTTCCATCCAGCTGGAAGGTGATGACGTCACCCAGCTGTCAACACCCGACATCGCCCAGCGCGGCATCGCCTACGTACCCGAAAACATGGGCATCTTCGCCGACCTCACCGTGCGGGAGAACATGCTCCTCGCGGCCCGGGGCGCGAAACGGATCGAGGACATGGATGCCCAGCGCCTGGAATGGATGTTCGGCCTGTTTCCCGCGATGAAGCGCTTCTGGCAGCACCCGGCGGGGCTGCTGTCGGGCGGGCAGAAGCAGATGCTGGCGGTGGCGCGGGCCATCGTCGAACCCCGCAAGCTGCTGCTGGTCGACGAGCCCAGCAAGGGCCTGGCGCCGGCCATCATCCAGAACATGATCGGGGCCTTCCGGGAGCTCAAGCAGACCGAGACCACCATCCTGCTCGTGGAGCAGAACTTCAACTTCGCGCGGCAGCTCGGCGATCGCGTGGCGGTGATGGACGGCGGGCGCATCGTGCACGCCGGCGACATGGCCGAACTCGCCGAGGACGAGGGTCTGCAGCAGCGCCTGCTGGGCCTTTCCCTGGCAGCTCATCAGTGATGAAGGAGCCCCGATGAGTGTTTCCGCTGCCACGGCCGCCGCCCAGGAGGCGCTGCCGACGGTCAAGACCGACCTGGTGCCCCTGCTGCTGCTGCCGGTGCTGGCGCTGGTGGCGGTGCCGCTGATTGGCTCGTTCTCAACCTGGGTCACCCTCACCTTCGCCGGCTTGGCGATGGGCATGATCATCTTCATCATCGCCTCGGGTCTGACCCTGGTCTTCGGCCTGATGGACGTGCTCAACTTCGGCCATGGTGTGTTCATCACCCTGGGCGCCTTCCTCGCGACCACGGTCCTGGGCACCATGGTCAACTGGACCGAGAGCGAGCGCCTGCTCCTCAACCTGCTGGCCGTGCTGCCGGCGATCCTGGTGGCGATGGTAGTCGTGGGTGCGGTCGGCCTGGTCTTTGAGCGCGTGATCATCCGCCCGGTGTATGGCCAGCCCCTGAAGCAGATCATGATCACCATGGGCGGGATGATCATCGGCGAGGAACTGATCAAAGTCGTCTGGGGTCCCCAGGCCATTCCGCTGCTGTTGCCAGCCGCCTTCCGCGGGTCCCTGCTGTTCGGCGAGGCGGCCGTTGAGAAGTACCGGCTGATCGCGGTGGCCATCGGACTGGTCGTCTTCGCGGCCATGTTCTGGGTGCTCAGCCGCACCAAGATCGGCCTGTTGATCCGGGCGGGCGTCCAGGACCGGGAAATGGTGGAAAGCCTCGGCTACCGCATCCGCCGGCTGTTCGTCGGCGTGTTCGTGGTCGGCTCGGCCTTGGCGGGCCTGGGCGGCGTGCTGTGGGGCCTCTACAACCAGAGCGTGACCCCGCAGATGGGCGGGCAGGTCACGGTGCTGCTGTTCATCGTCATCATCATCGGCGGCATGGGCTCGGTCGGCGGCTGCTTCATCGGCTCGCTGCTAGTGGGTCTGGTCGCCAACTACGCCGGCTTCCTGGCGCCCAAGGTGGCCCTGTTCTCCAACATCCTGCTGATGGTGATCGTCCTGATGTGGCGGCCCGAGGGTCTCTATCCGGTGGGGAAACGGTGATGTTCAGCCACTTGCTCTCCGGCGACTTTCCCCGCAGCCGTGTGCTGCTGGTGGTCCTGCTCCTGATCCTGGCTGGACTCACCTTCGCTCCTTTCGCTTTTCCCGGTGCGAAAGCGCTCAATGTCGCCGCCAAGATCTGCATCTTCATCGTGCTGGTGGCGAGCTTCGATCTGCTGCTGGGCTACACCGGCATCGTCTCCTTCGCCCACACCATGTTCTTCGGCATCGGCGCCTATGGCATCGCCATGGCCATCACGCGCCTGGGGCCGACCTGGAAGGCGATCGCCGTGGGGACTGCCGCGGCGCTGATCGCTTCGCTGGCGCTGTCCCTGCTGATCGGCCTCTTCAGCCTGCGCGTGAAGGCGCTGTTCTACGCCATGATCACCCTGGCCGTGGCCACGGCCTTCCAGACGCTGGCCTCGCAGCTGTCCGATTTCACCGGCGGCGAGGACGGCCTGAGTTTCAGGGTCCCGGAAGTGCTGACGCCGGGGTTCTCCCTTTCCGGGCACCCCTTCCTGGGTGTCAACCTCGACGGGAAGCTGATTTCCTACTATCTGCTGGTCGCGGTGACCATCGTGTTGTTCCTGGCCATGCTGCGCATCGTCAATTCGCCCTTCGGCCGGGTGCTGCAGGCGATCCGCGAGAATGAGTTCCGCGCCGAAGCGCTGGGCTACCGCACGGTGCTGTACCGCACCTGGTCCAACGTGCTCTCGGCCCTGTTCGCGACCCTCGCCGGCGCCCTCCTCGCCCTGTGGCTGCGGTACAACGGCCCCGACACATCTCTCTCCTTCGAGATCATGATCGACATCCTGCTCATGGTGGTGATCGGCGGCATGGGGACCCTGTACGGAGCTGTGGCGGGGGCGACGCTGTTCATCATCACGCAGAACTACCTGCAGGACTTGATGAAGGTCGCGAGCAGCGGGTTGGCGGGAGTGCCGCTGCTGCGGGACCTGGTGCATCCGGACCGCTGGCTGCTCTGGCTGGGCATCCTCTTCGTGCTGAGCATCTACCGCTTCCCCACTGGGATCGTCGGCAAGCTGCGCGCCAGGGCCCAGCGGGCGCCCTGACTCCGATTTTTGCGTCCTGCCAGGAGGCCAGCCATGCCCCACCTGCGAGTCAACGGCATCAACCTGTACTACGAGTTTCACGGCCCCGAGGGTGGCGAACTGCTCATCCTCAACAACGGCGTGTTCATGAACACGGCCTCGTGGGGCTTCCAGTTGCCGGACCTCTCCCGGCGCTACCGCGTGCTGACCTACGACATGCGCGGGCAGGGGCAGAGCGAGCATCCCGAGGGCGAGTATTCGCTGGACCTGCATGCGGCTGACCTCGTGGCCTTGATGGACACGCTGGGACTTCCAAAGGCGCACATGGTCGGCACCTCCTATGGCGGGGAGCTGAACCTGGTGATGGGCATCCACCATCCGGAGCGCTGCCAGACGCTGGTGATTATCGCCTCGGTTTCGCACAGCGGCCCGATGCTGGCGGCGATGATCGAGCGCTGGCGGATCGCGGCTCGACTGGGCGACGGGCCCCAGTTCTTCCGGCTGATCTATTCCGACACCTACTCGGAAGCCTTCCTGGTCCAGCGCCCGGACCTGGTGCCGCTGGCCGAACAGCGCTATGCCACCCTCGATCTCCCCGCTGCCGTGCGCTTGCTCGAGAGTTTCCAGCGCTTCGACGTCGCTGCCGACCTGGGCAGGATCCAGGTCCCCACCTGCATCGCCTCGGCGGAACAGGACATCCTCAAGCCCAGGCGCTACGGCGAGATCATGCATCAGGCTATCGCCGGGTCCGAGTTCCACCTGATCCCGGAATCGGGTCATGTCGCCGTGCTGGAAAAGGTCGCGGAGGTCAACACCCTCATCCTCGGGTTCCTGGCCAAGCACCCGTTCTGACGAAGTCTGTCGTTATTGGACGGAGAGCTTCTTCTCGGTGAGGGTGGCATCGAAGGTCATGGTTTTGGGCCAGACCGGCCAGAGGACGCCCAGTGCCGGGTCGTTGGGATCGCCATTTCGCGCAAAGGCGCCGATCGCGGCCATCATCGCCGCCGAGAGGGCCAACCGCCCCCCTTCATTGGCAGGGCTGCAGATGACATTCGAGAAGACGGAAGGTCCGAAATTTCCGAACACGAAGGGCAGATCGAAGGCATGGGCCGCCCCGAAGACAGTGTTCCAGGGGGCCGGCTCTTTGTCCCAGCTGAATTGGCAGTACCAGATGTCGGCTTGCTTGCGCGTCAATGCCTTGAGCAGCGCATCCCGGTTCGGGAGGAAGAACAACTCGTTCAGCCTTGTCAAGCGCGCGTTGTAGCCGGTGTTTTTCCGGTCCACCGGCAGGTACGTCTGGTTGATCAGGTCGGCTTCCGCCAGGGTCGGCGTCGCCTCGGCATGGAAGTTCATCATCAGGTTGAGCTGGGCGGCCTCGCCGACGAGCAGCCCCGGCACGCCGCCCAGAGCCGGTGATAACGCCAGAAACTGGGTGAAGAGTTTGGTCTCGTCCCTGGTGTAGCTGAGGAGGAGCGGGACCTTCAGGTACTTCCCTGCCTTGATCGCGGCCAGGGGGCTGTCAGCGACCACGCTCCCATCGGGAATGGGCGTGGTCCAGCCCAGCCCTGCCGGAGTCAGCTTGGTCATGACCTGCTTGATCATCTCGGCAGGGGATTTCGACCGCAGATAGGCGGCGAGCTGAAGGCCGGTACGGTCGGCCACGTAGGTCGCAATGGTGTCCTCGGTGGCGAGGCCGTCCGCGATCAGCAGGGCATTCAGGAGCGCCTGGCCCTGCCTCTGGGAATAGGACGCAGGCTGCAGTAGGGGGATGGAAAAATTCGGAAGTTCCTCGGCCAGGGCCAACCCGCCACTCATGAGGATGGCCCGGTGGATGAGCTGGGGCGTGGCGCTTACGACCAGGGGCGAGGTCAGCAGCGCGACGGCGTCATTGGCTCCGGCGGACTGGCCCAGCACAGTCACGTTCCCTGGATTCCCCCCGAAGTTGGCGATGTTCCGGCTGATGAACTTCAAGGCCAGGATCTGGTCCAGAGTGCCGTAATTGCCAGAATCGCCCTGCAAGTCGGTGCCGCTTTTCAACTGTGGGAGGTTGAACCAGCCGAGCACGCCGAGGCGGTAATTGGCAGAGACGACCACCGCCTTGGCCGATCTGGCCAGGGCCGCGCCATCGTAAACCGGATCCGCGCAATACCCGGTGATGTTGCTGCCCCCATGGATGAAGTAGATGACCGGAAGCTTCGTGGCGCTGGACGCCGGACGCCAGATGTTCAAGTACAGGCCGTCCTCGCTGCCCACCGCCTGGTTCAGGGAAGTGCCGATGCTGGCGTCGTAGGTGTTGTGCAGGCCCGGGCCGAAAATCCGGCCAGCCTGGACACTGGCATTGGCGAAGGTCTTGACGGCCAGCGGTGCGGTCCAGGGCTCCGGCTCGAGCGGCGCATGCCAGCGCAGGGCGCCGACCGGAGGTCTGGCAAAGGGCACGCCCTTCCAGAAATACGTGCCGGAATGGGCAGTGTCATCCACCCCTTCCACCTTGCCGTACACCGTGTCGCGGACCTGGCAGCCTGTCCCAAAACCCCCGTGTGCCGCGACGACGTCAGGCGGGATGCACCGCAAGGAAGGGCCCGCAGGGCGATGTGGTTCATCGTTCAAGGGCGCTGACGCCGCGGAGCGCCCGCCTGACGTCGTCCCTTCGGGCTGGGACGGCGGGCGGCATCCCGCTGCTTCAGGCTCGGATCGCGTAGAACCACTATGCTCACCTCGCCTTCCTTGCGAGCTCCCGCCCGGCGCTCCCAGCGCGGCGCGCGGGGGTTTTGGGACAGGCTGCTGGGGCACTTGGGCTCCGACTGGATTGGAACCGGATTTCGTGATGTCCTCGGCCCCTTGCGCCCAAGGTACACCGGCCCAGATCTGGATGACTGCAGAAATCAGGAACAGGCTTCGGCGGATCGTTTTCCGCTGGAGCCACGCGGGTGTCATAGATAGCCCAGTTTCCCGGCCTGCTCCGTGAGTCCGGCGCGGAAATCCGGATGCGCGATCTGGATGAGTGCCCGGGTCCGCTCGCGAACCGTCCTCCCCCTGAGGCGGGCGACGCCGAACTCGGTGACCACATGGTCCACGTGGGACCGGTGCAGGGTCACGGCCGAGCCTTCGGGGAGGGTGGGCGTGATGGTCGAGAGGGTGCCGTTCCGGGCCGTGCTGGCGCAGGCGATGATGCTCTTGCCGAGACCATCGAAGCCCGCCACGGCACCTTGAGCGGTGTCGGACTGACCGCCTGTACCGGAGTACTGGTTGGGCCCGATGGACTCACTGGCCACCTGCCCGGTGAAGTCTACGGAGATGCAGGTGTTGATGGAGACCATCTTGGAGTTCAGTGCGATGATGGACGGGTTGTTGACCCAGCTGCCGCGCTGGAACTCGACGGCCAGGTTGTCATCGAGCCAATCGTAGAACTTTCTCGAGCCCATCGCGAAGGTGGTGACGAACTTGCCGGGCTTCAGGGCCTTCTTGTCATTGGTGATCACGCCCATCTCGTAGAGTTCCATCATGGAATCCACGAGCATCTCCGTGTGGACGCCGAGGTCCTTCTTGTCCTTGAGGGCGAGGGCGGCGGCGTTGGGAATGCCGCCGATGCCGAGTTGGATGGTGGAACCGTCCTCGACGAGGCTGGCGATGTGGGCGCCGATGGCCAGGTCGGTCTCGTTGGGCACCGGGGCCGGAAGGGCGGGAATCTCCTGGTCGTGCTCGACGAAGTAGTCCACCTTGGACACGTGGACCTGGGTGTCGCCGAAGGTCCGCGGGAGGCGCGGATTCACCTCGAGGATGACTAGAAGGGCGTGGTCGATGACGTCCTTTTCGTAGGTGATGCCGAGCGAGAGGGAGACGAAGCCGTGCTTGTCGGGCGGGGTGCAGGTGCCGAAGAAGACATCGGGCCGGTGGGCGTGGATGCGGTCGGTGGCGGCGCGGTGGAGCATGTTGGGCACGTAGGTGACGGTCCCCGTACCGGCCTTCAGGGCGGCGCGCGAACCCGGGGCGTGGAACCAGGAGGCCAGCTCGAAGTGGCCCTTCATCTCCTTCTTCATGTAGAAGTCGTATTCCTTCAAGGTGAGGACCGAGAAGACCCTGACGTTCTCGACCCGGTCAGCGACGATGTGGAAGCGCGACATGCAGCCCTGGGGCTCCGAGGCGCACTGGGCGACGATGACGTCGTTGTCGGACTGGATGTGGGAGACCGCCTCGTCAATGGCGATCAGCTTGCTGCGGTAGATGTCCTGGCTGGTCATAGTGGCTCCTGTTGGGTGAGAAAGTCCGATAGGCCGCGGGCAAGGTAGCCGCCGATGGCCTCGGCGAGGACCCGAGCGTTCACCGGCGCTTCGTCGAAGGCGGTTTCCAGCCCGAAGTAATGGGCCAGGCCCATGAGGTATTCGATGGCAGTGGCCTCGTCCAGCGCGGGGACGGCCTCCGTGACCCTGAAACCAGGAGGCCGCTGCCGGTAGCCCGCGGCGAAGGCGCCGTAGTATTCGCGCACGGCGACAGGCAGGACGAACTCGGCCTCGCGCACGAGGTCGTAGCAGTGCTTGTCGATCGAGACATAGACGAGCCAGAGCCAGAGCCCGCGGAGCTCGTATTCGAGGGCATTGAGGGAGGCCAGCCCAGGCTCGGCCAGGTTGCTTGAGATGAAGGCGCGGACATCGTGCCCGACCAGGGCGATGATCTCGGCATAGAAGGCTTCCTTGGACTCGAAATAGGTATAGAAGGCACCGACCGAGAGACCGGCGCCGCTGGTCACTTCGTGGATATTCGTTTCGAAGAAGCCCTTCTCTCCGAACAGCTTGCGCCCGGACCGGAGCAGCCGTTCCCGGGCGCTCTCTTCGAGGGCGACGGGGCGGGGCGTGGCGGTCCCTCCGAACACTTTGTCCGGATCGAAGGTGAACCCGCGAAAGAGACCGTCCGTGAGGATGTCGCAGGCCGTTTCGAGCTGGACGGGAGCCGCGTGGAAAGCCCGGTTGATCGCGCAGAACCGCAAACCGCCTAGGGCGAAGAGGTACTCGGCAAGGCCGACTTCCCGGCCCAGGGCACCACCCAAACTCCGCAGGTAGATGGCGACGAGGCGTCGCTCGAAATCGAAGAAGCGGTACTGCCCCTCCCGGAAGACCGAGACCAGGTCGGGATGCTCCTGGGAGAAGCGGAAGATCGCCTCGGCGAAATGACGGAGCCGCTGCCGGGGTGTTGTTCCCTCCACTTGCTCGACAGCCTCCCTTACCTGATTGAGGACCCGGCCGAGAATGACCTTGAAGAGGGCCTCCTTGGTGTCGAAATAGCGGTAGAAGATCCCGTTCGAAAGGCCAGCCGCCCGGCAGATCTCGGCAATGGAAACCGTGCCATACCACTTCCTTGAGAAGAGTGCGACCGCTGCGGCTACGAGGCGCTCCGCCGTCTCTGGATTACCTCGGTTTCCACTCGCCATGGCTCGGCTCCATCGCCCGAGAAAATCAACAAACATGTACAAAGAAATGAGAGCTGATTCATTAATCAAAAAAATATAGATTCAATTATCAAAATTAGCAAGTGAAAAATTATATTAATATGCTTATAAATGAACAATTAAAAAATATTGATCTTGAATTATCGTCAAAATGAATGAAAATATATTGAGAGATGATTCATTCCTTATGGGAGGAAGCCATGCATGTGGGCATCGTCGGGTATGGAACTTGGCTTCCCGCGGGTCGCAAGACCGCCGCGGATCTCGCCGCTGCGACGGGAATCCCCGAAGCAGTCATCGCCCTGAAATTCGGCGTCAAGGGCAAGCCCGTCGCGGGACTTGGCGAAACGACGGCTTTCATGGGTCTGGCCGCTGCCAACAAGGCCTTGGCGGCTGCTGGTATCGAGGGTGGTGCCGTCGACCTGGTGATCTGGTGCGGTGCCCAGCACAAGGACTATCCCTGCTGGCTGGCGGGCCTGTATGTGGCCAACCAGATCGGGGCCAAGCAAGCCTGGAGCTTCGACATGGAAGCCATGTGCGGCTCGATGATGGCTGCCCTCGACGTGGCCAAGGCCCTCATGCTGACCCACCCTGAACTGAGTACGGTCCTCCTCGTCTCGGGCTACCGCAACAACGATCTCATCGACCTCTCCGTTCCCGAGACCCGGTTCATGCTGGACATCGGTTCGGGCGGTTCGGCCCTGGTGCTGAGGAAGAACGCGGGCAGGAATGCGGTGCTCGCGTCCGCCTTCCGGGGCGATGGTTCTCTTTCCGAGATGTGCATCGTGCCCGCCTTGGGCACGAAGGAATGGCCACCCGCACCGGCGGATGTGGCGCGAGCCCACTTCGTGGTACCCGACGAGGAGGCCTTCAAGAAGAAGCTCGGCGAGGTCACCATGCCCAACTTCTATGCCGTGATCCGCGAGGCGATGAAGTACTCGGGTCTGCCGGAGACCGACATCGACTATCTCGCCATCCTCCACTTCAAGCGCAGCGCCCATGACGCGGTGCTGGCGGAACTCGGCCTCAAGCCTGAGCAGAGCACCTACCTCGACGACTACGGCCACCTCGGCCAGAACGATCAGGTGCTCTCCCTCGAACTCGGCCTGAGGGACGGCAAAATCAGGGATGGCTCCCGCATCGTGTTCGTGGGCGCTGGGCTGGGATTCGTCTGGGCTTCCACCGTCATCCAGTGGGGCCCCTATTCTGAGTGAGACACCCTCTCAGCGCAGGTGGGCTGAACCACTTGGCATCAGTGCTTTCTGTATACACTTCCGGAAGGGGTTCCCCCACTCCTCGCTGGAGGCTACACATGAAACGCTTCCCCACCGCCACCTTGGCTCTGCTGCTGGTGTTCGGTTCACTCCCGGCCATGGCAGGTCCCGGGGGCACGCGCCGCTCCTGGGATCTCACCCAATACACCTGGATCAAGCGGGTTCCTGCCGAGAAGGGCGCGCCGGCCAATGGCCATCCGCTGCGAGTGGATGTTGCGACCCTGATACAGGCGCTGGACTCGGTTCACGTCATCTTGCGAGCGAAGGACCAGGCCCTCTTTGATCCCACGGAGACGGCGGCTCTGGGCAGGCCCCTGGCGGAAGCACTGTCCCTGGCGGAACCGGGCGAAGACCTGGAACTGGTCAGCACAGCGAAACGAGGCGACGGTTTCTTCAGCATGAACTTGGCCGTGACGGCGAAGGTCTTCATCGAGGGCGGCAGACTCAACCTCATCGTGCGTGCCAGCGACCTGGACATCATGGCCATGAGCTACTTCGCGCCACCGTTCCCTGAGATCGAGTGTGGTTCCCGCTTCAAGGCCAGCGCCGTCGTGTTGAAGGCAGCAGGAGCCGAGTCCCGCCGGCGGGACTGGGTCATCCTGCCCCTGGAGCCCAGGGCCATGGCCGTCGCCGCGCCAGTCGTCACGGCCCCGGTGGTCACCGCTCCAGTCGTTCAGGCACCGGTCGTCACGGCTCAACCGGTACCCCCGCCGCAGCCCCCACCAGCGGGAAGCGTAGAGGAACGTCTCCGCACCTTAAAGCGGCTGCGGGACCAGAACCTCATCACCGAAGAGGACTACGCGAAGAAGAAGCAGGAACTGCTCAAGGAAATCTGAGCAGGGATTTCATCTCAAGATTGGCAAGAAGATGGGAGTCTTTCACCGATGGCTTCCACACCTCATCCCGAGGGACTCTCACCCCTGCTCGTCCTGATCATGGCTTCGGCCACGGGACTGGCGGTGGCGAGCAATTACTTCGCCCAGCCCCTGCTTCCCACCATGGCGAAGGAACTCTCTTTATCGACGGCCAAGGCCGGCGTCATCGTGACCACCGCCCAGCTGGGCTACGCGGCTGGGCTGCTGTTCCTGGTGCCCCTGGGAGACCTCTATGAGCGCCGGGGGCTGATCCTTGTCATGGCCCTGCTGTCCGCGGCAGGACTGCTGACCACGGCCCTGGCCCCAACCCTCGCCAGCGTGCTGGTGGGGACCGCCCTGACCGGACTCTTCTCGGTGGTGGCCCAGATCCTGGTTCCCTTTGCCGCCACCCTGGCCGTCCCGGAGCAGCGGGGCAAGGTGGTGGGCACCGTCATGAGCGGCCTGCTCCTGGGCATTCTCTTCGCCCGTACCGTGGCCGGGGCCCTGACGTCGCTGGGCAGCTGGCGCACGGTCTATTTCGTCGGAGCCGGGGCAATGGTGGTGGCCACGCTGGTGCTGCGGCGCGCCTTGCCGCGCCACCATCAGCCCGTGGACCTGTCCTACTTCCGGCTGCTCCTTTCCATCTTCGCGCTCTTCCGCGACGAGCCGATCCTGCGCATCCGGGCGCTTCTGGGTGCCGCGACCTTCGGGACCTTCAGCGTATTCTGGACCTCCATGGCCTTTCTGTTGGCGGGACCGCCCCACCGAATGTCGCCCAGCGCCATCGGCCTGTTCGGTCTGGTGGGGGTTGCCGGGGCCTTGGCGGCCTCCAGCGCAGGCCGCCTCGCCGATCGTGGGAAGGGCGATTGGGCCACTGGAGGAGGCCTCCTGGTCCTCCTGGGCTCCTGGGCTCCCCTGGCCCTGGCGCGGTATTCCCTGGTGGCCTTCCTGCTCGGGGTGCTGCTTCTGGACCTGGCTGTCCAGGGGGTGCACATCAGCAACCAGGCCGCCATCTACCGGATCCGTCCCGACGCCCGGAACCGCCTCACGGCCGCCTACATGACCAGCTATTTCCTCGGGGGCGCGGCAGGCTCCCTGCTCTCGGCTGCCGCCTTCGGCCACTTCGGGTGGCTGGGCGTGGTGGCCGTGGGCGCGGCCATGAGCGCCTGTGGCGGACTCGTGTGGTTGGTGGTGCAAGGCAGGGCGCGGCTAAGAACCTGAAGGTTGCGGTTCACTTGGCGGACTAGCCGGTCGGTTCTTTACCTCCGCATCCTGGCCTTCCGATACAGACAGTGCCGCAGGCTGGCTCTAGGGTCATCAGCTGACCCCACTGCTCGTGCCCGGTGCTGAAGGAGCGTGTCCATGAACGAGGGAAACCGTAACATCCCCACTCCCGAAGCCGGGGGGCTGGACGTGCCCAGCATCATCGATGCCTTTGCCTACCGGATGATGTATTCAATCGCCAAGGATAAGCACACCGCCACGGATTTCGACGTCTACCAGGGACTGGCGTTTGCTGTCCGCGATCGGCTCATGGAGCGCTGGTTCAAGACCCAGAGCACCTACTACTTCCAGAACACGAAACGGGTCTACTACCTGTCCCTTGAATTCCTGATGGGGCGCGCTCTGCTCAACAATGTGTTGAACCTCGGTGTCGTGGATGCCTATGGCCTGGCCATGGAGCAACTCGGCTTCCGGCTGGAGGACATCGGCGAACAGGAGTGGGATGCGGGACTCGGCAACGGGGGTCTGGGCCGCCTCGCCGCCTGCATTCTGGATGCCGCCGCCACGTTGGAGCTGCCTTTCTATGGCTACGGCATCCGCTATGACTACGGGATCTTCTACCAGAAGATCGTTGACGGGCAGCAGGTGGAGTTCCCTGATGGCTGGCTGCGCTATGGGAATCCCTGGGAGATCCAGCGCCCTGATGCCCTCTTCCCTGTGCGCTTCCATGGCCGAACCCAGGGGTACTTCGATGACAAGGGTCGATACCGGGTGGACTGGCTGGACACCCAGGACGTCTGGGCCATGGCCTATGACACGCCGGTGGCAGGCTTCCACAACGGCACCGTCAACACCCTGAGGCTGTGGTCCGCCAAGTCGAGCCGTGAATTCGACCTCGCGCGCTTCAATTCGGGAGACTATGTCCAGGCCGTGCAGGACAAGACCATCTCTGAAAACATCTCGAAGATCCTCTACCCTGCGGACGACCAGAGTGCGGGCAAGGAACTGCGCCTCAAGCAGCAGTATTTCTTTGTGTCGGCCACCCTCCAGGACGTAATCCGTCGCTTCAAGAAGCGGCTGAGCTGGAGCTGGGAGGAACTGCCGGACAAGGTCGCCATCCAGATGAACGACACGCATCCAGCCCTGGTGGTGCCGGAATTGATGCGGGTATTGGTGGATCAGGAGGGCCTGGAGTGGGATCTGGCCTGGGCCCTGACCCAGCAGGTGTGCGCCTACACCAACCACACCATCCTGCCCGAAGCCATGGAGGTCTGGCCCATGGACCTGTGGCGCAACCTGCTGCCCCGCCATGCGGAGATCGTGGAGGAGATCGATCGGCGCTTCCGGGCGGTCGTCCGGAATCACTACCCCTTCGACGACGGCAAGCTTGAGCGCCTCGCCATCGTTGATCACGGCCACAGCGTGAGGATGGCCAACCTGGCCATCGTGGGCAGCCATTCCGTCAATGGCGTGGCCCAGCTGCACACAGACATCCTCAAGGCCTCCACCTTCGCCGAGATGAACGCCCTCTTCCCCGGGCGGATCAACAACAAGACCAACGGGATCACGCCACGCCGCTGGCTGCTGAAGTGCAATCCGGACCTTGCCGGCCTGATCACCGAAGCCATCGGGGAAAAGTGGACTCGGGACCTGGATGCCCTGCGGGACCTGGAACCTTTTGCCGGGGATACGGCCTTCCAGGAGCGCTGGACCCGGGTCAAACGCGCCAACAAGGAGCGGTTGACCACCTGGGCCAAGGAGTCCCATGACCTTACCCTCGCTCCGGAGTTCCTGTTCGATGTCCAGGTGAAGCGGATCCACGAGTACAAGCGACAGCTGCTGAACCTGCTGCACGTCGCCACGCTCTGGAACCGCCTCCGGGATGGCAGGGAGGCGGGCGTGCCCCGGGTCGCCATGATCGGGGGGAAGGCCGCACCAGCCTACTGGGTGGCCAAGCAGATCATCCACCTCACCAATGCCTTAGGTACGGCCATCGCGGCTGATCCCGCCGCCAAGGGCCGTCTGAGCGTGGCTTTCCTGCCGAACTACCGGGTCTCCCTGGCGGAACTGGTATTTCCCGCCGCAGAGCTGTCCGAGCAGATCTCCACGGCGGGTACCGAGGCCTCCGGCACGGGGAACATGAAGGCCGCCCTCAACGGTGCCCTCACCATCGGCACCCTGGATGGCGCCAATATCGAGATCAAGGAGGAGGTGGGCGACGCCAACATTTTCATCTTTGGGCATACGGCGGAAGGCATTGTCCGGCTGCGGGATGCCGGCTACCAGCCCCGGGAATGGGCGAGGGGCAACCCGGAACTGCAGCGCGCCATCGAGACCATCTCCACCCTGGATGGCGGGTGTTTCCAGTCCCTGGGCCGGATCCTGCTGGACTCCGACCACTACTGCCACTGCGCTGACTACGCCTCCTACCTGGAGACCCAGGAGCAGGTGTCGGCGACCTATGCGAACCCCCCGGAGTGGGCTCGGCTGTCCATCCTCAACGTGGCGGGGATGGGGAAGTTCTCCATCGACCGGACCGTCCGGGAGTACGCAAGGGACATCTGGAAGGCGGAGGCCTATCCCGTGCCTCTCCCGTAATAGAGGACCAGAGCAGATTCTTTTGCTACGCTTCCATTCATCCATCAGGAAGGGACGCCATGTCCGATCGCATCCGACGCATTGCAATCTCCACGGGCGGCGGTGATGCGCCAGGCCTCAACGCCGTCATCCGCGCGGTGGTCATCGCGGCCTCTAATCGCGATTGGGAGTGCTACGGCATCCGCGATGGCTTCAACGGCATCCTTTTCTCCGAGCGCTATCCCGAGGGCGGCGTGTTCCGCCTGAGCCGGGAGCGGGTGCGGGGCATCGGGCACCTGGGCGGTACGATCCTCGGCACCACCAACCGGGGGAATCCCATGCACTTCCCCGTGAAGATGCCGGACGGCTCGGTGAGAGAGGTAGACCGCACCGGCGAGATCGTGGAATTCTTCGCGCGCAAGGAACTGGACGCACTGGTGTCCGTCGGCGGGGATGGCTCCCTCACCATCGCCCACGCGCTGCACAAGAAGGGCCTGCGCGTCGTGAGCGTGCCCAAGACCATCGACAATGACCTGGACAAGACCAACACCACCTTCGGCTTCGACACGGCCGTGAGCTTTGCCACGGAGTGCCTGGATCGGCTGCACAGCACCGCCGAGAGTCACCAGCGGGTGATGGTAGTGGAGATGATGGGCCGCTACGCCGGCTGGATCGCCCTCAATTCCGGCATCTCCGGCAGCGCCCACGCCATCCTGATCCCGGAGATCCCCTTCGACCTGGAGCAAGTCGCGGCCAAGATCCGCGCCCGGGATCAGATCGGTCGCATGTATACCTTGGTGGTGGTCGCGGAGGGCGCCAAGCCCGCGGATGGCCGCCACGCCGTGCTGGAGGAGGCCGGGGCTGGGCATGCCGAGCGCCTGGGCGGCGTCGGCGAGTGGGTGGCCAAGTCCCTCCAGGAACTCACCGGCAAGGAGGCCCGGGTGGTCGTGCTAGGACATCTGCTCCGGGGCGGCAGCCCGACGAGCTTCGATCGTCTGGCCGCCCTGCGTTTCGGGGCAGCGGCCGTGCGGGCTCTGGAAGAAGGCTACAGTGGCGTCATGGTGGCCCTGGCACTGCCGAACGTGAACTACGTGCCGCTCGAGGAAGTCGCGGGCCGCATGAAGGCCGTGCCGCTGGACGGCGACACCGTTCAGAACGCACGCGACTTGGGCATATGCCTGGGCGACTGAGGCGGGTTCGCTTGTTCTCCGACTGGTAAACCGGTCGCTGCAGGTCCACAATGAGTAGGTGATCAGCATTCCAGCTGATACATCTTATAGACTCAGGTGGACCGCTACAAATTTTAGGGACCTTTCCGCAGGTTTTGGTCACCTGCGAAGACGCTTGTCCACTGTGCTCCGTCCGGTATAATCCAGGAGAAGTTGTTGTTGACGGCTTCAAAAGATAGAATGCATGCCACTCCACGAAGTCTGATGGTCATCCGGCGCATGTTGGCCAGTGTGGTTGCTGTGAGCGGTGTGGATGTGGTGAGTCTCATGGATTCAAGGCAAGCGCCATCCGCCCGCATTGGTCGTTCAAATACGCAGGATCCGGCCAGAGCGCTCATTTGGAGCATCATAGTTGATAGGGCCTTGAGTTCCGGAGATCCCCAGGTCAGTGGTAC
>CAIQPH010000153.1 GCA_903873655.1 uncultured Holophagaceae bacterium | reverse complement strand
GGCCATCCCAGCGGGCAAAGACCTCAGGCGTGGAAGCGTCACTCCAGAGGATTGCCCACACTTCCGCCTCCAACTGGGGGTTCCGGCCGGGGGGCTTGTCTCCAGTGATTCCATGGGCCTTGTAGGCATCACAGATGGCCCGCAGGGCGGGGACACTGAGTTCTGAAAGCACCTGATCCCCTGCATTTTGGATGCGGGGGCGCTCGTGTCCTTCAACGGCCCTCAGTCGTTTTAGTAATTGAACCCGGCTCATGCGGGCCGTCCAAGGTTGCGCTGGCCTTCCAGTTCGGTGATGCGGGCCTCCAGGTCTGATCCTTCGATCAAACCTGCCAGCACTGAGAATCCATAAATCAGCACCCGGCACTTGGTTGGGTTGATCGTGTCGTCTTCAAGGGCTCGCAGCACATCGGCAAGGGCACAACGGACATTCGTGATGGTGGCAAGCCTCCGCCCCCGCTTGGTAGGGGGGGAGGGGGCAGGGTTGAGGCTAGTGGTCATGGGCTTCCCCGTGGATTTGAGTTGCACCCTGAGGGCAGTTGGAAGACAGAACGGGGCTCCGGAGAGCCCCATTCTTGGCCTACATTCCGGCGGTGCGGACACCGTTCCGCTTCATGTCTGCAAGACGGCCATCGTTTGCGGTTCGTCGTGCAGTTTCCGTTTCGACGGCAAGATCGACCATCCGGGCAGAGTTCACCTTTGAGGCTTTTTCGCGGGCCTCACGCTGTCTGAGTTCCATATCGACACGGTGCTGAAGGGCCTCGGGGCTCGATTCCTTGTCAAGCTGGGCAGCCAGGCTTCGCTGAAGGGCGGTGCGGTTCGCCAGTTCAACGAGTGTTTTGTTGAGGAATTCCGCGATCCTCACGGGGTCTCCATTGAAGCCTGAGGATGCGCGGGCCCAGGCATCTTGAAGTGCCTGAGCGACGATGAGAGAGTCAAGAAGTGTGGCGGCCATGTTCAGTTCCTTTTCTGTGATTGGTTGCGGTTGAGTTCGGCATCGGAGGCGATTGGTTTCGGTGGGGCCCGGCCCGGCCAGAAAGTGCCACAGTCGGCCAGGGCCCTGCGTTCGGCCTCCTCACGGGACAGGCCCGCTTGGTGCTCCAGGATCGCGGCCCGCTCCTCCCACAGGTCACGGAGGGCGATCAGGCGTTCCCTGACAGACGGTCTGAGATTGGAAGTCATGACGCGGCCTCCATAGCGGCCCGGCGTTCGGCCTCGGAGACATCCATCCCGGCGTCCACCTGGAGGATTGCGGCGCGTTCGGCCATGGCCTCGGTCCGGACGATGACCACCAGGCGCTCGTGGGTTGTCTTGCTGTCCCGGACTCCCAACTCTAGGTGCCACCCCACAGCCTCCAGGGCGGGGGCGAGGCGCCGTAGGGCATGGACAAGCCCCTGGGGTGTCTGTGGCCAGGTGTCATGCTCCCGGAACCCAGCAGCACGGGATGCGTTCAAGTCCCGTAGCAGTTCAGAGGCGGGCGCCTTCCATCTGCCCCGTGCCTCAAGTAGGAGGAGGAGCGGGGCACCGATTGGCGAGGCTTCCAGGGCGCTCTGAATTGCGGCCCCCTGCATCGCGGCCCAGGCTACATCAAAGGCGGCGGTCCCACCTGGGAGAGCGTCCCCGGCGGCCTGGGCCAGGTGGTAGAAGTCCGACAAGCGGGGCAGGCGTTCCGGGCGTGTCTCAGTCCAACGGGCCAGAGCACCGGACAGGGCAGACAGGGCAGCTCCCAGCAGGCGCGGCCTGGCCTCCTCGAACCTGGGCCAGAAGACGGACTCTTCCAAGCGCTTGTCCTCTGTGATTTTGAGGAGCTGGACGGCGACGGTTCGGTCTAGGAGGTCCGCACGGTTCACCACGTCAACGATGGAGTTCAGGATCACGGGCCTCCGGGCGGCGTAGATGGTTTCTTCCCCGTTGGTGTAGAACGTCCGGGTTGTGAAACTGGCGCCCGTGGCGAGGCGACAGAACCCGTCCGAAAGGTCCGCACTGATTCGGCTCAGATTGTCGAAGGACACAACCCAGGCGTTCCGAGCAGCGACGGCCAAGTCTTCATCCTTCTTGGGCGCGGCACGAAGGGCACCCCCGCGAGGGTCCACAAGGCGCTGGAAAACGCGGGTTGACGTGCTTTTCGAGGTTCCCTGGCCCCCGGCGAAACTCAGGACGACCGCCGATCCTCGATCAGTCATGGCGCCCACGAGGCAGGCGCCCACGAGGGCCAGGCCAGCGGCATCTGTGTGAATGAAGTCCCGCAGATCCTCCAGGCTCCCACCTGCCACCGGCACGGGCAGGGCCTCGGTCCCGTTGGGGCGCCGGAACCTGACAGGCGCTTGGTCCGCTGGGATCACCTGCCACCCCTTGGCTGTCACTTCGACCACGCGCCAGGCATCGTCCGCCAGGTCCAGGAAAATCCGGTCCCCACGGTCTGCCACCCGGACGTGGACGGGCAAGCATGGCCCGTCATGGATCGCTGTGGCCTCCAAGGCGTCCAGTGCTCCGTCTGTGTCCGGACGGCTCAAGGCCTCCTCAGTCTCGCGGTAGAAGAGTCCCCCCAGCCAAAGACGCCCGGCTGTGGTCCTCAATTCGACGTGCTCCGTATGGCCTCCCCGCTGGAAGCTGGCGAAGGCTTGCGGCGGCCCGTTCTCATGCGCGTGCCACAGCTCGCAGCGCTCACGGGCCAGCTTGACGGCACGCTGCCTGACGGACTCGTGGGCCTTGGCCTTGGCCTCGCCCGGTGGGACTTCGACTGTTCCTTTTTTCTTGGTCATGGCGTTCCCCAGGCCCACTCGATCAAGTCACGAAGCCCCATGAACCTGTGCCCGCTGTGCTCGCACCGGAATGAAGGCCAGGTGCCCGGTGTGTGGATCACCACAGCGTCGTCCCCGTCCCGGTGGTTGGAATGCTCCGAAGCCCACGGGCACCACACGCGGGTCTTCGTGCCGTCCTTGAATGCTCTGGAGCGGCCCACCTTGACGCCGTGGCGGTCGAGGAGTGCCACGAGGTCCAGGGCTTGGAAGTCCACAGGGCGCCCGTTCACCCGGTAGGCTTGGAACCACTTTTCCCCGCGTGCCCTTTCGGCCTGGCGCTCTGCCACGACGGCGGCCTCCCAGGGTTCAAGCACGGGCGCGGCGGTGGTCTGGAGGTCAAGCAAGGGAATGGACAGGAGGTCGCCTTCCCCTTCGGCCCGCTGGATGGATTCGGGGTCAGGGCTTCCCGCAAGGAAGGCCAAGGCGGCGGCATTGTTGAGCACGGGCAGGTCTAGGCCGCGTCGGAATTGGTCCAGGCCTAGGTGGGCCACAGCCCAAGCGGCGGCGCGTTCCCACAGCACCCCAGGCACGGCATGGGCCAGGAAGACCACGACGCGGGACTTCTCATGCTCGGGAGTGCTGGACCAGGTGGTCCACGCGATGAAGGCCACGCCCGCACAGCGGAGCTGGGCCACCACTTCGGCCATCGTCACCGGCTCATCAATGCGGACCTTCACTGTCTTGGGCCGGTTGGACGGCTCCCCTGTGCGAGGGTTCGGCCAGAATTCGCCGGTCGGCTCCGGGCGGCTGTTGTCGAAGTCCAGGATCAGCAGAAACACACCCAGCACGTTATCCACGCCACGCGGCGCCCCGGCACGATAGAAGGCGGCATTCAGGGCCGGCATGGACTGTTTGGGCGTCCCGCCGGGGTTCCCTGGCCTTGGGGTGTAGGTCTTCCTCAGGATGCCCCGCAGGGCGGCCACGTCTCCCACGAAGGGGCGGCCCATGCGGTCCTTGGCGTGCTCGAAAAACGAGCACCGGAGTATGCCGGGCGTAGAGTGCGGGCCGTGGTCTTCCCCGTTCTGTGTGTCGTGCGAGCACTGGCGGGGGTTTGCGGCCTCGGGTTCGGCTTGGCCTTTATGATCGGGCAGCCTAGGGTCAGTCATACGGCCCCCCGTCCAATAGCTCTTGAACCAAGCGCCGGGCGCTTTCTGGATCGCCGGAGGGTTCCACGAATTGCCCCAGGGTTTTCTCCCCCAGAGCCACAGCCAAGCCGCCGGGCAGGGTCAGAGCGAGGCTTGCAGCACTTGGCGTTGGACGCGCCTTCGGCTTGGTGATTTCGTCTTGGGTTCCCATGGCACGCTCTCCCCTACTTCCGGGTCGTCTTGCGGCCTTCGGCCCATGCCTGAAGGTCTCCCAGGGAATAGACGCGGCTCCGGGCGGTCAGGCGTACGAACGGCGGGCCGTCTGGCCCGTTGTGGAGGTAGTTCAGGGATGCCTTAGAACGCAGGCCCAGGAACGTGACGGCCTCATCGGCGGTCAGGAAGCGCTGGGGCTTGGGCAGCTCCGGCTTGGGGGTGGTGGTGGGTTCGGCCACGATGGGCCTCCTTTTGGTTGGGAGGCCCCTATAATTGGGATGCCTCCTGTTAGGGGGGTGGAATGGGCACCGGCTATTGCTTCTCAGGGCGGCCGGTGCTTTTTTGTGGATCAAGTGCGGTCTAACGCTTACACATTCGATTTTCGGTCTCTTTTCCCCTTCGTCCATTTGGCAGAATTAGAATTAAAAGCTTTCAACCTTTCTTCCTCCCGATTGGCCTCCTGGTTGATGAACACCCCCAGGTCCGCCTCGGTGACAGAACCACGTTCGGCGACAAACTCAGTCAGCCTCTGACCGGCACGAAGCCCAGCGCTAAGGGCTTTCGCGAGGTTTGACCAGCCGGAAGGGTGAGGCTGGCCCGTGGATAGCTCATGCACAGCCTCAGCCAGGCGGGCGACGTTCCCCTTGGCATGGGCGGCGGGGGCGATGCCCTCACCTTCCAGCGAAAGAAAACAGTTCATCACCAGGCCCCGGCGCTCTAAGCGCTCCCGCGGCCCGCGCTTCCGTGGTGCTGTGTTTTCCTCCACGGCCTCGCAGTCGGCCCGATAGGTTGTCACAAGCCACTGGATCACTTCGGCGGCTCGCTCGCGCTGTGCCTCGGTTGAGGGCGCAAAGCACTCCAGGGCGCGGTCAAGGGGCTTCATCGCTTCCCCCTCAGCTTGGCCTTGAGGTTCCCGGAGACTTGCTGGGAGGCCTCCATCCCAGGGTGCTGGGTCGGCTTGCTGTAGCGGGCGGACGTGTGCGGGTCGTGGTGGCCCAGGAGGAGCGCCACGGTCTGAAGATTCAGGTTCAGGCCGCCGGCCTCATTCCCATGCGCGTGCCGGAGATCATGCCGGGTGAGGTCCTCAATGCCGGCCATCTTGAGGAGGCGGCGCCAGAATTTCGTGATGTCCTGAATGGGCTTTCCGTTCATGGTCCCAGGCAGCACGAAGGGGTGCTCCACTTCGTCCCCATCCGCGTTGATGTAAGTCATTCGGTCCAACCCCTGGAGCACTTCGAGGGCCGCGTCATTGAGCGGCGCTTCCATGCGCCCGGTCTTCGTGTCCTCCCAGCGGATCGTCCGGAGGTCCAGGTCGATCTGATGCCACTGGAGGTCCCGGATCTCGCGCAGGCGCTTCCCCGGGAGGAGGAGGAGG
>CAIQPH010000152.1 GCA_903873655.1 uncultured Holophagaceae bacterium | reverse complement strand
TGGAATTCAAGCGTCCCGATCCATCTCAAGGGGGGTGTCATGACTAGTCTGCTCTTCTCGTCCCCCCGAACCCTAGCCACATCCTCGTTCTGGTTGGCCTTCATCCTGGCTCAGATGCTCGGATGCGCCAGGATCTACCACCCCATCACGGTGATGCCAGCGACCATGCCTGCCGCCCCCGGGGTAGTGCGCGCATCGATAGGGTCCCAGCCCCGTCCCTGCAGCCAGCCTTCAGGATGAGCGGCAGCCCACTCGCGAATCCGTCCCAGGGTCTCGGGAAGGTTGTCGAATCCCGCAACATCGACTTCGCGACTCAGGGCGCCCAGGCTGCCCACATGGGCGTGCCCTTCGATGAATCCCGGCAGCAGCGTGCCACCGGGCAGGTCCATGCGCAGGGCCTTGGGATGAGCTTTCGCCAGGGCGGCAACGGGGCCCACGGCCAGGATCTTGCCCTTCTGGAAGACGACGGCCTAGCCGGTCTGGGGGCCCTTGGAAGTCCATACGTCGGCCCCGGCGATGAGGTGGACGGCGGCGGGCGGCTGAGGCGGCAGGGGCATGGGTGTCTCAGGGGGTGGCGGAAGGGCTAGGAGCGTGTCCAAGTATTCGATAGGGGCTGCATTGATGGCAAATGTTTCCAGGCAAGGAAGCGGGCGCAGGGCGGTGCGGGTTCACCGTTCAAGCTCGGTGACGCAGCATGGGAGCCCTTTGCCATCAACCCTTCGGGCTGGGGCGGCAGCCGTCGGGATGCTGCGTCAGGCTCCTAGGCCTTGGAACCGCCAAGGCCTTCGTCGCCATCCTTGCCTCCCTCGGATGGCGCCCCAGTGCAGCCCCTATCGAATACTTGGACACGCTCCTACTGTAGCGTCGGGGGCGGTTCGGGCGATAAGGTGTAACAAATCGGAGGCCCCATGTACCAGAAGGATTTCCTGGAGCAGGTCCGCACCCAGCTCGCGGTGAAGGAAGACCCCGCGAAGCTGCGGGAACGGACGTTCGAGACGAGTTCGGGCATTCCTCTGAAGAACAGCTACACGCCTGCGGATCTGGCGGAGCATGATCCCCTGCGGGATCTCGGCGCACCGGGGAAGTTCCCCTTCACCCGCCACGTGCAGCCGTCCGGCTACCGGGGGCGCCTCTGGACCATGCGCCAGTACGCGGGTTTCGCCACCGCTGAAGAAAGCAACGCTCGCTACCGCTACCTGCTGGAACAGGGCACCACGGGCCTGTCCGTGGCCTTCGACCTGCCCACCCAGATCGGCATGGATCCGGACCACCCCATGGCCCTGGGCGAAGTGGGCAAAGTGGGCGTGAGCATCAGCTCCATCCACGACATGCGGGCCCTGTTCAAGGACATCCCCCTGGACAAGGTCAGCACCAGCATGACCATTAACGCCCCCGCCGCCGTGCTGCTGGCCCTGTATCTGGCCGTCGCCGAAGAACAGGGCGTCCGCTGGGACCAGGTGAGCGGCACCATCCAGAACGACATCCTCAAGGAATACATGGCCCGCGGCACCTACATCTTCCCGCCGCGCCAGAGCCTGCGCCTGATCACGGACATCTTCGCCTTCTGTGCGGACCAGGTGCCGAACTGGAACACCATCTCCATCTCGGGCTATCACATCCGGGAGGCGGGTTGTACCGCCGCCCAGGAGATCGCCTTCACCCTGGGGGACGGCATCGCCTACGTGCAGGCGGCCCTGGACGCAGGTCTTAAGCTGGAGGCTTTCGCCCCCCGACTCAGCTTCTTCTTCAACGCCCACAACCAGTTCTTCGAGGAGGTGGCCAAATTCAGGGCCGCCCGCCGACTTTGGGCCCGGATCATGAAGGAGCGTTTCAAAACGGACGATGCAAAAAGCCAGATGTTGCGTTTCCACACGCAGACCGCGGGTAGCACGCTCACCGCCCAGCAGCCGGACAACAACATCGTCCGCACCGCCGTCCAAGCCATGGCCGCCGTCTGCGGCGGCACCCAGAGCCTGCATACCAACAGTCGGGATGAGGCTCTGGCCCTGCCGACCGAGGTGAGCGCGCGCATCGCCCTGCGCACCCAGCAGATCCTGGCCTATGAATCGCGGGTGGCGGACGTGGTGGATCCCTTCGCCGGAAGTTACTTCATTGAATCACTTACCGACGAGTTGGAGGCCCGGGCAACTGCGCTGCTCGCCCGGGTGGACGACCTGGGTGGCATGGTCAGCGCCATCGAGAAGGGCTTTCCCCAGCGGGAGATCCAGAACGCCGCCTACACCTACCAGAAGGCCGTGGAAAAGGGTGACCAGGTAGTGGTGGGCGTGAACCGTTTCGCCGTGTCCGGTGAAGTGAAACCAGACCTGCTGAGGGTCGACGAGGCCCTCGGCGCCCAGCGTCGAACGGCGA
>CAIQPH010000151.1 GCA_903873655.1 uncultured Holophagaceae bacterium | reverse complement strand
TGGTCGACCTACCGCAACGGTCCCGCTGCAGAACTGGCCTTTGCCGAGAAGTTCCCCTTCGTCCATGACCTGCTGCTGAACAAGTACTACGTGGACGAGGGCGTCGAGCTCTACCTGCTGCGCCCCATCCGCTGGTTCGGCAACCTGCTGTGGAAGCTCTTCGACGTGATCCTCATCGATGGCGTGGGCGTGAACCTGCCGGGTGCGCTGACCCGGGTGTTCGGGGACTTCGCCGCCCTCTTCCAGACCGGCCGGGTGCGCAATTACGCCCTGAGCATGGCGCTGGGAGCCGCGGTCCTCCTCTATGTCTTCCTGAAGTAGGTGGGGCGATGACCTGGCTGAACTCCCATCCCCTCACCTTCCTGGTCTTCGCACCGACGATTCTTGGACTCGTGATCCTGGTCCTGCCCCACACCCTGGGCCGCCTCTCCCGCATGCTCGGCTTCCTGGGCGCCCTGGCTTTCTTCGTCCTCAGCCTGTCCTGGCTGCTGGGCCACCACGGTGGCGCATTGGCCCTTTCGGAGCGGACGCCCTGGTTCACGCTCGTGGGTCTGCCCGTGGATTACGCCCTGAGCGTGGATGGATTGAACCTCTGGCTGGTGCTCCTGACCACCTTCCTGGTGCCGCTCACGATGCTGGGTACCTGGAACAGCCTGAAGGATCGCATCGGCACCTTCGCCGCCCTGTTCCTCCTGCTGGAGACCGGCATGCTGGGCGCGCTGATGGCCCAGGACCTGTTCTTCTTCTACCTGTTCTGGGAAGCGATGCTGATCCCGATGTACTTCATGATCGGAGTCTGGGGTGGCGACGAGCGGCGCTACGCTGCCAACAAGTTCTTCCTCTTCACCCTGAGCGGCTCGCTGCTCTGGCTGGTGGCCCTGCTGTACCTGGCCAACAAGGCCGGCGGCTTCAACCCGGTCCTGATGGGCCAAGCTGTCTCCCTGCTGCCCTTCGGCGTCCAGTGCTGGCTGTTCATCGCCTTCGCCGTGGCCTTCGCCATCAAGGTGCCCCTCTTCCCGCTGCACACTTGGCTGCCGGACGCGCACGTGCAGGCGCCCACTGCCGGCTCCGTCATCCTCGCCGGCGTGCTCCTGAAGCTGGGTGGGTACGGCTTCATCCGCTTCGCCATTCCGATGTTCCCCGGGGCAGCCATGCACTACGCCAAGCCCCTCGCGGTGCTCAGCGTCATCGCCATCATCTACGGCGCGCTGGTGTCCATGGTGCAGCGCGACATCAAGAAACTGGTGGCCTATTCGTCCGTGAGCCACATGGGTTTCGTGATGCTGGGTCTCGCCTCGTTCACGGTGATCGGCACCCAGGGCGCCATCCTCCAGATGCTCAACCACGGCATCAGCACGGGCGCGCTCTTCCTCCTGGTGGGCATGATCTATGACCGGGCCCACACCCGCATGATCGCCGACTTTGGCGGGGTGGCCGTGAAGATGCCCGTGTTCACCGCCTTCTTCTTCATCGTCACCCTCAGTTCCATCGGCCTGCCCCTCACCAACGGCTTCGTCGGAGAGTTCTGGATCCTAAACGGCACCTTCCTCTCCGGCTTCAACTGGGGCCGCCTCTACGCCTGTGTGGCCACTTCCGGCGTGCTGCTGGGCGCGGTCTACATGCTCTGGATGTTCAAGCGGGTCTTCTGGGGCCCCGAGAACAAGGACGAGGACAGCGGGACCCACCACCTCCACAGCGACCTGAATGCCAGAGAGGTCGCGGTCATGCTGCCCATCGTGGTGCTCATCTTCTGGATGGGCATTCACCCCAAGACCTTCGTGGCGATCAGCGAGGCTCCCGTGGTGGCGCTGCTTCAAGAGGCCAAGGCCCCGGCGCCCCGAACCTTCGTGCTGAAGCCAGCCGGGCATGAGGCGACCGCCACGCAAGAGGGGGCTCATGCTCCCGGCACCCACGAAGCGCCCGCTGAACCCGCCGTCCACGAGGTGAAACAATGAACCTCACTCCCAGCCAATGGGCGGCCTTGCTGCCGTTGCTCCTGCCGGCCCTGGGTGGCTGCCTGATTCCGCTCATGGCCCTGGACAAGGACCAGGCCACCGTCAAGTGGATCCGCGCCGTGATGTACTGGACTGCCCTGCTGGCCGTGGGCGCCACCTTCTGGTACCTGACCGATCTCTGGGTGACTGGGTCCCAGCCCAGCTTTTTCCAGCTGCGCATGGACCGTCTGGCGCAGTTTACCGGCATCTTCGTGGTGGTGGCCGCGGCCATGACCATCCTGCAGAGCTGGGACCATTTCCACCAAGAGGGCTGGGTGAAGGGCGAGACCCTGTCCCTGCTGCTCTTTTCCGTGACGGGCATGATGCTCTTCGCCGCGACGACCCACTTCGTGGTGCTGTTCCTGGGTCTTGAGCTGTTCAGCATCCCCCTCTATGCCCTGGTCGGCACCGTGCGCGCCCGCTCCGAAAGCGCCGAGGGCGGCATGAAATACTTCCTGACCGGCGCCGTGGCCTCCAGCTGCTTCCTCATGGGTGGTGTGCTGATCTACGGCCTGAGCGGCACCCTGGATCTCGCCACAGCTGCCATCACGCTGAGGAGCCAGGGCTTGGCCCTGGATCCCATGGTGCTCGCCGGAGCGGCTCTCCTGCTGCTGGGCTTCCTTTTCAAGGTGTCCGCCGTGCCCTTCCACCAGTGGACGCCGGATGCCTACGAGGCCTCGCCCCACCCCATCGCGGGCTTCATGTCCGTGGCCACCAAGGGTGTTGCATTCATCGCCCTGCTCCGGATCTTCCCCGGCAGTTTGGCGCCCCTGGGCGCGGTGGGCGTGAAGATGCAGTCCGTGGTCGCCGTGCTGGCCGTGGCGACGCTGATCATCGGCAACCTCACGGCGCTCGTCCAGACCAACGTGAAGCGCATGCTGGCCTACTCCAGCATCAGCCACGCGGGCTACCTGATGCTCGCCTTCGTGGCGGGCACTTCGGCGGCCTACAACGGCATGCTCTACTACCTCGTGATCTACCTGGCCATGAACATGGGCGCCTTCGGCTTGCTGACGGCCTTCGGCCTGGTGGGGGAGAAGACCACCTTCGATGACCTGCGCGGCCTGGGCTGGAAACGGCCCGCCATGGGCATCTCAGCCGCGATCTTCATGCTCAGTCTGGCCGGAATTCCCCCCATGGGCGGGTTCTACGGCAAGTACATGATCTTCCGCGAGCTGGTGGGCACGGGCCATGTGGGCATGGCGATCCTCGGCGTGCTGGCGAGCCTCGTGTCCGCCTACTACTATCTGCGCTTCCTGGTGGCCCTCTTCCTGCAGGCGCCCAGTGCTGAGGCTGAGCGGCTGGCCTCGGACCGGCCGGCAGTCCACGCCCCCTTTGCCGGTGCGACCGTGCTGGTGGCAGCCGGCATCGTCCTGGCTGGCGGCTTTCTCCAGACTTTCCTGTCAGACGGTTTCACTCGACGCGCCCTCCTGGAAAGCCTTGGCTTGATTCGCTGATTGGGAATTCCGGCTCAACCGCGAACCCGGGCTGGCAGTCTATACATCGTTATGCGAAGGTTAAAGGGTGGGTTATCCCCTGCCTGTCGATAAATGGAGTGCGACGTCATGAAACGGAAAACCTGGATTGGTCTTGGAATTGGCCTCGTGGCAGTGAGCGGCGCGGCGGCCTATTTCTGGACCCGGCCCAAGGACGAAGTGAAATGGCGGCTGGCCAAGCTCGACCGGGGCAACGTCACGCAGCGCATCAACGCCACCGGGGCGGTGAGCCCTGTGGTGCAGGTGTCGGTGGGCACCCAGGTCTCGGGCGTGATCCAGGCCCTCTACGTGGACTACAACAGCATCGTGAAGAAGGGGCAGCTCATCGCCCAGATCGATCCCGCCGTGTGGGTGTCCCAGCTCCAGGATGCCCAGGCCAGCCTGCTCCGGGCCCAGGCCGCCTACGACTTCGCCAAGGTCGACTACCAGCGCTCCAAGCGGCTCGCCGCCGAGAAGCTGCTGGCCGACCAGGACCTCGACACCAAGGACACGGCGCTGAAGAACGCCCAGGGCAACCTGGAGTCCGCCAAGGCCTCCCTGGATCGGGCCAAGACGAACCTGGACTACTGCAACATCACCGCTCCGGTGGACGGCGTGGTCATCTCCCGTCTGGCCGACGTGGGCCAGACCGTGGCCGCCAGCTTCAGCACGCCCAGCCTCTACATGATCGCCCAGGATCTGTCCAAGATGAAGGTCCAGGTCAACATCGGGGAATCCGACATCGACGACGTGAAGGTGGGCCAGCGCGCCCTCTTCACCGTGGACAGCCTGCCGGACAAGCAGTTCCGGGCCAACGTGAGCCTGGTCCGCCAGGAGCCGGTGACGACGAGCAACGTCGTGAACTACGTGGTCGAGATGATCGTTCCCAACGAGCCGTTGTCGAACGCCGACGAGGATGGCAAGGCACCAGCCGCCCCGGAGGCCCGGAAGGGCGGTGGCCGGCAAGAAGGGAAAAGGGACGGCGCCCGGGACGGCGGTGCCAAGGACGGCGCCAAGGCTGGCGGTAACGGCCGCGAAGGGGCCCCCGACCCCGAGAAGGTCTGGGAACGCGTAAAGGACCGTCTGCCCGCAGGCACCACCAAGCAGGACTTCCTGAAGCGCTTCCAGGAGCGCCAGGCTAGCGGCGGGGCCACCCACGGGAAGGCCGCGCCCACCGTGGTCATGCAGACCTCGAAGCTGGACCCTCAGGTGCTGGCCCGGATCCCCGGTGGCGCCAGCGAGATGCCCGGGCCCAAGTTCACGGGCAACCTGGCCCTCCGCTCGGGCATGACCGCCAACGTCACCATCAGCACCAACCAGGTCCAGGGCGTCTTGCGGGTGCCCAACGCCGCGCTCCGCTTCAATCCTTCGGCGTTCATCAAGGACGACAAGAAGACCGACGGCCCCCGTCTGGGCCAACCCATGATGTTCGGCGGCGGGCGGCCCTCAGGGGGCGCCCAGGCTGGCACCGGCACCAAGGGCGGCATGGTCGCCCGGCGCGAGGATCGCATCTGGGTGTTGGAGAACGGCAGGCCCAAGGCCATCGTCGTGAAGGCCGGGATCTCGGACGGACAGTTCACGGAGGTCAGCGGGGAAGGCCTTACCGAAGGGATGCAGATCCTGGTGGGCGTGGATACGTCAAAGCAGGCCGGCGGTGCCCCGGCGCCAAGCGGCGGAACCCCGGGCGGACGGCGCTAGCCGGGGGCGACCATGGGCCTCCTGGAATTCCTCAAGCTGGCGGCCTTCGCCATCACCCGCAACAAGATGCGGGCCTTCCTCACCATGCTGGGCATCATCGTGGGCGTGGGCGCCGTCATCGCCATGATCGGCATCGGCGAAGGTTCCAAGCGGGCCTCCATCGCCCTGATCCAGAATATGGGCTCCAACATGCTGACCATCTTCCCGGGCAGCGGCGGCAACCGCTTCGGTCCCATGGCCATGGGCAGCGCGGACATCCTGCTCGAGAGCGACATCCCCCTCATCAAGCAGGAACTGGCCCAGAGCAGCGTAGTCACCGCCACGCAGCAGGTGCAGACCACCCGACCCATCATCTACCAGGGCCTTAACTACGTGACCCAGATCCAGGGCACCGGGCCAGAGTTCCTGGAGATCCGGGGCTGGGAGGTGGAGAGCGGCCGCTTCTTCACGGATGCAGAGGTGCGGGGGCTGGCCAAGGTCTGCGTGCTGGGCCAGACCGTGAAGGACAACCTCTTTCCCAACGGCGACGACCCGGTGGGCCAGACAGTGCGGGTTGGCCCGCTGCCCTTCCTCGTCGTGGGCGTGCTGGAGAAGAAGGGCGCCGGCATGTTCGGAGACCAGGACGACCTCATCGTGGCGCCCTACACCACCGTCATGCGCAAAATCATGGGGCGCGACAAGATCCAGCGGATCGTGGTGAGCGCCCAGGAGGGGAAGGCGGAAGCGGCCCAGACAGAAATCACGGCCCTCCTGCGCCAGCGGATGAAGACGGCCCCCAAGGATGACGATCCCTTCATGATCCGCAAGCAGGACGATATCGTCCAGATGCAGACCCAGCAGGCGGGCATACTCACGGCACTGCTGGCGGTGGCCGCCAGCATCTCCCTAGTGGTGGGCGGCATCGGCATCTCCAACAACAGGC
>CAIQPH010000150.1 GCA_903873655.1 uncultured Holophagaceae bacterium | reverse complement strand
GTCGTGTGCCCTCGCCCTTCGGGCGGCAATCGCCTGCGGCGATTCCGTCCTAATCCGCAGTCCTGCGGATTGGTGGCCCCGGTGGGGTTCGAACCCACGACCAAGCGGTTATGAGCCGCCAGCTCTGACCGCTGAGCTACAGGGCCAGGCCCAGTGTAGCAAGGTGGTTGAGCAGGGGTTGGCCGAGGTCGCGGCCCAGATCCACTATAAAATTGACTCTACAGCCCCTGGATCTTCCTGCCACCCAAGGCGAAATCCAGCAACTGGAGCATGCGTTCAGCCAGGGTCGGCAGATCCCTGGACTCCAGAAGGAACTGGCGTTCGCTGGGTTCGAAGTCCAGGGCCATGGCCAGTGTGTTGAGCCGGGCCATGTCCTCCAGGGGTAGATCCAGGAGTTCCTTCAGCTGAACTTCGATGCCCTCGGATGCGGCAAAAGCATGGAGGGAGGCCATGAGGCGCTTGCGCAGAGGCCCAGTCCAGAGCACGGACGAATCGAAAGGCAGCACCTCGAGGCGGGCCTGGCGGAAAGCCTTGCCAGGTATCTCCTCGAGGACCCGTGCGGCCTCCTTGCCCTGGACCAGCAGGTTCCAGCGTCCACCCGTGAGCGGTTCCGCGCGTACGATTTCCGCCAGGCAGCCCGTCTCGAAGATCGAGGCTGTCTCACCCAGCGCGCCTGGCTCAGGGGTCTCCCGCATGAGCGCCAGGACCAGGTGATGATGGGAATTGAGAACTTCCACCGTCAATTCCTGGTACCGCGGTTCGAAGACGTGGAGCGGCAGAAAAGTCTGCGGGAAGAGCACGACCTGGGGCAGGGGGAAGAGGGGGAGAATGGCTGGTAGCATGAACACCTTGCTCGCCACCACATCGGAGTCTGACCAGTGAAGGATGAGAATGAGGGCGCTGGGGCGCTGGCGGTTGGTAATGCCGTGCTGGACGCGGCCCGGTTCGCCCTTTCAGAACTGAGGGAATCTTGGGATCCGCGCACCGTCGACGATTGGGTCGGCATGGTGATGGGCCGTAGCGGGCGGGTGGTCCTGACGGGGATGGGCAAGTCGGGCCTCGTGGCTCAGAAGATCGTGGCCACCCTCGCTTCGACCGGGTCGCCGAGCCTGTTCCTCCACCCCGCAGAGGCCCTGCACGGTGACCTGGGCATGGTCACCCCTCAGGATTCCATCCTGGCACTCTCCAACAGCGGCGAGAGCGAAGAGGTGGTGCGCCTACTCCCGAGCCTCTTGCGCCTGGGTATTCCCCTTGCGGCCATCACTTCCAGGCCGGAGAGCAGTCTTGGGCGGGCTGCCACCTGGACGTTCAGCTACCGTCTCGCCCAGGGAGAAGGCTGCCCCCTGGACTTGGCCCCGATGGCGAGCACCACCCTCCAACTGGTCTGGGGGGATCTCCTGGCCAGCAGCCTGATGGCTCGCAGAGGCTTCACCCGGGACCTCTTCGCACTGAATCACCCCGCTGGAAGTATTGGTGCGAAATTAATGAAGGTAGGGGCATTGATGCATGAATCGTGGCCTCGCGTGTCCGCCGCCGCCTCGCTCACGGAAGTCCTCAAGACCATGACCGAAGGCCGTCTGGGGATGACGACTGTCATGGAAAACAATAATTTAACTGGTGTTATCACCGACGGCGACATCCGCCGAGCCCTTGAAAGAGCAGAGCGACAAGGCGCTAACCCACTCGAGTTGTCCGCTGCCCAGTTCATGTCAAGGAACCCGATCACCATCGACGAGGACGCCCTTGCCCTTGATGCTGCCGGGAACATGGAGGCCCGAAAGATCACCTTCCTGGTCGTGACCCACCAGGGGGCCCCTTGTGGGGTCATCCATATTCACGATCTGTTGACTTCAAAGGTCTTATGAACTTGTCTCGCCTGCTTGTCGTTGATTTTAAGGTTACATAATATACATTATCGAAAGTTAAATTTGGACACCTAAGTGCCATCCGTCCTCACTCGCTACGTCCTTCGGCGCTGGGCTACCCCCTTCCTGGGGGCCCTTCTGTTCTATGGCTTCCTTCTTCTTTCCTGGGAGATGGTCCGCATCTCCAAGGAGATCTTTTCAGAGGGCGCCCCCCTGCGCTGGCTGGTACCGCTCCTCCTGACGTCCATGCCTGAAAACCTGGGACTGGTGCTACCCATGGCGGCGGTGCTGGGTGGGCTGCTTGGAACCCAGCAGCTCATGGAGGGGTCCGAACTGGTGGCGGCTCAGGGCCTTGGCGCCGGTCGGCGGACCTGGACGGCCCCCTGGGTTCTGCTCGCTTCCCTCCTGGTCACCCTGGCTGCCCTCAACGCACACCTGGTAGTTCCATATGCAGCCCGGCTGCAGCAACAGGTTCGTCTTCGAATGGCCGAGGAGGCCAAGGCCAGGTTCCTCCGCCCGGGAGCTCCGCCCTGGTTTCCGCCAAGCGCCCCAGACCGGGCCTTCTGGGTCTCTCCGGGGGGTCAGATTCACATCATGGAAGCCACCCCCCAGGGGGTGCAGCATCTCACGGCCTCGGGTATGACTTACGCCCTCGAGGCCAAGCCGGATGGGTCCTCAGAACTGCAGTTGCATCTCTCTGGTCTTCAAGGCGTTATGTTCCAGACTGCCGGGGCTGGCAGTGCCATCCATTTGAATCAGCAGCAACAGGTTCTGAGGTTTGCCATACCGGCGGGCGCGCGGCTGCTCCCGCCCACACCTCTTCGTTATGAGAGCACCTCGGCCCTCCTGCACATTCTCCGGGTTCCATACCGAAGCGCAGACGCCAGCCCAGAGACCAAGGACCTTCTCGCCAAGGCCGCTCTGGAATTCAGCCGACGGACCACCCTTCCCTTAGCCGCTGCCGCGCTGCTGCTTCTGGGGATCGCTTTGGGATTCAGGCACCCCAGGTTTTACCGCGGAGGGGCTGTTCTCAAGAGCCTGGGCGTAATCATCCTTTACTATCTTGTAATGAAGTATTTTGAAAACATGTTGTTAGGTGAAAAATTTAAATCCATCTTTCCGCTACTCTTGGTGCCTTTCCCCTTTCTGGTTGCCGGCTGGCTGCTGCTCAGTCAGCGCCTCAGACCTCACCGCTCCAGTCGGATTAACGGAAGGCTGCTCATTCTCCTTCACCCCGTTCGCTCTGTCCTCGCGCCCCTGCTTGTCCATTTGGGTGAAGCCAGGGATGGCCTTCTCCGCTGGATTCATGGGAAGGGTACGCAGCACGGGATCCTGCGGCACTGGGCCACCCTGGCCTGGTGGCGGAACTGGGCTTCCGTTTTGGGGAGCCTGCTGGTCCTGAACCTGCTGGTCGAGTTTGCCAGCCTCGCCGGTGACCTTTCCAAGAATGGTGTTCATCTTATTGTTTTTATTCAATATTGGTTATGGAGTCTTCCGCCATTCCTAGTCATCGCCCTGCCCATCGCATTTCTTCTGGGCACCCTTCTCACCCTTTCAGAGGCAGCCCTGAGTCGCGAATGGCTGGCCCTGCGAGCTGGGGGTGTGAGCCTGCTCCGCTGGCTGTGGAGCAGTCGCCTGGCCTGGGGACTTGTGACTCTCCTTACACTCATCCTCCAACTGGGCCTTGCTCCAAAAGCTATTCATCATGCCGACAACCTTTACATGCGAATTTTAAACCGATCCCAAGCTCCATCGACCACTCGTCCATGGCTCTACTTGGGCTCGACCGGTGTGCTCTGGCACCTTGAATCTGGCGAGCGCTGGGGATTCCCCTTAAAGGCCCCGGGCGAGGCCCCCATCCTGCTGCGATGGAAGTTGGGTGCCCATCATTCAGAGGCCTTGGCCTGGGGGGGGCTGCAACTCGTCCAGGGTCCATCGGCCGACCAGTTGTTCCCCACCAAGGCCCTCCGCAACACTGCGAGCGCCGAGGAGGCCGACACCATAGACCTCCTACAGTGGCAGGTCTGGGCGCCAGACCCAGAAAGGGCCTACATGCTCTGGGGTCGTTCCCTGGGTTGGCTGGCGGGCCCCTGTCTGCTGCTCGCCATGCTTTCCTTTGCCTTCCCGGGCCCCCGCCAGGGCCGTGGGCAGGCGCTGGGCGCTGGGCTGGTGGCGGGTCTAGTCTTCCTTGGGCTGCAAACCCTGTTCGGCGGCGCAGCCCGAGCCGCTGAAATTCCTGCCTACTGGGGAGTCCTTGCGCCACTGCTGCTGCTGCTCGGCCTCTCCCTGCTGCGTCTGCGGCGCCTGAGGACCTGATGATGAACAGGCTCCTGGATCAGGCCCTGGGCCCGCTCCGCAACCACCCTACCCTGCGGCCCGGCGACCGCATCCTCGCCGCCATGTCGGGAGGGGTGGACAGCTCGGTCATGGCAGCCCTGCTGCATAGGGCCGGCTATGAAGTGATCGGCATTTCCATGCAGCTTTTCGAGAAGGATGGGCTTCGAAGTTCAGATGGCAAGTGTTGTTCTTTAGATGACTTTCAAGACGCCAAGAGGGTGGCTTACGAGGTGGGTTTCCCCCATTACATAATGGACTTCCAGTCTCCCTTCAGGGAAACAGTGATTGAAGCCTTCATCCGGGGCTATCTGAAGGGTGAAACCCCCAGTCCTTGCATCTGGTGCAACCAGCATTTGAAGTTCTCTGCGCTCATGGACAGGGCTACCACAGTCGGGGCTGAATTCGTGGCCACCGGTCATTACGCCAGCATTTCCCGTTCGGGTGGGCAGTGGCACTTGCATCAAGCTTTGGATCCCGCCAAGGACCAAAGCTATTTCCTGTTCCACCACACCCAGGAGACTTTGGCCCGCACCCTCTTCCCCCTGGCCCAGATCACCAAGACCCAGGTCCGTCAGCTTGGAGCTGAACTCGGCCTCCACCTGGCGGAAAAACCCGAGAGCCAGGAAATTTGCTTCGTCACTCAGGACCGTTATGACGCTTTCCTTGAGGCCGAGGGGCGCGCTCCGGAGTCGGGGGAGGGCGACATCCGGCACCTGGATGGCCGCCGTCTGGGCCGCCATCGCGGCTACTGGCGTCACACCATCGGCCAGCGCCGCGGCCTTGGGGTGGCCTACTCTGATCCTCTCTATGTCGTCCGAACGGATCCTGCCACCAATACGGTCTGGGTCGGCGTCGAATCGGACCTGTTCTCCAGGGACCTCCTGGCCCGCGACCTCAACTGGATCCAGGGGCCCCCTACTTCGCCCCTGCCCTGTGCAGCCCGCATCCGCAGCCGGTCTCCAGAAGCCGAGGCGCTGGTCATCCCCCTTCCCGATGGCCGCGTAAAGGTCTCTTTCGCCGAACCTCAACGGGCGATCGCCCCCGGACAGGCTGTCGTCTTCTACCGGGACGGAGAGGTTCTGGGGGGTGGGTGGATCGACCCGGGGGAGGTCATGGAGCCTCCGCAAGGGTCTGGATGATCAGAAGCGCTCGGCCTTCAGTTGGTCCAATCGACGGCGGATCTCATCACGGGCAGCCCGGAAGCGAGCCTTTCTATCGATGACGGTCAAGGCCGGATCGTCGCTGGCAGGATCTGGGATGGGCCAGTGGAGGCGCTCGGCCTGGCCCAGGAAGAGCGGGCAGACCTCCTCGGCGCATAGTGTGATGACGAGGTCCACCGTGGCCGGATCGATGTCCTGGACACTCTTGGAGGTGTGCGTGGTGGCGTCAATGCCCTGCTCTGCCAGCACTTCGATGGCGTAGGGATTCACCTGGCTCGGGCGGCTTCCGGCGCTCTGGATCCGCAGTCCGGGGAAGAGTTGCCGGGCGATGCCTTCGGCCATCTGGGAGCGGGCACTGTTGGCGACACAGAGGAACAGGATGGAGTGGGTCATGGGCTGGCTCACTTCTTCTGAGGTTCAACCGCTGGACAGCAGGTCACTCCAGAGACCTGCTCAGGGCTACCCTGATACCACCTGGCCTTCAGCCAGAAAGCCACGCTGACGAGGCTGATGAGGACGGGCACTTCAACCAGGGGGCCGATCACCGCAGCAAAGGCAGCGCCGTGGGCAATGCCGAAGGTGGCCACGGCTACGGCGATGGCCAGTTCGAAGTTGTTGCTGGCGGCCGTGAAGCTCAAGGTCGCGCCCTGGGCGTAGGTCGCCCCGGCCTTCTTCGAGAGCCAGAAGCTCACCAGGAACATCACTACGAAGTAGATCAGGAGCGGGATGGCGATGCGAAGCACATCGAAGGGCAGCTTCACGATGGTGTCGCCCTTGAGGCTGAACATGACGATGATCGTGAAAAGCAGCGCGATCAGCGTGATGGGGCTGATTTTGGGCACGAAGACCCGATGATACCAATCAAGACCCTTGATCTTCCCCAGGATGAACCGTGTCAGGAAACCCGCGATGAAGGGAACGCCCAGGTAGATGAATACGCTCTGTGCGATCTGGCCGATGGTGATGTTGACCACGGCGCCCTGAAGCCCCAGCTTTGCCGGCAGGATGGTGGCGAAGAACCAGGCATACACGCTGAAAAACAGCACCTGGAAGATGGAATTGAACGCCACCAATCCAGCGCAGTATTCCGTATCGCCCTTGGCCAGATCGTTCCAGACAATGACCATGGCGATGCAGCGGGCCAGACCAATGAGGATGAGGCCCAGCATGTATTCGGGCTTGTCCCTCAGGAAGAGCACCGCCAAGCCGAACATGAGCAACGGGCCGATGACCCAGTTCTGGAGGAGCGAAAGCCCCAGCACCCGCTTGTTCTGAAAGACGAGATGCAGTTCTTCGTATTTCACCTTGGCCAGGGGTGGATACATCATCAGGATCAGACCCGCCGCCAACGGGATGCTGGTGGTGCCGATGTTCCAGGCGTTGATGGCTCGATTGAAGCCAGGGATGGCGAAGCCCAGGACCACACCAAGGCCCATGGCCAGGAAGATCCACAAGGTTAAGTAGCGATCCAGGAACGACAGACGGTTGGTAGCCATGGTGAAACTCCAATGAGGAGATTTGATTAGTGGCAGCCGCAGCCGCCACTGAAGTCAGGCTTGGAAGCAGCGCGAATGCCCTGTAGGCCTTCCTTGGCGATTAACGCCGAGAGCAGCAAGGCGGCCAAGGCATCAATCCACCAGAGGCCAGGCCAGAGCATGAAGAGAACGCTGCCAAGGAACAGGATGCCTGACAGCTGGATGCAGGCAAGGCTGCAAGCCGCATCTCCCTCAAGGGTCCGGCTATCAAGGACCACGGCAGTCCTCTGCTTGGCGCGCCATAGCCAGGCCATGGAAAGGAGGCTGGCCATGGAAATGATCATTCCAGGCAGGGACGTCTCGGGGTGCCGATGGGTGGCGATTTGAATGACCGCACCTACCGCAGTTCCAGCGGCAAGCAGCAGGAAGAGGACCCCAATCCCTTGGGTGGCTCGGCGTTCCCTTTCCACCAGCATGTCAGCCTTGGCTTCCCCGGCCCGAAGACGCCACAGCACCAGGAGGGCAGAACCCACCTCGATAAAGCTGTCTGCCCCAAATCCGAACAGAGCCACTGAGCCATCCGAGGCGCCGAACCCCATGGAGATGAGCCCTTCCAGGAGGTTATAGACGATGGTCACCATGGCCAGCGTACGGGCGTGTGTCAGCCAGACCTCGAGCGGAGACCCCTTCGCCGGGCGGCGGAGTATCATGGCTTGGTGGCGGCGATGATCAGGCTCGCAATGAAGTCCTCGGGTCCCGTTCCCTCCGGCAGCAGCCCGATCAGGTGGGCGGCCATCGGGTCGCCTGCGGGGATCATGGCCTTGATGGCGCCCTCCTTGGGCGTCAGCACGAGGTCTGTCAGGCCCGCAGCGGCCACCATGGCTTTCAAGTCACCCATCAGGGGCGCCCCGGCGATGCAGCCCACCAGGGCCTGCACATCGACCTGCAGGGCTTCAGGAATGGGACGGAGGAGGACCATATCCGAAATGGAGACCCGGCCTCCTGGTTTGAGTACGCGGGCGATCTCCTTCCAGACGGTGGCCTGGTCGGGACTCAGGTTCAGGACGCAGTTGGAGAGCACCACATCCACCGAGGCGTCCGGCAGAGGAATGGCCTCGATCTGGCCCTGATGGAAGGTCACATTCTCCAAGCCGGTGCGACGGTGGAAGTCAGCGGCGTTCTTGCGGGCCTTAACCAGCATTTCCCGCGTCATGTCCACACCATGGACGTGTCCCGTGGCTCCCACCCGCTGGGCGGCCAGGAAGGCATCCATGCCCGCGCCACTACCGAGATCCAGCACTACTTCGCCCACTTTCAATTCAGCCATGGCCGTGGGATTGCCACAGGACAGTCCGAGGTTCGCCCCTTCCGGCAGGGTGGCCAGTTCGGCTTCGGAGTAGCCCACACCCTGGGCCACTTCCACCACGCGACCGCCGCCGCAGCAGCCGGAGCGGGGGTCGCAACAGCCACTGCCGATGCTGGCGATCCTGCCGTAGGCATCCTGGATTTTTAAATGCGTGGGATGGATTGTGGGTTCCATGGTTGCTCCTTTATTAAAGACAATTTGCATTCCGGCAGCCGCCACCGCAACAGTCCTGCCAGAGGTATTCGGTGAGGGCCCGGAGGTGGTCGAAGCAGGCCGCATAGCGGATGGTGGTTCCCTGCCTGGTGGCCACCAGCAGGCCGGCCTCCGCCAAGGCGGCCAGATGGTGGCTCAGGGTCGAGCCGGGCATCCCAAGCTGAGCCAGGATTTCGCCCGCCGGTGTCCCGTCCACGGGGCCCTGAACCACGGCCCGGAGGATGGAAAGACGCCCCGGGTGTCCCAGGGCTTTCAGCCGCCGGGCCATGAGGAGATGGTTGGGATCAGAGCGCGTCATGCTATATATTCTAATTTCTAGAAATATAAAAACAAGTCCCTTTTTACATCAAAAAAACGGTTCCTCGCTGAATCGAGTGGGTAACGACTCACCGGACCGGTAGTGCGAAGTCAAGTTTCCCGGCGATGAGGTAGGCGATGTTGAGGAGGTTGTGGGTGGTTCGGTAACCACGGGCTTTGGCTTT
>CAIQPH010000149.1 GCA_903873655.1 uncultured Holophagaceae bacterium | reverse complement strand
TGGTTGGCCGCGTCCATGGTGATGAGGGGCCAGGCCTCCCACTCTTTTTTCGTGTAGTCCTCGCCGCCCCGACCGAACTCGTGGCTGTCCACAGCGATGTGGGGGCGGATCCGGCGCGCCACGCGGTAGAGGGCCTGGGTCTCGGGCTGGGCCAGCAGCAGGTGGTCGCGGTTGAGGTCCGCGCCCGCGCCATTGACGCGGCGGTGGGCCTCGGCGCCATCGGGGTTGACCATGGGCATGAGGTAGAGGTCCACGTCCTCGGGCAACCGTTCGGGGTGTTCCGCGATGTCGCGGATGAGGGTGAGCTGCGCGTCCTTGCCCGCCACCTCGTTGCCGTGCTGCTGGGCGTAGAAGAACACTTTGAACCGGGCTTTGGCACCGCCCCGGTTGAGGCGAACCAGGTAGAGCTTCCGGCCTTCAGTGCTGCGGCCCTCTTCGGTGACGGTGATGAAGCCGGGCTTGGCCACGCCTTCCAGGAAGGCCGACATTTCCGCGTAGGACACCGTGCGCCGCATAGTGCGGTGGTCCGGGGGGAAAGGCGCCTGCACGGGTCTGGCAAAGCAAACCACAGTGAACAAGAGTGGCGCGGCCATTCGGCGGAGCCCGCCACCACAGAAGGAAAAGAAAATTGGCCACAAAGAACACAAAGGACTCAAAGGATTGACCAAGGGCCTTGCACTCCTCCGCGCCCCCTCTGTGCTCTTTGAGTTCTTTGTGGCCAGATCATTTTTTCTCTGCCGGTCGTCTAGGCCAGCCGTCAAGTACGGGCCCCCTTCGCGCAGTGCCAGCCTGTGTCCACCCACCTGCCTCAGGGTCCCCATGCGGTTTTCAGAGTCAGGTTTCACGGCTGGGACACCTTGCGTGTGGCCAAATCAATGGACTGGCCAGCCCTGAGGACATGGACCCGGAGATCGCGTAAGGTGCTGCCGCTCACGGTCATGCCCGCGGGATCGAAGACCATCACCGCACTTGCCCCCAGCACCGTCGCCTTGCCGTCCTTCACGACCAGCGCGGTGGACTCGTCGATGCCGAGACCCAGGTGGGTAGGGTGCTCCATGATCAGGCTGAGCAGGCGATTCTCCCGCCCGCGGCGGATGAAGTGCTGGTCCACGATCACCTGCTCCGGGAGGAAGCCCATACCTTCGCGGGTCACGTAGGCGCCGGGCGCGAGTTCGGACCACTCATTCTTGCCGTGGCGATTATCCCCGGTGAGCATGATCTTCGACATGATGGCCGCCCCCGCGCTGGTGCCGCCGATGCAGGCGCCAGCTTCGTAGCGTTGCCGGATGAGCGTGTGGAGCGGTGTTCCCACGACCTGGTCCCCGACGCGGGCCTGGTCGCCCCCGGTGAACCAGAAGCCCGTGCAGGTCCGCGCGGCTTCGAGCATGGACGGCAGGGAGGACTCCTCCCGGTGGCGGACATTGAGCGGCACCAGCGACAACCCGGCGGCGTCGAGGATCTCCTTCCATTCCTTAAGGGCGCCCTGGGGATCCACCGTGGCTGTGGTCACTACGCCGACGATGCCGCCCCGCCCACCCGAAGCCTCCAGGAAGGCACGGACCACACTAGGAGGCTCCGCTCCTCCACCGACGATCACCAGGGTGCCTTTGGGAGCGGCGTTGAGGATGAAGCAGGAACACAAGAGCAGTGCGATTTGGCGCAGCATGGGTTTCTTTCCGCAGACCCGCTTGCAGCGGGTGGAATGCCCACTGCAAGCGCGTCGGTCAAATAAACTAGAACGCCAGGCGCAGGCCTAGCTGTAGCCGTCGGCCCTGCTCGACCGAGCCGGGAACGCCGTAGTCGGTGCTGTTAATGCGCTCAGTACTGTAAGCGAGGGTCGTGCCGGTGTTCAGGACGTTGAAGACCTGTCCGAAGAGCTCGAGGTTGGTCTTCTTGCCGAACTTGATGCTCTTGCTCAGCCGCATGTCCAGGAGGTGCTCGCTAGGGTACTTCTCACTGCCGCGAGGCTCCACGAACACGTAGGAACGCACTCCCTGGTCATTCCTGGGAGTCCGCGCATAAGGCGTGAAGCGCTGGCCGCTGAGGTAGGTGAAATTCAAGGCCAGTTTCATGTCCCAGGGCAGTTTGACCATGCCGCGGATTTTGCCTTCGTAGTCGTTGTAGCCCGGCAGCAGGCCATAGGAGTTGATCAGGTAGTTGGGGCTCTCATAGGGGGCCCAGCCGTCGTAGCCGTCGGACTCGCCGACGTTGCCGTAGCGCCGGGCGTGGGTGAAGCTGGCGTTCAGGCTCCAGTCGTCCATCCACTTGCGCTCAATCACCAGGGTCGCGGCCACGTAGTTGCGCTTGGCCGTGGGCTCGGTGGCGACCAGCCAGTTGTTGCCGTTCGGGTTGTTGGGATCCACGTTGGAATTCCACCAGGTGAGGTCCTGGTCGACGCCATGATTGGTGTACTGGCCGGAAGCCACAGCCCAGGTGCCTGTCGCGTTCGGGCCCGAGGTGATGGTGGCGACGTCCTTCCGGACCAGGATGTCCTTCTGCTGGCGGTAGACCCAGGTCGCCGACACCCTCCAGGGGCTCTCGAACTTGTGCTCGAAGGAGAAGGTGGTCTCCTCGGTAAAAGGCTGCTTGGCGTTGGGATCCACAGGCGAGATGTTATTTGAGGTGTAGGAGATGTTTTCAGAACTGAAGTCGGGTGTGCGGTCCCCGGCCGTGTACTGGCTTGGAGGGGTCGTCAGGGGATTGAAATCGCTCCCTTGCCAGTAGTATTCCGTCATCTTGGGGATCCACGGCTGGTAGGCGCGGTCCACGAACCAGGAGGAGAAGGCAGCGTAGTACTTGCCCCAGTGGAACTTGAAGACGTTCTTCTGGTCCTCTGTGAGGGCGAAAGAGCCGCCGAAGCGGGGGGCGGCGACCTGCTTGTCCCATATGTTGCTGGTCTGCCCATAGCCGCGGGCGGTGTATTTCTCAAACCGGATGCCCGGCTGGAAGGTCAGGCGGTCATTGACAGTCCAGTTGTCCTGGAGATACAGGGCCGTGCGGTTGCTGTGCATCTTGATGTTGTAGCCCCCGCCGACATCGAAGACATCGGGAGTGACAAGCCCAGGTGTGTCCCCCTCGTAGGCGTAGTACTGGATGCCGCCCGTGGGGAGCTTGACGTCTTCGTTGGAGGCCTGGGCCTGCTCGAGGCCGAAGCGGAAGGCGTGGGAGTCGCCGGGCACGAGCAAGCTGGTCTTGAAGTAGTCGAGGGTGACGGCCCCCTCGATGCG
>CAIQPH010000148.1 GCA_903873655.1 uncultured Holophagaceae bacterium | reverse complement strand
GGCGCGTCCTGAACCGCTATCCAGGGAATCATGCCTGTCTCCACTGCAATCCAAACCAGACCCGGAACTGTTCGCAGAGGTCCGCCATGACCACCCCGCACGTTGATCCGACTGCTGTTTTTGACACCCTGGGCCGCCACATGCTGGTGGACGGGTTCCACCTGGTGATGGATCTGGAGAAATCCCACGGATCCTGGATCGTGGACGCCCGGGATGGCCGCAAATACCTGGATTTCTACACCCACTTCGCCACCGCGCCCCTGGGCCACAACCACCCCCGCCTGCGGGAGGCCGCCTTCGTGCAGCGCCTGGGCGAGATCGCCGTCAATAAGCCCGCCAATTCGGACATCTACACCACGGCCTTCGCGGAGTGGGTGGAGGCCTTCGGCACCCATGCGGCACCGGACTACCTGCCCCACCTGTTCTGGATCGATGGCGGCGCCCTGGCGGTGGAGAACGCCCTCAAGGCCGCCTTCGACTGGAAGGTGCGCAAGAACCTGGCGGCGGGCAAAGGGGAAAAGGGCTCCCAGGTGATCCATTTCCGCGAGGCCTTCCACGGCCGCACGGGCTACACCCTCAGCCTCACGAACACCGCCGATCCCCGCAAGCACCAGTACTATCCCAAGTTCCCCTGGCCCCGGGTGCCGAACCCCAAGTTCTCCTTTCCGATGGACCTTGCCAAGGTCGAGGCCGCCGAAGCCGAAGCCGTCGCTGCCATCGAGGCCGCCGTGGCCCGGGATCCCGACGACATCGCCTGCCTCATCATCGAACCGATCCAGGGCGAGGGGGGCGACAACCACTTCCGCGGCGAGTTCCTCCGCAAGCTGCGGGTCCTGGCGGATCGTCACGATTTTCTGCTGATCTTCGACGAAGTGCAAACAGGCTTCGGCGCCACGGGCAAGTGGTGGGCGCACCAGTGGTTCGATGTGCAGCCCGATATCATCGCCTTCGGCAAGAAGACCCAGTGCTGCGGTATCGCCGCCGGCCGGCGCCTGGACGAGGTGGACAGCGTGTTCAAGGTGCCCAGCCGCATCAACAGCACCTGGGGCGGCAACCTGGTGGACATGGTGCGCGGCACGCGCATTATCGACGTCATCCAGGAGGAGAGCCTGCTGGAGCACGGCGTGAAGCAGGGTGAGCGCCTGCTCAAGGGGCTGCAGGAGATCCATCGGGACTTCCCCGAATTCACCTCGAACCCACGCGGCCGCGGCCTCTTCTGCGCCCTGGACATCGCCACCCCGGAACTGCGTAACGCCGTGGTGGCCAAGGGCCGCGACCTGGGCATGGTGATCCTCTCCACCGGTGTGAAGGGGTTGCGGTTCCGCCCCGCCATGAACCTCCGCACGGAGGATCTGGACCTGGGTGTGGAACTGCTCCGCAAGGCCGTGGCGGAGATTTCGGTGTCTGCGTCTACTCTGGTGGGATGAAGGTCGAGCTCTACTGTGACGGCGCCTGCCTGGGCAATCCTGGACCGGGAGGGTGGGGTTATCTCCTCAGGGTGCATCTGGCCTCCGGTATCCGTGAGAAGGAGGGCTCGGGCCCCGCAGCCGACACCACCAACAACCGCATGGAGCTGACGGCCGCCATTCGGGGCTTGGAGGCACTCAGCAAGCCTTGCGATGTGCTGTTGCAGAGCGACAGCCAGTATGTGGTCAAGGGGATCCGGTCCTGGCTGAAGGACTGGAAGCGGCGTGGGTGGAAGAAGGCGGACGGCAAGCCCCTGCTGAACGCAGACCTCTGGCAGGCCCTGGACGCGCAGCTCGCGCGACATCAGGTGGAAGCTCGCTGGGTGAAGGGTCACGCGGGCCACGCGGAGAACGAGCGCGTGGACCGCCTCGCCAACGAGGCTGCGCAGCGATAGTCTGCCGGCTACTTCTCCTCAGGCTGCTTCCGCTCGCCCAGCCTTTGCTCCTTCTTTCTCTGCTCTTCCAGCCTCTGTTCTGCCGCCTTCTGCTGACGCTCCAGATCCAGCAGGAGCGGAGAGGCCTCTCCAGTGCGCTTCTGAATCTTCGATTTCTCTTCGGCCGGTCTGGTTTCAGTCAGATCCTTCTGCGGCGCGACGGCCTGCACGCCTTCGGCGGTGGCCTTGGACGCCGGTTCGGCTTTCTGCGGCTCAGGCTTTGTCTGCGGGCGCTTGGGCACTTCCAGCTGCTTCTGGGCGGCCGGTTCTACCTGTTGGCGACCGAAAAAATAGTAGCCCAGGGCGAGAGCCAACACTGCGATGAGCCCAGCACCGATGAGCATGGTGTTCTTCTGCCTCGACGGGGCCTCAGCCAGACCTTCCGTAAGCGTCACCTTGGCCGGCTCGCTGGGCAAGGTCTCACCCGCGGTCGTAAAGGCAAGGTAGTCCTGGCTCTGCTCGACCTTCATGGCTGCGACCTCCCGGTCGTTCTCCTCCCGGAACAGCGTGTGCATGAAGAAGGCCATGCTGAAAGTCGAAGGGCTGCACTCGCCTCCGTAGAGTACGCGCTCCAGCTCTGCATTGAAGGCCTGCACAGAGGTGAATGGCTGGAGGCCCAGCAGTAACCGCCCCAGGAAGGCGCGGAGTTCCGTCGGGAGGGGAGCCTCCTCCTGGGCCGCCGAGAGGGTGGCCCGATCCAAAGAGACCCCAAGGTCAGCCCCCAGGGGCAGGCCTGCAAAGGTGAGGAGTTCGTAAAACACCGCCCCCAGGGCGAACAGGTCCTGCTGGAAACCATCATTGTCAGGACCCTGAAGGTAGGGGGCCAGCATCTTCCTGGCGGAAGGCATCTCGGCCAGCAGGCCCTTGACCAACGAGCCTATCGGCGCGTCCAGGAGCCGGATGGTCCCATCCATTCCCACCCAGACGCAGTGGGGGTTGATCAAGCCGTGACTGACTCCCCTGGCCTGCATCTGGACAATGCCCAGGGCCAAGCCCTGAATCACGGTGAGGGCGTGCTCCACACCGAAGGGGATCTGGTCCTGTTTCGCCTTGTCGATGAGCTGCGCGAGGCTGCGACCTGGCACATGATCCCAGAGGGCGTGTGGCGCCTTCCCGCGCTCGATCCGGTAACCCAAGCCAAAGGCCCTTGCGCCAGCCAGCAGAGCGGCCACTCTGCTCGCCTCGTCCAGTCGGGAATCCAGGCCCGCCCGCAGCAACTCCTCCGAGAAGGACCGCACCAGCACATGGTGCTCGAAACTGCCGCCAGTGATGACCACAGCCCGATGAAGGGCACCCAGGGGATCGCTTGCCAGTTTTGAGACCAGCAGGGAGGACCCGAGGCGGGTATAGGTGCCCATGTCCAACTCCAAAGCCGGGATCCATAACAGACCCCAGTGTTTGGAAAGATAGCCCGAAAGTCGCGTTCCGCCTAGGCATCAACACCATGGATCTGGATCAGGGTCCAGCCGGAATCTCCCATTGATCTCCGGCGGCCCGCCAGACCAGGATCCAGAGGTTGGCGGTGGCGTTGACGCCGTTGGAGAACGCCAGCTGCAGCTGAGCGAACGGAAGCGATAGCTCATCCCAGGGCCCAATCCGCCGGCCAGTGGCCTCGTCAAAGCTATCTCTCAGGCGCTTGTTGCGATCCTGCTTCATGACCAGCAACCGGCGGAGGGGTGGCCCCGGATCCAGACTGCCTTTCGGCGCCCAGTAGGGTTCCTGGGTCACCAGCAGATGGACCAGGTGCTCGTCGGCATAGGCCTCGAAATGCTCTCGGAGCGGGGTCACGCCCTCCATCGCCGAGGGATCCGCCAGCAGCTGGACCTGGTGCGCCAGCACGCCGAGATCGCGGACAATCTCCTCGGGCCGGCGGTGCTCCTCGCTGAGACGCAGGAGGGTGCGGAATTGGGCCTCCACCAGCTCCACCGTGGGCGGCTGGTCGTTGGCCACGCCCCGAGCGCCCTCCAGCAGTTCCTGGGGGTGGGCCCGGAGCAGAGCGGCCATGCGCCGGGGCAGGAGGCGGATGGCCTTGGCCGTCTGGGCCTCGTGGACTTTCGGGGACCAGGCCCACATGGGGCAGGAGGCCAGCAGCAGCCCCAATACCGGGCGCGGGAGCAGGCGGTTCAAGGGTGCTCCCAGGCCAAGGTGGATTCTGCGTCACCCAACGGGTCCGGGGGAATCCCCAGGGCGCGCAACCGGTGCAGCAGGGTGGTCCGCCGCATGCCCAGGCGCCGCGCCGACTCGCTCTTGTTCCAGCCTGTGGTCTGGAGCGCTTCCAGGATCAGATGGCGTTCCAGATCCTCGAGGAACCGCCGCAGATCCCGGTGCTGGGGGAGCCTCGGGAAGGTCACCGAAGGCATGACGCCGGCAATCGGCGCGGGGAGATCCTGGAGCAGGAGCCGCTCAGGATCGGAGCCCAGGGCCATGGCCCGTTCCACCGCATTCTCCAGCTCCCGCACGTTGCCGGGCCAGCCGTAGGTCTCCAGGGCCTGCAAGGCGGCAGGTTCCACCTGCTTGAGGGGAAGGCTCAGTTCCCGCGCGAACTTCCGCGCGAAGTGCGCCACCAGGACGGGGATGTCCTGGGGGTGCTCCTTCAGCGGGTAAAGCTGCACGGGAATCACGTTCAGGCGGTAGAAGAGATCTTCCCGGAACCGCTTCTGCGCCACGAGGCTGCCCAGGTCTTCATTTGTGGCAGCCAGCAGGCGGAAGTCGGCCTTCACGGTCCGGGTCGATCCCAGCGGCGAGAATTCACGTTCCTGGATGACGCGCAACAGCTTCACCTGCAGGCTCATCGGCATGGTGCCGATCTCGTCGAGGAAGAGGGTGCCACCCTCGGCCTGCTGGAAGCGACCGGGGCGGTCCGTGCGGGCATCCGTATACGCCCCGCGCACATGGCCGAAGAGCTCGTCCTCCAGCAGGTTCTCCGGGATGGCCCCGCAGTGGATGGCCACGAAGGGGCCCTGGGCCCGGGGGCTCCACTGGTGGATGGCCTTGGCCGCCAGTTCCTTCCCGGTGCCGGACGGGCCTGTGATGAGCACCGTGGAGGGTGAGGGCGCCACCCGGCGCAGCAGGGTCTGGAGGTTCTGCCACGTGTCGGAACGCCCCACCATCTTGGGTCCCGGCGTCTGTCCCTGGATCTGTTCCCGCAGCCGCTTGTTCTCCTGGTTCAACTGGGACTTGTCGATGGCGCGCAGGAGGGTGTGCTCCAGTTCCTCCGTGCGGAAGGGCTTGGGCACGTAATCGTAGATGCCCATCTTCATGGCCTGCAGGGCCGTCTCCACCGAGGTGGAACCCGATAGCACCACCACCACGGTGTCGGGTTTGGCCACCGCCTGGCGGGCCAACTCGAGGCCGCTCAGATCCGGCAGCATGAGGTCCACCACGGCCAGGTCGAAGTGCTCACCGCGCAGGAACTGGGCACCGCGCAGGCCAGACCCCGTCCCCACCACTTCGTGGCCGTGCCGGGACAAGAGCGACCCCACCACCTCGAGGATGGTGGGGTCGTCGTCCACCAGCAGGGCCCGGGCCGGGTTCATGCTCATCAGGGTCCTGGATTGAAAGCACACTGTCAAGGTCTGGACAGGGGAATGAAGGTAGACTCCGCTTTATATGCTTTCCAGATCCAGCCTTTGGCAGCGCCTCTCCGGTGCCTCGTACTGGCCCATGGCCTGGGTTCTGGTGGTGGCCTGCACCATCCCATGGCTGGTGCCTGAGCGATGGGACGGCCAGTTCGCCCTGCCCTGGGCGTTCCTCCTCGGCGCGATCTGGCTGCTCAGCCTTCCGCTGCTCCGCAGCCGCCGCTGGGGTGTGGTGCCCCTGGCCCTCAGCCTGGCCGGGTTCACGTTCCTCGGCCTGACTCGCAAGGCCCGCTGGGAAGCTGCCCTGCCCGTCGGTTTCCAGGCTCTCGAAGGCCGCATCAGCGCGCCCTGGTCCCTGCAGGGCGACCGGTTGCGCAGCCAGATCGACCTGTCTGCACCCGAAGCCATGTACGGCCTCACCGTGCCCCTCTCGGTGCCTGCCGAGGGCGGACAGGCCCCCCCCGAACCCGGCACCCCGATCCGCTTCAGAGCCGACCTGCGGCCCGTGCGGCCGGCACCGATCTTTCTGGCGGAGCGCCCCCTCTGGCGTGCCCGCAGCGATGAATCGCCCCGGCGGATCCACCTGACCTCGTCCCAGTTGATGGAAGCCACCGGCCCCGCCCGACCGTCCCTCCTGCTCCGGCTGCAGACCTTTGCCCGACAGCGCTTCGAGCTTCTGCCGCTGGGGCCTACCGCCAGGGATTTATGGGGCGCCCTCGCCCTGGGCATTCCGCCCGCCGATGAGGCCCACTTCAGCGTGTTCGCGGAGAGCGGCACTATCCACATCCTGGTGGTGTCCGGCTTGCAGGTGACCCTGGTCATGGCCGCCGTGGAGGCCCTGCTCCGCCGACTGCGCCTGCGCTGGGCGGCGGCCGGGGCCATAGCTGCGGGGTTGCTGTATTCGGCCTTGGTGGGCTTTTCCGCGCCCGTGTGGCGGGGCCTCTTCATGGGAATCGCGTGGGCCGTCGGGCGGAGCAGTGGCTGGAGGCTCCCCCCGGTGGCAGGGTTGCACCTCGCCCTCCTGCTCTGGCTCCTGGGCCACCCGGCCGCGGGCGTGGAACCCGGTTTCCTGCTGGCCTGGTGGGCGCTCCTGGGCGTCTTCTGGGGCGCGGAGCCGCTGGCCGGTCTGCTGGCACCCCTCCTGGGGCGGCTGGCCCTGCCGTTCGGACGCCTGGCGGCTCCCTGGCTCTCCACGATGCCGCTGCTGGCGCTGCTACACGGTGGCGCGCCCTGGTGGGGCATCCTCGCCAACCTCCTGGTGCTGCCCCTGGTGGCCTTCCTCACACCCCTGTGCTTGGCCCTGATCCTGCTGCCCCTGCCAGGCCTCACCCAGAGCGCGGCCCTGGTCCTGACCTGGATGGGTGATCGGCTCGTCCCTGCCCTGACGGGCATCGCGCCCCTGGGCACCGGGATTCTCTGGCCCTGGCTGCTGCTTGCGCTGGGCTGGCTGGCCCTGGCCCATCTGCAGGGAAGGCTGCAACGGACCCGGGCCTTGACCGTGGGACTGGTGCTCACCTCCCTGGGTTTCTTCGCGTTCCGCGGCACGGGGCGCAGCCCGGACACCCTTTCGCTCGAAGCAGTGGATATCGGCCAGGGGGATGCGCTGCTGCTGCGGGTGCCAGGGGGTGACGCCACACTGATTGACACCGGTCCCGGGCCCTGGACCGGCCGGCGCCTGGCCCGTGTGCTGAGCCGACGGGGGGTACGCGAACCCGTCCACCTGATCCTCACCCACGCCCACGGCGATCATGCCGGTGGCTGGGCCACGCTGGCCCGGCTCTGGCCGCTCCGCACGACCTCCGTGCCGGTCACCGCCGACAGCGAGGACCCGTGGAGTGGGTTCCGCCCTTCTGCCGGCGAGGATCCTTCCGGGTTGCTGCGGGGAGATGCTTGGACCCGGGGCGAAGCCACCTTCAGCGTCCGCTGGCCTGCCCGGGCCTTCGCCTTGCCCGATGCCAACATGGTGTCCGCCGTGCTGCGGGTCGCCTGGCGGGACCGGGAACTGTGGCTGATGGGTGATGCCCTGGCCATCCAGGAACGGGACCTGCTGGATCTCGGCGAGCCGGGCCTCGCCCCGCACCGCCTGCTCAAGGCCGGGCACCACGGCAGCCGCAACGCGTCGGATCCGGCCTGGATCGCGGCCCTGAAACCGGAGGTGGTCATCATCCCCGCCGGCTTCCGGAATCCCTTCGAGCACCCCCACCCGGAGACCCTGGAGACCTTCCGCCAGGAAGGGCTGACACCTTGGACCACTGGGACCTGCTGTGGCGTGCGCCTTTCTGCCCTGGCCGGCGGGTGGGGCATCCAGGCGGGCGATGGAACGGCAGCCTTCACACCCCTTCGAAGAAACCCGAACTGAGGAGCCGCTCCACCAGCCGCCGGCTGCCCTCGGCATGGTTGGCCGTCCACTGGGCCTGGGCGTCCGGACCGACCTCGTTCACCACCACCAGCGCCGCGCCGCAAGGCACCCCCGCCCCCTGACAGGCCGCGAATACGCCCGTGAGTTCCAGATGCTCCACGGGGGCCAGTGCCGCAAGCAGGGCGGCGCCTTCCAGGGTCTTTGTGATGGCCGGTGGAACGGCCACTGGTTGGGACGGCAGCGGCCCGTCCAGGCTCGCAGCCCAGCGGACCTGCTCCAGGCCCGGGCGATAGGAATGGCCGGCCAGTTCCTCCAGCGAGGTGGCGATGGCCTCGCGGGCCCAGAGCAGGTCGAACATCCCCAGGCGATGGTCGTAGCGCCCGCAGGTGCCGAGCAACAGGACTGCCTCGGGGCGCCTTGCCATCAGCAGCCGCGCCGTGGCGGCAGCCGCCGTGACCGCCCCCACTCCGATCGTGGCCACTTCCCAACCCCTGGGTGGTTGGCTGGCGAGAGGCCCCAGTTCAGGTGCAAAGGCGGACAGCAGGAGTCGCATCCCGAAATTCTACAGGTGATCCAGGGCCCAGGCCGCGACGGGAATGGAGAGGCCGTTGCCCAGCAGTCGGTAGCGGGACTGAAAAGAGAGGGCCTCCGGGAACCGGAAACCGGCCGGCAGTCCCAGCAGCCGCGCCACTTCAGAGGGAGAGAAGCGCCGCACCCCCAGGTTCGTCTTCAGGAATGGACCGCTCGCCACGAAGCGGCGACCGTAGCCGCCGATGAAACAGGTGCTGCGGCGGTCGCCAGGCTCGACCAGATCGAGTCCATGGATGTGCCGGGCCAGAGTCTCCGATCGCAGGTAGAGTCTCTCGTCCTCCTCCTGATCCAGGTAGTCAGCCAGGGGACCCGGTTGAAGCTCCGGCATGGGCAGCGCCTTCAAGGACCTCCGCGAGGCCACGATGAACACCCGGGGACGCTGGTTGGGCAGGCCGAAGTGACTGGAGCAGGCCTGGAACTCCAGCTGGTGCATGCCCTGGTTGCGGAGCTGTTCCGACAGCAGGGCGTGGGCATCCGAGCCCAGAAAGCCCCCCACGTTTTCCAACACCAGCCGGTCCGGCGGTGCCTGCTGGAACAGCTCCATGAGGTGGCAGAAGGCCCGGGACCTTGGGTCCTCGAGACCCTGGTGATTCCCCATGCGGCAGAAGGGTTGGCAGGGTGGACTCAGTACCCAGGTGTCGGCCCCGAGCTCCGCCACTTCCCGCGAGGGCAGGGTGGCCAATTCCCTGGCCCGTGGGTCATCCCCGTGGTTCAGCGCATAGGTAGCGTTGGCGGCCTCGCTGACGTCGTAGGCCGCGAGGACGTGGCCCCGATCGCGCAGGGCGTAGCGCCAGCCGCCCAGGCCCGAAAAAAGCTCGAGAACCTTCATCAACCGCAGCCACAGCCGCTTCCACTGCCGCCACAGGCGGCGGCCGCGAGGGTGGTGCCTTTCGCCAGCGTGCGACCCTCGAAAAACAGACGGAGAGCCAGGAGCAGACTGGTGATCGCATCAGCCAAGGGGAGCCAGTGCCCGGCCAGGCTACCCACTAGCATCAGGGCCGCCAGCTCAAGCAGCGTGCGCGCCCGGGCGGCGTCCAGGTCCAGGGCCGGGTGGATGCCGGCTAGGCCCCGTTTCGCGAGCCAGAGTGGCGTGAGCACTCCGACGGCCAGAGCGGAGAAACCCAGCATCAGGAGGGTGGGCTGTGGCGCGCGACCGCCCAGCAAGGCTGAAATGGCGGCCATGGCCAGGGCAAGGGCCAGAAGGCGGAGCAGATGGCTGACGATCCGCAGGGTCAAGCGATCCCGCTCCAGACCGGTGTTGCCGAGACCATTCCGGATTCGTCCCCGCAGGCTGAGAGTCGGAGCCACTTGCAGAAACGCGGCCACCCCAAAACCCCAGAAGGCGATGGCGTCCGACTGGAGGCCGAGCCACAGGGCCCCTCCGCCCAGCAGCAGGCCTGCCGTGGCGGCGATGACGGCCAGATGGGAGGCCCTGGAAAGTTCAGCCTTCATCGGGTGAGCTTCCGGTATTTGATGCGGTGCGGGTCGAAGGGCTTCAGGCCCAGCACGTCCTTGCGGTACTGCTCGTACTGGCTGTAGTTGCCATCGAAGAACTGCACCTGGGAATCGCCTTCGAAGGCCAGGATGTGGGTGGCCAGGCGATCCAGGAACCAGCGGTCGTGGCTCACCAGAACGGCGCTGCCGGCGAAGGCCTCGATGGCTTCCTCCAGGGCCCGCATGGTGTTCACGTCCAGGTCGTTGGTGGGCTCGTCGAAGAAGAGCAGATTGGCTTCGCTCTTCAGCGTGAGGGCGAGGTTGAGGCGGTTCTGCTGACCCCCGCTCAGTTCCGAAATTTTCTTTTGCTGCGACTCGCCACTGAACCCGAACCGGCTCAGCCAGGCGCGGGCATTGATGAGCTTCCCGCCCAGCTCGATCTGCTCATAGCCGCCGGAGACGGCTTCGAACACGTTCTGCTCGGGATTGAGCCCGGCCCGCAGCTGATCCACGTAGGCCATCCGAACGGTCTCACCGATGCGGATGGTGCCTGCGTCCGGCATCTCCTGGCCCGTGAGCAGGCGCAGTAGCGTGGATTTGCCGGCGCCATTGGGACCGATGACGCCCAGGATCCCGGCCCGGGGAATGGCGAAACTCAGGTTCTCGAAGAGCACGCGGTCGCCGTAGGCCTTGGAGACGCCGTCCAGTTCCGCCACGAGATCGCCGAGGCGCGGTCCGCTGGGAATGTAGATCTCCAGTTCCTCCTCCTTCTGGTGCCCTTCCTCGCCGGCCAGCCGCTCGTAGTTGGCGATGCGGTCCTTGCTTTTCGCATGCTGGCCCTTGGGGGACATGCGGATCCACTCGAGCTCCCGTTCCAGCGTCTTCTGCCGCTTCTGGTCGGACTTCTCCTCCCGGGCCAGCCGTGCGTGCTTCTGCTCCAGCCAGCTGGAGTAGTTGCCCTTCCAGGGGATGCCCTCACCGCGATCCAGCTCGAGGATCCAACCCGCGACGTGATCCAGGAAGTAGCGGTCGTGGGTGACGGCGATGACCGTGCCCTTGTAGTCCAGCAGGTGCTTCTCCAGCCAGGCCACGCTCTCGGCGTCCAGGTGGTTGGTGGGCTCATCCAGCAACAGGATGTCGGGCTCCTGCAGCAGCAGGCGGCAGAGGGCGACGCGGCGGCGTTCGCCGCCGGACAGCAGCCCGATCTTCGTATCCGGATCAGGGCAGCGCAGGGCATCCATGGCCTGTTCCAGCCGCGAGTCCAGATCCCAGCAGTCGTGGGCGTCGATCTTCTCCTGCAGTTCACCCTGCTTGGCCAGCAACACATCCATGTCCGCGTCTGGATCGGCGAACTGGTCGCTGATGGCGTTGTAGTCCTTCAGCCAGCCCACCTGTTCCGCGGCGCCCTCCTCCACGATCTCGCGCACGGTCTTGTCATTGTCGAGCTGGGGCTCCTGGTCCAGGATTCCGGTGGTGTAGCCCTTGCTGAGCACGGCCTCGCCGTTGAAGTCCTGATCCACCCCAGCCATGATCCGCAGCACGGTGCTCTTGCCTGAACCATTGAGGCCCAGGACGCCGATCTTCGCACCGTAGAAATAGCTGAGGGAGATGTCCTTGATGACGGGCTTGGTGTTGTAGATCTTGCTGACCCGCATCATCGAGTAGATGATCTCGGGCTGGTCGCTGACAGGCTTGGCCATGGGGTCGTCCGACAAAAAGGCCGCGCTGGGCGCGGCCTTTCCAGGATAGCGGAATCGGCGCTCTGCTGTCGGCGCCCTACTGGTCGATGGTCGCCTGGGCCGCCGCGAGCATGGCGATGGGCACGCGGTAGGGGCTACAGCTCACATAGTCCAGGCCCACCTTGTGGAAGAAGACCACGCTGCGGGGATCGCCTCCGTGCTCACCGCACACGCCCAGCTTGATGCCGGGCCGGGCAGCTCGGCCTTTTTCGCAGGAGATGCGGACCAGTTCGCCGATGCCCTCCTGATCGAGGCTCTGGAAGGGGTCGTCGTCCAGGATCTTCTTGCCGACGTATTCCGGCAGGAAGGTGCCCGCGTCGTCGCGGCTGAAGCCGAAACCCATCTGGGTGAGGTCATTGGTGCCGAAGCTGAAGAACTCGGCCTCCTGGGCGATGCGATCCGAGGTGATGGCCGCCCGGGGAATCTCGATCATGGTGCCGATGGGGCAGGCGAACTGGGTGCCGCGTTCCTTGTTCACCTGGGCGATCTCATCCAGCATTTCGTTCTTGGTGTAGGCCAGTTCGCGCACTGTCCCGATGAGGGGAACCATGATTTCCGGGATGGCCTTGATGCCTTTGGCTGCCACATTCAGGGCGGCTTCGGCGATGGCGCGGGTCTGCATGCGGATGATTTCGGGGAAGGTGATGCCCAGGCGGCAGCCCCGGTGGCCCATCATCGGGTTGAATTCGTGCAATTGGCTCACACGGCGTTCCACGGTGTGCAGGTCCACGCCCAGCACCTCCGCCATTTCCCGCTGACCCGCCTCGTCCTGGGGCAGGAACTCGTGCAGGGGCGGATCCAGCAGGCGGATGTTCACGGGCAGGCCATCCATGGCAGCGAAGATGCCCTCGAAATCCGCCCGCTGCATGGGCAGCAGCTTGGCCAGGGCGTTCTTGCGGCCATCGGTATCGGAGGCCAGGATCATCTCCCGCACGGCGATGATGCGGTCCCCTTCGAAGAACATGTGCTCGGTCCGGCAGAGACCGATGCCTTCCGCGCCGAAGGCACGGGCCACAGCCGCGTCATGGGGCGTGTCGGCATTGGTCCGTACTTTCATCCGCTTGGCCTTGCGGCTCCATTCCATGATCTTGGCGAAACGCTGATAGAGGTCACTGTCCTCGGCCTTCAGGCGACCGTCGACCAGCACCTGGTTGACTTCAGAAGGATGGGCACTGAGCTTGCCGACGAACACCTCGCCGCTGGATCCATCCATGGAGATCCAATCCTGGCCGCCCTTGAGCTCGCGGTCGCCGACCCGCACGACACCGCGGTCCAAGTCGATCTGGATGGCGGATGCGCCGCACACGCAGGGCTTGCCCATGCCGCGGGCCACCACAGCCGCATGGCTGGTCATGCCCCCGCGGGCCGTGAGAATGCCCTGGGAGGCCACCATGCCCGAGATGTCCTCCGGACTCGTCTCCACGCGCACCAGGACCACAGGACCTTCCTTGGCCATCTGCTCCGCCTGGTCCGCGGTCAAGGCGATCCGGCCGGTGGCGGCTCCGGGACCGGCGTTCAGGCCTTTCGTCAGCAGCTGACCCTCCCGGCGCAGCCGCTCCTTCTCCTTGGGATCGAAGACCGGTGCCAACAGCTGGGAGAGGCTGTCAGCATCGATGCGCCTGAGCGCCGTGTTGCTGTCGATGAGGCCCTCGTCCACCAGGTCGATGGCGATCCGGATGCCGGCCATGGCCGTCCGCTTGCCGTTGCGGGTCTGCAGCAGGAAGAGCGTCCCGCGCTCAATGGTGAACTCGATGTCCTGCATGTCCTTGAAGTGCGTCTCCAGCCGCTTGCAGGTGGCGTCCAGCTCCGAGAAGGAACTGGGCATCACCTCTTCCAGACTCTTCAGCCCGGTGCCTTCGGCTTGCGCCCGCGTGATGGGCTGGGGGGTGCGGATACCTGCCACCACGTCCTCGCCCTGCGCGTTGATGAGGTATTCGCCGTAGAAGATCTTCTCCCCGGTGGCGGGATCCCGGGTGAATGCCACACCCGTGCCGCAGTCATCCCCCATGTTGCCAAAGACCATGCTCTGAACGTTGACGCCGGTGCCCCACTCGTCGGGAATGCGGTGCAGGCGGCGGTAGGTGATGGCGCGCCCCGTGTTCCAGCTTTCGAAGACGGCGCGGATGGCCCCCCACAGCTGATCCAACGGATCCTGCGGGAAAGGATGGCCCGTTTCATCGAACACGATCTCCTTGAAGACCGTGACGAGCCCCCGCCAGTTCTCGGCACTCAGATCCGTGTCGAGGTGCTTGTCGATCTGCGCCTTGACCCGTTCCAGCTGGACTTCAAAGAGAGAGTGCTCTACGCCGAGCACCACATTGCTGTACATCGTGATGAACCGGCGGTAGGAATCCCAGGCAAACCGGGGGTTGCCGCTGGCGCGTTCCAGGGCGAGGACCGTCTTGTCGTTCAGCCCCAAGTTGAGAACGGTATCCATCATGCCCGGCATGGAGACCCGGGCGCCCGAGCGCACCGAAAGCAGCAAGGGGTTCTCGGCAGCACCGAAGCCGCAATTGCGCACCCCCTCAAGCCATTTCAGAGCGGCCAGGATCTCGGCCTTCAGCTCATCGGTCAGCTTTTGCCCGTTTTCGTAATAGGCACTGCACTGCTCTGTGGTGAGGGTGAAGCCCGGAGGCACCGGAATGCCGAGGCCGGCCATCTCGGCCAGGTTGCAACCCTTCCCTCCGAGCAAGTTGCGCATCGAAGCATTCCCTTCGTTGCGGTTCCCCCCGAAGGTGTAAACACCCTTGCTCATCAGATCCTCCACGCGGAACTACCAGTGTATCCACTATGGAGGGGCCGGATCACCTGGTTGATAATGAAACAAAACCAACCTAGTAGGCTGATGGCTGGAGACTTCGAATGCTCAAGCCCCTGTCCCATTTCAGGATCGTGGATCTTTCCTGTGTGCTGGCCGGCCCCTTCTCTACCCAGCTCCTGGCCGATCTCGGCGCCGAGGTGCAGAAGCTGGAGCCCCCCGAGGGAGATCCCACCCGGGGCTGGGGGCCCCCGTTCGAGGACGGTGATGCCGGTGAGAGCGCCTACTTCCGCTGTGCCAACCGGGGCAAGCGCAGCCGCACCATTGACCTCCACACCGAGGCAGGCAAGGCGGACCTCTTCGACCTGCTGAAGGTGGCCGATGTCCTGGTCGAGAACTTTCAGACCGATTCCGCGGATCGCCTCGGCCTGGGCTGGAAGCGCCTCCATGCGAAATTCCCCAAGCTCATCCTGGCCTCGGTGCGCGGCTTCGCCTCGGACGTCTCCGCCTCCCGCCGGGCCGGCTACGACTTCATCATCCAGGCCGAAAGCGGCTGGATGGCCATCACCGGAGAGCCCGGGGGACGCCCCATGAAGATCGGCGTGGCCCTGGTGGACGTGCTGGCCGGGCTCTACTGCGCCAACGGCATCCAGGCCGCCCTCCTGCATCGGGAGCGCACTGGGGAAGCCCTCCACATCGAAGTACCGCTCATGGAAGCCGCCCTGGCGGGCCTGGTGAACGTGGCCTCCGGCGCCCTCATGACCGGGGAGACCCCGAAGCGCTGGGGCAATGCCCATCCGCACATCGTGCCCTACCAGTCCTTCCGCTGCAGCGACGGCGAGGTGACCATCGCCGTGGGCAGCGACCGCCAGTTCGAAGTGCTGGCCATGTGGCTGGGGCTCGACCTGGAGGCCCACCCCGAATGGAAAAAGAACCGGGGCCGGGTGAAGGACCGGCTGGAACTCGTCGCCCTCATCGAGGCCCGCACCAGCGCCAGCACGGTGGAGGAGGTGCTGGCCGTCTGCGAGGCCAATGCCATTCCCGCCAGCCGCATCCGCAGCGTGGACGAAGTGCTGTTCCGCCAGAGCGGCATCCTCCACAACCTCCTGCAGCCACTGTTCGAGGAGAGCACCAATACCATGCTGCCCACCCTGGCCACGCCTATCCTGCTTAATGGTGAGCGGGCCTGCTCGCCCCTGCCCCCACCCCGCCGGAAACCATGAAGCGGACCGGGCGTCTCGTCCCACTCGGAGCCCGACTGCCCAACCAGCAGGCCGAGGCCAAGTTGCGCCAGGCCTGGCGGTTCGTCGTCGGCCCCGCCCTCGCGGACCGCACGCGGCCACTGCGCGTGGAGCGGGAATTCCTTATCATGGGCTGCTGGGAGCTGTCCCGCATCGCGACCCTCCGGGAGGCCGCTGTCGCTGTCTGGCCCCAGATGCGCGAACGCATCCACCGTGCCCTAGGCTTGAACCTCATGGGCCTGCAGATCGTCCCCTGCGATCCACCCGCCGCGACACCCGAACCCACCCAGGACCCCGATCCCCTCCGCCGCGCCCTGAAACTCCTCGAAGCCCGCCATCGCGAGCGGATCCGGCTTGGGCTTGAGCCTGAATAGGCGGCGGATCGTGATCCGCGCCCTTCCTTGCGGCTGCATCGCGACTGGGCGCCAACGATGGCAACGTTTATTCCGTTCCAGCCCCTTAGCCCCCCCCCGCATGGAGTTACAATGACCGGTACCGTCCGCCGGGCGGGGAGCCCACTCTGATGACCGATGTCTGCACCGTCATGACCACCTGCGGCAGTGAGGAGACGGCGCTCACCATCTCCGCCGCCCTGGTGGACCAGGCTTACGCCGCCTGCGTGAACATCCTCCCCGGCATCAAGAGCTACTACTACTTCAAGGGCGAGACCCACCTGGACGAGGAGGTCATGCTGATCATCAAGACCACCAAGGAGCTCTTCCCCCTGGTGTCCGAAGTAATTACGGACCTGCACACCTACGAAGTCCCAGAAATCCTCATGTTCTCGGTTGAGGAAGGCTCCGAGCCCTTCCTCGGCTGGATCCGCGAGAGCGTGAAACGTCTGGCCTGATCCGATCGACGCACGACAACCAGGAGCCCCACCATGGAACAGACCCTGTCCCTCGAATTCCTGCGGGTGGTCGAGCAGGCCGCCATCGCCTGCGCCACCTCCATCGGCCATGGCCGGCGTAAGCACAGCGACAAGCTGGCGGTGGAGGCTATGCGCAAGGCCATGGAATCCGTCCGCATGGATGGCACCATCGTCATCGGAGAGGGCGAACGGGACGAAGCGCCCATGCTCTACATCGGCGAAAAAGTGGGCATGGGGCCCGATCTGGATGGTGACCATCCGGCCGTGGACATCGCGGTGGATCCCCTGGAGGGGACGAACCTCTGCGCGACAGGCGCTCCGAACGCCATCGCCGTGCTGGCGGCCACGGAAAAAGATGGGCTCCTGCACGCTCCGGACCTCTACATGGAGAAGCTGGTGGTAGGTCCGGCCGCCAAGGGCAAGGTCAGCCTCGACGCTCCCATTCCCGAAACCTTGCAGATCATCGCCAAATCACTGAACCGCCTGGTCTCTGAGATCACCGTCACGGTCCTGGATCGTGAGCGCCACGCCCAACTCATCGCCGACATCCGCGCCGCCGGCGCCCGCATCCAGCTCATCGGCGACGGCGACCTCAGCGCGGCCATCAGCGCCGCCGTCAGCGGCACGGGCATCCACGCGGTCATGGGCACCGGTGGCGCTCCCGAAGGCGTGCTCTCAGCCGCCGCGCTGAAGTGCCTCAACGGCGAGATCCAGGGTCGCCTGAAGGTCGACACCAACACCGCCAGCCGGGAGAAGGCCGAGGCCATGGGTGTGGACTTCGGCCGGATCTACTTCACCGACGACCTCTGCCCCGGCAAGGAGATCGTCTTCGCCGCCTGCGGCGTGACCCCTGGCAACCTGCTGGGCGGCGTGCGGAACTTCGGCCACGGGGTCCGCACTTCCAGCCTCATCCTCACCTACGGCAGCAGGCAGATACGCTTCATCGACACGGTGCACATCAAGGAGGGCGAGACCGTCACGGTCCGGTTCTAGCGATCTTGCAGGAGTCTCTCCGCACCCGCCTCTACCGCTGGGGCTTCAACCTGTGGCCCTGCATCCGGGGCACAGGGGGCCGGGTGGCGTTTATCGCCTCAGACTGGTCCGAGGTGCGCGTCCGCCTGCCGCTCTCCTGGCGCACCCGCAACTACGTGGGCACAATCTTCGGCGGCAGTCTGTACGCGGCCGTCGATCCCTTCTACATGCTTATGCTGATCCACCGGCTGGGCCCGGCCTATGTGGTCTGGGACAAGGCCGCGTCCATCCGGTTCCGGAAGCCCGGCCGCAGCACGCTCGCCGCCACCTTCCGGTTGGAGGACGCCGAGGTTGCGGACATTCGCAGGCTGCTGGCGGAACAGCCCAAGGTGGACCGAACCTACACGGTCCAACTCCTGGACACCGAAGGGGTGCTCCACGCGGAAATCCAGAAGGTCATCCACATATCCGTCAGGACAGGTTCCTGATAGGCTTTTACCCTCATCTTACGAGGTTATAAATGAGTGTTTCCCTGCGCACCTCCCTTGGCTTCTGTCTGGGCCTGGCGGCCTGCTCCCTGGTGGCCCAGCCCAAGCCGGGCATCGACCCCGTGAACCTCGATACTTCCGTGAAGCCCTGTGACGACTTCTATGCCTACGCCAATGGCGGCTGGCTCAAATCCCACGGCCTCCCCGCCGACAAGTCGCGCTATGGCGCCTTCGAGGAAGTGAGCGAGCGGAATCGCGCCATCCTTAAGCGGATCCTGGAAGGGACCAGTGCCAAGACCACCTGGCCCAAGGGCAGCATCCAGCAGAAGGTCGGCGACTTCTATGCCTCCGGCATGAATGAGGCCACCATCGAGAAGCGGGGCCTGGCGCCCCTGAAACCGGCCCTTGCCGCCATCGAAGGCCTGACGGACGCCAAGCAGCTGCCGGCCCTGCTCGCCAAGCTTCACGGCCAGGGGCTGCCCGGCGGCTTCGGCTTCTATGTGAGCCAGGACGCGAAAAATTCCACCCAGTATCTGGGCTCCCTCGGCCAGGGTGGGACGGGCCTACCGGACCGGGACTACTACCTGAAGGACGATGCCCGCAGCCGCGATATCCGCACCAAGTACGAGCGCCACGTCGCGAAGATGTTCGAGCTGGCGGGCGATACGCCTGCTCTGGCCGCGATCCGCGCCAAGATCGTGCTGGAACTCGAGACGCGCTTGGCCGAGGCCCAGTGGACCCGCGTGGAGCTGCGCAACCCCCAGAAGCGCTACAACAAACGCACCCTCGAGCAGGTGGCCACGGAGGCTCCGGGCTTCGACTGGAAGGGCTACTTCTTGGCCCGCGGCGCACACCCGGCGGACATCAATCTAAGCCAGCCCTCCTTTTTCAAGGCCTTCGGGAAGCTGGCCTCAGAGGTTCCCGCCACCCAGTGGCGCACCTACCTACGCTGGCACCTCCTCAGTGCCTCTGCCAACCTGCTGCCCAGGGCCTTCGGCGAAGAAGCCTTCGCCTTCCAGGGAAAAGTGCTGGAGGGCACCCCTGAACGGGAACCACGCGCCAAGCGCGTCGAAGCCGCCACGGATCGCACTCTGGGCGAGGCCCTGGGCCAGCTCTACGTGAAGGAGGCCTTCCCTCCCGCGGCCAAGGCGAAAATGCTGGAGATGGTCGAGAACCTCCGCGCAGCCCTGCGGGAACGCATCACCGGTCTCGACTGGATGGGCGCCGACACCAAGGAGCAGGCCATCAGGAAGCTGAACGCCTTCGGGGTGAAGATCGGCTACCCCGACAAGTGGAAGACCTACCCCTTCGATATCAAGCGCGACGACTACTTCGGCAATGCCCGCCGGGCCTCGGCCTTCCGCATCCAGGAGAACCTGGCGAAGCTCGGCAAGCCCATCGACCGCACGGAATGGGGGATGACGCCCCCAACAGTGAATGCCTACTACAGTCCCACCATGAACGAGATCGTGTTCCCGGCCGGCATCCTCCAGCCGCCCTTCTTTGATCCCAAGGCCGACGATGCCGTGAACTACGGCGCCATCGGCTGGGTCATCGGCCACGAGATGACCCATGGCTTTGACGACAGCGGAAGCCAGTTCGATGCCGAAGGCAACCTCAAGAACTGGTGGACCGACGCGGACAAGAAGGCCTACGAATCCCGCACTGATCTGGTGGTGAAGCAGTACGACGCGTATGAACCGATCAAGGGTGAGCATGTGAACGGCAAGCTCACCGTTGGCGAGAACATCGCCGACATCGGCGGGCTCAAGGTCGCCTTCGCCGCCTACCAGAACAGCCTCAAGGGCAAGGCCGTGACCGCGCCCATTGATGGCTTTACTGGCCCTCAGCGCTTCTTCCTCGGCGCAGCTGCCGTCTGGCGGAACCACATCCGCGAGGCAGCCGCGTCCTTCCGGCTCAGGACCGACCCCCACAGCCCCGGCCGGGTCCGCGTGATCGGCCCTCTTTCCAACCTGCCCGAGTTCTATGAGGCATTCGGCTGCGTGGATGGCACGGCCATGAAGCGGGATGAGAAGGTGCGGCCGGCCATCTGGTAGGCCCTACTCCGGAATGCTGCGCATTCCGGAGTAAGAGAAAGGAAGTGGAATGAGAATGCGATTAGCCCAGTCTTTCCTGCTCGCCGGTCTCCTCGCTGGAGTCACCGGCCTGGAGGCCTGCACCAGCCTGCTGGTGACCAAGGGCGCGAGCAAGGACGGCTCGACGATGATCACCTATGCCGCCGATAGCCACACGCTCTTCGGCGAGCTGGACTTCAAACAGGGCGGGCGCCACGCGTCCACCGACATGCGCGACATCATTGATTCCGACACGGGCAAGTTGCTGGGACGCATTCCCGAGGCCCCCGTTACCTACACCCGCGTGGGCGATATGAACGAGTGCCAGGTGGTGATCGGCGAGACCACCTTCGGCGGCCGCAAGGAACTCCAGGTGGCCAGCGGCGTCGTGGATTACCGCAGCCTCATGAACCTTGGCCTGGAGCGGGCCCGGACCGCCCGCGAAGCCATCCAGGTGATGACGAGCCTGGTGGAGACCTTCGGCTACGCCTCCGAGGGCGAGAGCTTCTCCATAGGTGATCCCAACGAGGCCTGGATCCTCGAGATGATCGGCAAGGGCAAGGGCCAGCTCGGTGCAGTGTGGGTCGCCTTCAAGCTGCCGGACGGCTCCATCAGCGCCCATGCCAACCAGGCCCGCATCCGCCAGTTTCCCCAGAACGATCCGACCGTCGCACTGTTCAGCAAGAATGTCATCGCCCTCGCCCGGGAGAAGGGCTACTTCAAGGGCGAGGACAAGGGCTTCAGCTTTGCTGATGCCTATGCCCCGCTTTCCTTTGGCGCCCTGCGGTTCTGCGAGGCTCGGGTTTGGAGCATCTTCCGCCGGGCGGCCCCCAGCCAGAACCTCTCCATCGACTACGTGAAAGCCGAGAAGGGCGCCAGGCCCCTCCCCCTCTTCATCAAGCCCGACCAGAAGCTGGACGTGCACGATGTCATGCAGCTGATGCGTGATCACTTCGAGGGCACCGAGTTCGACATGACCAAGGATGTGGGCGCCGGTCCCTACAAGCTGCCCTACCGCTGGCGGCCCATGAACTTCAAGGTGGACGGGCAGGACTACCTGCACGAACGGGCCATCAGCACCCAGCAGACCGCCTACTCGTTCGTGAGCCAGAGCCGCGCCTGGCTGCCGGATGCGGTCGGGGGCGTGCTCTGGTTCGGCCTGGATGACACCTACACAACGGTCTACCTGCCCATCTCCTGCGGCGTCCGGGAAGCCCCCAAGGCCTTCGCCGTCGGCACGGGAAACTTCAATGAGTTCAGCTGGGACAGTGCCTTCTGGACCTTCAACTTCGTCTCGAACTACACCTACACGCGGTGGGTCGACATGATCGTGGACCTTCAAAAAATACAGCGCGAGTTCGAGGGCCGGTTCCTCGCGGACCAGGCCCTGGTAGACCGCACGGCCCTCGATTTCTATCAACAGAATCCAGACCTGGCCAAGGACTACCTCACCCGCAACGCCGCCAAGAATTCCGAGAAGCTCGTGGCCCGCTGGAAGAAGCTGGGCGAGTTCCTCATCTGGAAGTACTTGGACGGCAACGTGCGCGATGGGAAGGGCGAAGTCACCCATCCCGATGCCCCCGCGGACTGGCTGCGGAACATCGTCAAGGACCACGGCGAGGTCATCAAGATGAAGAAGGTTGAGGGGTTGGCTCCGGACGAAAATTAGTCGCGGCTGAAAACCTGCGGTTTTCAGAGAGGAAAAGAAAGAATGAATGGCCAAAGGCCATTCCCTGCGCGAGCCCTGCGAAGCGGGGCCCGCGCCGTTCATGGCCACTTGTGACGTTCACAAATTCCCGCCTTGTGGGAATATGTCCAGTTCCCTTGAGGTCCTCATGCACCGCCCTGATCCGCATTCCTACTATGATGCCGCGCAGCCCAAGGCCCGGCGCCTGCGCCTGAAGCTGGGGGTGGATTTCACCACCAAGCGCATCGACGGGGAAGTGGTACTGGAATTCGGCGGCACCGTATCGGGGCCGCTGGACCTCGACACCAAGGGCCTGGACATCCAGTCCGTCCAGGTTCCGGGCCACGGTCCCATCCCCTGGGAACTGGGGCCCGTCGATCCCATCCTCGGCCAGCGTCTGCGACTGGACATGCCCGCAGGTGCCCAGGAAGTGACCATTTCCTACCGCACGGCCCCGGACGCCATGGCCCTCCAGTGGCTGGACCCGGAACAAACCGAGGGCAAGGTCGCGCCCTACCTCTTCAGCCAGTGCCAGCAGATCCACGCCCGGACCATGGTGCCCTGCCAGGACACGCCGATCGTCCGCATCGCCTACAAGGCCGAGGTGATCGTGCCCGAAGGCCTCACCGCGGTGATGTCCGCGGGTCCGACGGGGGATGAGGCCCTCGGGAAGGGCCACCACCTCTTCCGCTTTGCCATGCCCCAGCCCATCCCCTCGTACCTGCTGGCCCTGGCCGTGGGCCGCCTGGAAGCCCGCGACCTCAGCCCCCGGGCCCGGGTGTGGGCCGAGCCGGAAACCGTCGCGGCCGCGGCCTGGGAGTTCGCCGGTGTGGAGGACATGATCCTGAAGGCCGAAGGGCTGTTCGGACCCTACCCCTGGGACCACTACGACATGCTCGTGCTGCCCCCCTCCTTCCCCTACGGCGGGATGGAGAACCCGCGCATGACCTTCCTCACGCCCACGCTGCTGGCGGGGGATCGCAGCCTAGTGGACGTGGTGGCTCACGAGCTGGCCCACAGCTGGACCGGCAACCTCGTCACCAACGCGAGCATGGAGCACTTCTGGCTGAACGAGGGCTTCACCGTCTGGGCGGAGCGGCGCATCCTACGCATCCTCCACGGCGATGATGCCGCAGCCCTGGGCTGGGCCATGGGCCAGAAGGCCCTGGAGGACAGCCTCAGGCAATTCCAGGAGCAGCCACACCTCACGGTCCTGCGCATGCACTTGGAGGGCATCGATCCCGATGACGCCTTCTCCAGCATCCCCTACGAGAAGGGTGCCCGGCTGGTGGCCGCCCTGGAGCAGGAAGTGGGCGAGGAGCGCTTCCTCCGCTTCATCCGGGACTACATGGACGCCTTCCGCTTCACGTCGATCACCACTGAGCAGTTCTGCGCCTTCGTGGGCGCCAAGCTTCCGGGCGCCCTAGAGGCTGTGAATGCACGCGCCTACCTGGACAAGCCCGGCATGCCCGGCACCGCGCCGGAGTTCCGCAGCGTGCAGCTGGACACCCTCACGGTACTGGCCGAAAGCTGGCTGGCTGGCGGGCGGCCCAGCCTGCACCAGATCGCCGCCTGGAAGCCCACGGAACTGCTGGTCTTCCTCCAGAAGCTGCCGCGCCAGCTGACACAGGCCGACTGCGCCTGGCTGGATGACCATTTCAAGCTCATGGGCCGGGGCAACTACGAAATTCTCGTGGAGTGGCTGACCCTGGCCGCGACCGCCGACTACGAACCGG
>CAIQPH010000147.1 GCA_903873655.1 uncultured Holophagaceae bacterium | reverse complement strand
TCCATGAAGGAGGTGGAGGAATGCCTCCGGCTGCGGGAGACCCGCACCGTGCACCGCAAGCTGTCCACGGTGGAAGTCGAGGGCCAGCGGTTCGCCGTCAGCCCCACCCTGCGCGGCCGCAGGGTGCAGGTCCTCTACGACCCCAACGACCTCGCCTACGTCATCATCGTCTACGACGGCCGGGTCATCGAACACGCCTTGCCCCATCAGCGGGGTGTGACCCCGGAACAGCCTGAGCCAGAACTCCCACTCACGGGCCGGCGCGCCGACTACCTCGGCCGCCTCCTGGCCGACCACGAGGCGCATCGGCGCACGGAACTGGCGGCGCTACGTCTGCATGTGCCGGCCGCGGCCGAACTGGACCTGCCGGGCCTGGTAGCCCTGCTGGAAGCCTGCCGCGGGGCGACCCTCACCGACCCGGAACGCAGCGAAGCCGCGGCGTTCCGCCGCCGCCTGCGTCCGCTGGACGCCAGCGAGGCCCGACAGGGCCTGGAAGGCGCCCGGCGCCGGTTCGGCCCCGGCCTGCATCTCAGCCACTACCTCCAGGCCCTGGAAGCCCAGATGGTCCGGGCCCGCACCGCGGCCAAAAAGGCCGCCATCCCGAAAGGACCTCAGCCATGACCACCCTCCTGGAACAGTTCGGTTTCACCCAACAGCCCTTCCCCAGGGTGCCCGCCGATGACGCCCTGCTCCGGCACAAGGGCCTGGAGGAGGTTCTGGCCAAGCTGAACTTCGCCCTGGAGCGGGACACCATCGCCCTGCTGGTCGGCGAGAGCGGCTGCGGCAAGTCCACGGCGCTGTCCCTGTTCGCCAAGTCCCTGGAGGCCTCGTCCTACCAATTGGTGGCGCTCTCGCTCACCACCCTCGGCCCGTTCAGCCTGATCGCCAACATGGCCATCGCCATGGGCCTGAAACCCCGCCGGTTCAAGGGGGACACGGCCGCAGCCCTGCTGGCCCATCTCCGTTCCCTGCCGCGCCGGACCGTGGTCATTCTCGACGAGGCCCATCTGCTTCCGGACGCCTCCCTCGAGGACCTGCGCCTGCTCACCGCCGACGAGTTCGACCGCCGGAGTCCCTTCTCCATGGTCCTCTGCGGCCAGCCGATCCTGCGGGACCGACTGACCGACCCCAGGCACTATGCCCTGACCCAGCGGATCGGGGTCCGGATCCGCCTGCGGCCCCTCACCGAGGCCGAGGTCGGCCTGTTCATCGCCCGCCATTTGAAGGCTGCCGGGACCTCCCGGGCCGTGTTCGAGCCCCAGGCGACCGCCGCCATTTTCCAGCACACCCGGGGCATCCCGCGGCTGGTCCAGAACCTGGCCCTGGGGTCGGCCCTGGCGGCGATGGCGGCGGGCCGCGCCAGCGTCGATGCCGTCGCCGTCCAGCAGGCCGTCGTCGACCTGGAGGACATGTGAGGTTCCCGACGGAGGAGGTGCTGGCGTGCATCCTGGAGCGGGCCCAGGAGCCCATCAAGTTGCTCAAGTTGGCCCCGATGGACGCGGAGGAAGCCTGGGTGCTGACGGAATTCCTCGATGAGGTCCAAGAGGCCATCTGGATGGAGCATGGACTCGAGATCTCTGACTACCTGGATGCCAGAGGAACTGTGGACTGCTATCACGCGGCTGAGGACACCGTCGCGTCCGACGCCACCCAAGCCCTCGACTTCTGATGACCCGATGCCCCGGCCCACCGGGGCATTGCTATGCCGCTCTCAGCAAGCGCGGGCGGGACACTCCAGGATTGGGTGGGTCATAACAAGTTGGCAAGGCAACCAAGCGCCTGGAATCGGGATTCTTCATGCGCCCGGGGATTCGACCGGCCATGGGCAAGGCACAGGATCCCTTGCCCCCATAAGGGCTGTTGGTTGAGGCTATGGTTGTCCGATTTTCAGGCTGCTTGCTCTGACCGAGGAGGCAGGCGTTCCAATGGTCTCTGGCCAGGAGGCGGGCCCTCTCCTGGGCGACCACAAAGCGGACAGCGAAACAGCCGCATCACCAGCCTTCGGGCCAAATAGATCGTCACGGTG
>CAIQPH010000146.1 GCA_903873655.1 uncultured Holophagaceae bacterium | reverse complement strand
GGCTCGTAGGATCCCCATCCACCGAGCAGACGGATACACTTCTCCCAAGACACCGGCACCTCCCCATGCGTTCTCAGCAAACACAAGGGTCTCAGAGGACTGCCGGTGTCCCTTTACCTCACGCTATAACGCGATGAACCAAAAAAGAACAAAATCATCCACAGAGGGCGCAGAGGGAGAAACGCAATCGGGGACAGGTCTTGGCTCTGCGAGGTACGACAATCATCAATGAATCAAGGCCAGCTTCCCTTTATTCTCTGCGCCCTCTGCGTCCTCTGCGGTTAAAAATCAGTAGCCCCTAAGTCGAAAAGGACCACCCATGAACCCCTTCGAACAGCCCAGCCCCGCCGAGGCCGCCGCCGTGGATGCGGCCATCACCAGTCGCCACTCCATGCGGGCCTTCCTGCCCACGCCCATCCCCCGCACCACCATTGAAGACATCCTGCGGGTGGCCTCGCGCGCCCCTTCGGGCACCAATACCCAGCCCTGGCAGGTGCACGTACTCACAGGCGCGGCCCGCCAGCGCCTGTCAGATCGCATCAGCGCCATCTACGCCAACCCCGAGGAGCTGGCCACGCATGTGGAGGAGTATTCCTACTACCCGAAGACCTGGGCCTCGCCCTACATCGAGCGCCGCCGCAAGGTGGGCTGGGATCTCTACGGCCTGCTGGGCATCGCCAAGACCGACAAGGACCGCATGCAGCAACAGCACGGCCGCAATTACCGCTTCTTCGACGCCCCGGTGGGTCTCATCTTCAGCATCGACCGCGCCATGCAGGCGGGCAGCTGGCTGGACTACGGCATGTTCCTGGAGAACATCATGATCGCCGCCCGGGCCCGGGGCCTGCACACCTGCCCCCAGGCGGCCTTCACCCAGTTCCACAAAGTCATCGGCGAGGAACTCAACTTCACCCCCGACCAGATGCTCGTCTGCGGCATGGCCCTGGGCTACGCCGATCCCGACGCCGTGGAGAACAGCCTCGTCACCGAGCGCGCGCCAGTTTCCGAGTTCGCCACCTTCATCGAAAACTAGAAACCACAAAGAACAGCTTTAACCACACCTGATTATCGGCGACCGTCAGCCTGAAAGCCAGGCATCGGCACTCTGAAAAGGGTAGGCATTGCCTTGGGTTTCTTCGTATGCGACAGAAAGTGTCCACCACCTGAACCGATGATTTCGGTGGGGAACGCGACATGCCGAGGTATGACATCCAATTCCAGAAGGGCCTCTCCCTCCGGGAGTTCATGGCCCGCTACGGCACCGAGGAGCAGTGCGTCGAAGCCATCTGCAACGCTCGTTGGCCCCTGGGCTTCTTGTGCCCTGAGTGCGGGTCCACCCGGCACTGCCGCCTGTCCCGTGGCCTGTTCCAGTGCCAGGACTGCCGGAAACAGACCAGCCCGATTGCTGGGACTATCTTCCAGAGCACGAAGCTCCCTCTCACAGTCTGGTTCCAGGCCATGCACCTGCTGACCCAAGGCAAGCACTCCGTCTCGGCATTGGAATTGAAGCGCCAGGTTGGGGTGTGCTACGAAACCGCCTGGAACATGAAGCAGAAGATCCTCCAGGTGATGATGGAGCGGGAGGCCCAGACGGTCCTCTCGGGCCGGATTGAGGTGGACGATGCCTATGTGGGCGGGGAGCGCCACCTGGGGAAGCGTGGCCGTGGCGCCGCAGGAAAGACTCCCTTCGTCGTGGCAGTCCAGACCGATCCAGAGAACCCGGCCTCCGTCCTGCATCTGCGAATGAAGGCCCTGAGGCATGTGGCGGCCAGGGACCTAAAGCCCTGGTTCGGGCAGGGATTCACCAAGGGCTCCACGATCCTGACGGATGGCTGGCAGGCATACAACTTCCTGGACGAGGCCGGGTTCAAGCACGAACCCCATAAGATGCCTGGCGGGTGGCGCTCCGCCAAGCACCCGGCATTCCCTTGGGTAAACACCGTCCTAGGGAACTTGAAGGGGAACCTCGTCGGGGTGACCCGCTGGGTGAGCCGGGTCCACCTGGATCGCTATCTGGCCGAATTCCAATACCGCTTCAACCGGCGCTTCGATCTGAAGTCTATGCTGCCTCGACTGCTGGCCGTAGCCGTTCGGACCCCAGCTATGCCGCAGTCGCTCTTGAAGTTGGCGTGGGCGGGGAAGGCATAGCAGTCGTTGGCGTTCCTCCTGCGCCCCTACCGCTGGTTTCTTTTCCGGGGTTTCAAGGCATTCTCGCCAGACACAACCTTCGTCCCGGTCCGACGTTCGAGATCAAGGCGAGCATTGCGAGCAATTTGCCCGCCCGTTTTTGCCGCTTCCTTGTTCTCGGGCATTCCAGTGGCTTCCACGCTTTCTGCGACTTGGCGGGTGGATAGTTCGGCCAGGGCTGTGAAGATCAATTCCGCCTCGGTCATGTGATCCCGCAAGTTCTGGGTGCGAAGCCCCTTCAGACCCTTGTGGGCCTTTACGCTGACGCCAGACCACTCTTCGTGGATCAGATTCGTGAGAATGGCGTATTCCTCCCCCTCTTCGATTTCGTGATCCATCCAGTAATCCGTAAGTTTGTTCCTGGTTTCCTGCCCAGTCATTCGCTGCTGGATCCACTTTTCGCTTCGACCATGTTTCTGCCAAAGGTCTCTGGCCCGATCCAGGGCAAGAGCCGGATCGGCGAGTTCCTGCATCCGCTCATGGCCGACCTTGGCCAACCAAACCTTGAAGGGTTCTGCTTTGGGGCTCGGAACCGACTGCACCAGTCGAAGAAGGGTTTCCGGTGTGGCGGCGTCTGTGAGGCGCTGTTTGCCATCGGCGGCGGCCATTTTCAACTGGTTACATTTTGTAACCGCTTCGCTACCTTCTGCTGCAAGCCTGTTTTTCAAGACCTTCCAATAGTTGCGTGCGGCCTGGAAATCCGGCTGTTCAGTTAAAACCTGCACGATGTCAACGACAGAGAACCACCAGGTCTTCGTTGACTCGTTATACACGCGCCGAATCTTACTCTGATCGAAAAGTGCCAACGAAGCATCCATACCTTCGGGCCCTTCGTCCTCTGGGCTCCCACCGGGCTCGGCAAGATCATTGGATGCGGTGTGCTCATAGTCCTTTACACCTGCCGGACTGCGTTCATCCGAAACGAAGTCAGCCAGGAGGCGCTCGCTCGCAGCACTGGATTCCGCCGCAACCGGGCCGGAGATGTCCATTGAGACCGAGGCGGCCGTTTGCACGATGGTCTCCGCCACGGGAGGCTTCGCCTCAATTCTCTTGGACGGCTCTGGTCCTGGTCCTTTCCCTGGACTTTTCATCTGGTGCTTTTCAGCATTTGGCCTAAGAGGATCATGGCGGGGCCTTGAGGCTTTCTTGAACCATCAGCCCAACGATTGATTGTTCTTCGCGTGACCCCGAACGCCTTGGCGAGGGCACCCACACCCCCGTATCGAAGGGCGAGTGCATGAAAGGGCTCAGGCAAGCAGTCTGGTCGGGCCATGGATTAACCATAGGACCAACGGTCCTAAATATCAAGACAAGGCTTTCAGGCTGAGGGTCGCCGATAATCAGGTTGCCTTTTTCATTTGAAGAGTCCCAGCCGGTGACTCAGGGCGAGCCGGCGCCCATCTGCGCAATCTGTGTCATCTGCGGTTCCGCTTTTTCCTGCCCGGATCATGCCGCGAACGGTCCTTTGTTGTCGCCACAGGGGGGCGGCCCTATGATGGAAGCTTCGGAGGTTCCCCCTGCGGTCCATCCTGCGAGCCATCCTGGCCTTCGCGCTGCTCCTGGGCGGCGGGGTCTGGGACTGGACGCCGGGTG
>CAIQPH010000145.1 GCA_903873655.1 uncultured Holophagaceae bacterium | reverse complement strand
GCCGACATGGCCCTGGGGCCATAGAGGCCCAACCGGGCTTTCTCAATGGCGTCTTGATCCAGATCCGTGGCAAAGATTTGGAGCGTGAAGGGGGCTGTTGGCTGCAATGCCGCGAGGACTTCCTTGAAGGTGATGGCAAGAGAGACTGCTTCTTCCCCGGTGGAGCAACCCGCCACCCAGGCACGAAGGGCTCCACCCTCAGGGCGAGAAGTGATGAGTTCAGGGAGGACTTCTTTGGCCAGTTGCTCCCAGGACTCCGGATCCCGGAAGAAGTTGGTCACGCCAATGAGCAGTTCCTTGAAGAGCAGGTCCAGTTCTTGTTGGTTTTCCTGAAGGAATTTGGCGTAGGTTGAGATGGAGTCAATGGCATGGATACCCATCCGCCGCTCGATCCGCCGATAGATCGTGCTTTTTTTGTAGAGCGAGAAATCATGGCTGGTTCTGCCACGCAGGAGGATGCAGATCCGGTCAAACGAGCTACGGTCCTGCTCGGAGGACAGGGGTTCCTTCATGGGCGGTTTCAGTTCGCCCGACAGGAGCCGGATCAAATCCACCGCCAGTTGGGCCGGGGCCGCGATCAGTTGGGCGAGGCCCTCTCTGACGATACTTCCAGGCATCCCGTCATACTTCGCTGAAGCGGGGTCCTGGACGAGGACCAAGCCTCCCTTCTCCCTGATGGCCTTGGCTCCCAAGGTCCCATCCGAGCCCATGCCTGAGAAGATCAGCGCCGTAGCTCGGGCTCCAAGGTCCTGCGCCATCGCCTCGAAGAAAAAGTTAATGGGGAGCCGCTGCCCATGGGGCTCGGCTGGAGGGAAAAGGACGAGTTTCCCACGCAGCATGGAAAGGTCTTTGCCCGGTGGAATGACATAGATGTATCCAGGCTTGATGACCAACTGCTCGGAGGCTTGCACGACCTTCATGGTCGTGGACCGCTGAAGCAGTTCCACCATCATTCCCGGCAGGGTCGGTGCCAGGTGCTGTATCACCACCAATGCTAATTGACTATTGGTGGGCAAGTTTTTCAGAAACTCGTCCAGGGCCTCCAAGCCCCCAGCGGACGCACCGATGCCCACGATAGGGAAGGACAGAGATCCCTCAACCTGGGGCAGAGGGGTGTCGGCAGCCTTGGAAGGCCGAGACTTGTTGGTTCCTGATTTGGATTTTGGGCTCATCCATGTTCCCAATGGTGCTTACTTTGTCCGCAAGGGACCCAGGGCTACCGGGGGATGCCTGCGCAGTTAATGTGAAATGCTGGTCAGTTCACACCCTGAGAGTATCCGCATGCCTTCAAGAGACAGGTCTGTTTTCTACTCATCAATGAGCTTGCTGCGAAGCTCTTTGCCCAGCTTGAAGTAGACCACCCGCTTGGGCGGGACCTTAATGGACTCTCCGCTGCGGGGATTGCGGCCCTGACGGGCCAGGCGGTCCCGAAGGCGGAAACTGCCGAAGCCTCGAAGCTCCACGCCTTCACCAGCCCTCAGAGAGCCGATGATGGCCTCCAGGAAGGTGTTCACTAGGAGGTCAGCGTCCTTCTTCCCGAGTTCAAGTCGGTCCATGAGGTGATGGGATAGGTCAGCCTTGGTCAGGGTAGTGATGGCTTCCATTGAGGGCTCCAGGGCTGGATTGCCTATAGGGTGACAGACCAAGGGCTCGGTGAATGTAGGCGTGAGGGAGGTGAAAATGGGGCTGGAATTGTCGGCAGACCACGACCACCATTTTGCAGGTGAAGGACACCGACATACATACGGGGGGCATCATGGGCGACAAGGGCGGCAAGAAGGACAAGGAAAAGGGTGCGAAGCAGAAAGCCGGGAAGCAGGCAGAGAAAGCAAAGGTCAAGCAGGAGAAGGATCCAAAGAAGAAGGTCTGATCGAGAGTTTTCTCGACTCAGCATCCATGGAAGTGATGGGTTGCACGGCGGTGACCACAGCCCAGTGTGACTCTGGCGACCATGACGGACTGGGCGTGGGAGCCCATGGTGGCGGACGCTGTATCCCTTTCAGGGAGGAGCCCAGCCGCCATGATCCGTACATCCAGAATGCTATCCATCAAAATTCCCATTGCCATCATGAGCCAAGACCAGGTGGACAAGGCGATTGAGGTTGTGGTCTTGGAGCCACCCACACCTGCCAAGACGATCATGGTTCTGGGGTCCCGGATATTGCAGAACAGGCTCCCGGCACGGCCGTAGCTGGGCGTTGCGGCCATAGGTGGTTCGTGGTCGGCGCAAAAATGAGGAAAAGCACAGGCCAAGGATGATCCCTGACCCGTGCTATTTCACTAGACCGCCACTGCTGAGCTAAGGGCGGTTCATTAGATGGTCTCTTCAGCGGAGGCCTTGAGAGTTTCGGGAGCATCCTCGGTATCAGCCAGGTGCTTCTCGTACATCTCATCGAAAGCCTGGGTCATCTCACGAGCCTCCCGCTGAGATTTGATGTAGATCTTCCACGCGATATCAGGGGTAGCAGCCTCCCCAAATGCGGCCCTAGCCGCAAGCCACGCCATCTGGAGATAGGTGACCATAATGCTCTGGACACACGAGAGAGAGTCATCACCCTGTTCCATATCGTCAGTAAAGTCCCACATCGCGTTGTCGTAGGCTTCCTGGAAAGGCCACGCTTTAAGCTTTGCGGCGTATTCAGGAGTGCGAGTTGCGGGGTTACGGTTCGGATTGCTCATTTTGAATCTCCTTGGAGCGGGATGCTCATTAGTCAATACGGTTCCACTATCGAGAAATTCATCAGATTCAAAAGTTCCTAAAGAAAAATTCTTCATCTCACCTAGGTCATCCCGATGAGGGCGGCAGTAGTGGGGCAGGATTACTTCCATGGAGGGGCGCTTCGCCACCCCAGGTGGCTTGGAAGGCCTCTTCCCGGTGTCCGTCACCATGGCCGAGTTTGGTGATCCAGGGGGGCGACAGAAGCGCGCTGCGGCCTACGGGCCGGTGCGCCAGGCAGTGGGACCCAAGGGAAGGTGGGGCGCAGGGGCCTCCGGGTGGAGTTAGGGCCCATGGAGGCCGTGGGATAGGCGCTGCAGCCCTTAGGCCGATGCGCGATCAAGCGGGATGGGTACCATGCAGTGGATTCGGCGCAGGTCGTGGTATGTAGGAATGTAGGAATTCATGTAGGAATCAAGAAGCCCATATACCTCAATGCTATTTGCGTCCATTTCCTACTATTCCTACAATTCCTACAAAAATTATAGATTCGTTACTTACACACACCCTGGTCATTGCGGTGAGTGACCCACACCTGAAGCGCATGATTTTCTAAACCGGTAGGAATGTAGGAATGGTAGGAAACCTCCTTATTTAACATCATTTAGGTGGCATCGTGGAATAGTCGATTCCTACAGGGATGTAGGAAGGGCCCCATTCGGGGCCCGTATTTGTTGACGATTGTTAAGGCTCATTTTGGAGGCTGCAATGTTCCAACCCCCGAAGGAAAGGCTGAGAAGTTCGGAATAGGTCCAACACCCTCAAACTGCCCACCAGATCCCCCCATTTGATTCCCGAGGGTCTCCTTCAAGCCTTCCTTTGTCGTGGGGATGGGCAACCCCTCCCAATCAGGGAATGAGGTGATCAGGAGGCAGGGGGCGTGGGTGCTTTCCATCCCTTCCGCAAGTTTGCTGGACATCTTCTTGCCAAGATTCCGGCCATCGCCCTTGACGAGGAAAGGTTTCATTGATTTCCAGAACATCTGCCCCGTCATGGCAAATGATGTTCCGCTGCGCTTGGCATATTCGACTACCACCGAGTGGGCTGCGGTCTGGTTGAGATAGATCAAGTTTCCCTTCAGCTTTCCTACGCAGACACCTCGTGGTTTCCATCCGCCAAGTTCGCCAGAACCAGAATAGCTCCAACCAAACTCGTTCTGGTGTGATCTGGGTGCACCGGATAGATCATTGGAATCAGCATCTAGGAAGTGACAGTTCCCTGCGGCCATCAGATCAGGCAGGAGATTGAAGAACTTGGTAACTGGGTTCTCCGCATTCTGTTCAACCTTCTGATCTTCTGATAAGGCCATAAATGCCATTATGAATCGTGCCATATAGGCGTTGGACTCTTCCGGGGTGATGGCCTGTTGGGCCACAGCCCAACTCAGCACGAGTCGGCCTGTGATGAGAAGTTCAGCAACCTGGTCCACAGACCGTCCGTGCTGCGCGATGAGTTGAAGATCCATGCTTTTGCGTTGGCTGATTAAAATCTTGGACCAATCCTTCTCGATCTCCTTTACCTGCGGCGCAAGCCACTGCAACCAAGCTGCCATGGCCCCCGTCATTACGCCCTCTCGCACATCCTGTTGGAGCTTGTCCAGGAGGCTGTTATCCCCTTGGGGGTGGACGATGGCAGGGGTGCTGATGAGCATCACCCGAGCGCGGCATGAGTGCCCAGCGGGAAGGTCTTCACCCGTGCTGAGGACCATTCCCCTCGGGGGGAAGGACCGCATAGCTTCCATGGTGGATCTCATGCGCTGGCGGGAGGTCCCATTACCGCTTGACCGGAAAATGCGGTCCATCTTCTGGTCGATCTTGTCCACAGATTGGCTGGCATCATCAATAGGTACAACACAGTTCTTGGCAGCATGAACGAGTGTTTCCAGGGCCGCAGGGGTAGAAAGCCAACTTCCCGCCAATGTTGTATCTGTCGCCCCGACATCGAAATGGCCTTGGAGGAGGGCGATGAGGGTGCTCTTGCCCTTGCCAGTGCCAGCATGGGTGTGGCAACCCCATTTCGGCAAGGTAGGGAGAGTTGAGCGGAAGGTCGCAAGGTAGACAGGGATCGTGGCGACATCACCACCCATCGGGTGCTCAGCACTTCCGCCGAGGTCAAGGATGCTCAGACTAGCCCTTATGGCCTGCCGCAAATCATCACCCTCATGGATCTTGTCGAAACCATAATTCTTAAGACTGGGCTGCTTTGTATCCACGGTCAGGCTAGGAACAAGTCCATCGGCGGTGATTCCACCCTTGGCGTGGAGGTAGGTGATGGTACCTCTGATGTCGCGCCAGCCGAGATGATCCCAAACCTCGCAGTGGCTTGGTGGAAAGACCTTCTTCCTCTCCACAAGGGCTTCCTTGATATTTCCAGTGACGCTGCCATGAGCCCTTGGCCAACTCTGGGCAATGGAGATATCGGCACCCCATTGATCCAACCATTTCATGGACGGGAATTCATCAGCCTTTACCTTCAAGGTGGGCAGCGGCTTCCCACCAGCCGTGAGTGCATCAATCCAATATTGGGAGTAAGTTCCATCGCCTTCATGGATGATGTTCTCTTGGGTGATGGTCGCAATGAAGTCACACATCGAGAGGCAACGGACCTCATACTCATCGACCTCATTTTCTTCGCCCGTAATTGGATCCTTCTCTTTCTTGGTCACCTTTTTCCTGGTGATAAGGGCCATGTTGCCAGCACCCTCGATATACCTGCGCTGAATGGTGGGGTCTGAAGGGATTGCTACATGCTCACCAGGCGGAAGCTCGACAGTTGCTTCATTGTTTGAGGGGCCAAAGGTCAGGGTTGTGGCCAAGGGGCCTGTGACGGCCTGCAGGTCCAGGGTCAGAAGCCTATAGCCAAATTGGCCACGCTCCCGTGTGTAGGCGCAGGTTCTGGAGATCTCGTACTCCAACTTGCTGGCACCCCAGGGGGGACTACACCTAGGGTTGAAGTAACCCTCCAGGAGTTGTGCACCTCTGGTCTCACCGATGCCTAGGTATGCCAGTCCCAGAGCAGCAGAGTGCAAAGCTGCATCACCACCTTGTCCCTGAATGGATGGAGGGCATTCTCTCAGCCATTCAATGCCCAGACTGTCTCTCTCCTGTTGATCCACATGGTTAATGTCGGAATCCAGAACTGGAGTTGTCGTGAAGTTACGGGTATTCGGATCCGGAACCGGGGGGAAGGCAGTCTCAAGTTCCTCCAGGGTGTGCCGAGGGCCATCTGAGTAGATGATCCGGGTCTGGGCCATTTTCCGGTCGGCTTTGGTGTTGAAGAAGCCAGGTACCCTGAGGACCCGGCTGCAATCCAGCACCTTCTTATCTGCTCCAAACCTTTCAAGGGATGCGCGAATTCCTCGAAGTAGATTCTCCACACGAACCTTGACCTCATGCTCATTTGACTCAAGGGCAGCGACCAAGCACCAATAGAGGTGGTGGCCACCTCCAGTGCTGACCACCATGGTGGGCTTGAGGGGGAGTTCATGGATTAAATCCGGCGACCAGATGACTTTGGCATCCTTATCATCCAGGTCAGCCCAAAGAGTGAAGACCTTCGTTACGGCCTCTTTGATTCTACGGGCCCCGGTGACCTCGTTGGGGGCCGCATAGATCCCATAACCCGCCTTGGAATCTTTGAAGAGTTGGCCGCTGACATGGGATAGATAGCCCGGATAGTTCCTGGGCAGATACTTCTTGAGGGCCTCATCCTGCTCCGGGTGGATGCAAGTGAAGAAGGTGTTCTGCACAAACACCTGATCAAGAGAGCAGTTCCTGATGGTCGCGATCCACTGCTGGGCCGCGTTCAGGTCCGGTTGGTAATTCGTTTCATTTATTCCACTCATTTAAATTCTCCCATCCAACCCACATAGGGGTTCCAATTCATCCGGTTTGAGTTAGCACAACCTCTTCGAGGCCTGCCGGGTACTGCGGGTAACGGTGGGGTGTGTTGGATTTGATGGATTGGTTTGACTAGCTGGATTGGTTGGATCAGGTCGGTTTGTCACAAATGGGATCGGCCCCAATGAGCGAGGCTCAGAGGGGCGAGTAGCGGGCGGCCTGGCCGCCAAAGAAAAAGGCCTCCCCACAACCCCGGTTGGTGCTTCCCAGCTTTCTGCTGGCCACCGGTCGATGTGAGGAGGTTTTGGAGATGGTGTGCATGAGGGAAGCATCCTCGTGGCGGGTTGAATCCAGCCTTCAATGAAAGCCAATTTCAGGTTTCAGAGGCCGTGTTTTGCCCCCGTGAAGCCCCTACAAACATGGCTCACAAGCGATCTCTCAAGCCTGCTTGGTACCTGCCTGGACCGTGCCGCGAAAATAAAATTTCGACCATGCGGATAATTTCGAGATAAGCAGTCAAGCCATATTCAATCCGAGCATGGACGCTCACAAAAGATTCGTGATCAGGAAGCCCTCTCGGTGTCGCCGAAGGCATCACAGGTCGGCCCAGGGCCCTTAAAGGGCCTCCTGGCGGTCCTGCCTGGCTGCACCCCAGTCCTTGAGGCGTAGGTAGTCTCCTTCAACCTCAAAGAACCCCTGATAAGGGATGCCAACCAAGGCACCTACCCGGTCCATCAAGTGATCCAGTACCTCCGGCGCATGGCGGACCTCGCCGCCTCGCACGGCGACTTCGACCATGAGCCTGACAATCTTCCCGACCTCTTCATTGGTGAGGTTCAAATGCATGGCCAGTTCCATGAACTCGTGGGCAACGATGGTGAACTCATCCGAAAGTTCGGATCCTGGTATCACCCCGGCCAAGCAACCTCCGGTTACCTGGCCATCAGCCCCATGGAGAATGACAAGGTCATCCTGGGCCTGAAGCAGGCAGATCTCCAGATCATCGAAGAGGGCTTGATTAGGCTGGCCATCAACCAGCACCTGGAGGGTCGAGCTACCATCCAGATCGAGGGTGAGATCGGCATCTGGGTAGTGTCTGGCCACTTCCGCCGTGGCGGCCATGGCCAACACCTCCCTGAGGTCATCGTTGACCTTGCTCCCCTTCTTGAATCCGCAGAAACCCTCGGGAATTGCATTCCAGCTTACGACTACTTCCTTCATTGACTACCTCCGTCAGTCAAATGGTTCTCTTGGGTGAATAATTTGTGCGCGTACTTGAATACTGTTTGACTGGTCAAACGGTATTCAGGACTTAACAAAAATCACCCCGCGTCATCCGTGAGCAGCCCCAAGGTTCAACCAGATTCCTGGCGACCATGGGCACGGGTGTAGCGGGGTGAAGGGTGAAGAACATTGTGGCTCCGTGGGCTGCTACCAGCGGGTGAGGGAGGTCCCTCTCAATAAGCTGAAAAATAGGATTCAGCCGTAGGTGAGTGGCTCGGTGGTCCTCCAACCTCTAGGTCAAAGGCCCGACAGGTTGTAACGCCTGTTCTACAGCGGCCAATGATTCAGGCGTGATCGGCAACTCGAAATCAAGGAAGGGATTTCGCGCACCAAAAGCCACGATGGGACCGATGAAGAAGCGAATGGGATCGTGCCGAACGAGGGCAGATATCGGTAGAGCAGATTCTGGGTCTTGATCTTCATTCACATAGAGTTCGAACATTCCAGAGTCCGATGAAATGTGCATGATGCGACCGCCAACAAGATCCTGAAATCCTTTTAAATTGTGTGGAATTTCACGGATCTCCCAGGAGGTCTGCCCAGGGTTGAGAATTGCTACCCGAAGGGAGGATCCTTTCTGGTGTTTAGAGAGAGCGGATTTGCGTTCTTTGTTCCATTCATTGGCGGCGGCCTCAAAGCTAGCCAGATGTTCAAAAGGACGGTCATATTTGGACATTCAACAACTCCTACTGAGGGAAGACATGGTCTTCACATCTAAATACGGGGGTTCAGAAAGAAATTCACGGGGCGACTCAAGAAAGGTTCATCGGTTCCTCCTAAGGTCTTGGTGGACTTTCCGTATCCCTAAAAGACGGGACGAAATGCTGGCGATTCACTTGGGGAGAAAATTGGTTCAAGACAGACGGATGCCCCCATAGCCGAAGCCTGGATTCAACGATCTTCATCCGCCTACACGGCCGATCCCGTGTTCCGCCCACCTACCCCAAAGTCATCCTCAATGGCCGTGGTCAGTTCTTCGAGGGTGATGATGTCACTGATGATCGAAAGCAATTCCTCCATCTGCCGAATGAGGACCAGATCCTTGCTGTGCTTCGGACTCAGGCCTACTCGGTCAAAGTGAGCTAGGCACTCCTCCAGATGGTCATTCCCAAGCTTCCACTCGGAGTGGGCATCGCGCATAAGGTCCACATGGTGGATGAAAAGCCCCTTGAGTTGCTGGACGCGGCCCTCCTCAAGTCGCTCGATGTGGGCGCTGCTGAGGACGGCATCAATCCGGTGCAGGATCAGTCCCTCACAGTAGACCCGCTCAGCTACCTCCATGAAGTTGAGCCTTATCGACTCGTAGATTTCAATTCCCATGATTCCCTCCATCTCTAATACGGTCCGACCATCGAGTTTTCGGGGCTTCGAAAGCCTCAACAGAGGTTTGCCGAGTTGAGGTAGTCATCCATGGACGACCAAGTGGCCGGGTGCTGCCAGTAGGTCTCAGTAATGCTGACCATGGTCCATCCCTCAGAACTTGAGAGGTGGCTTAGCCTTAGCTCGAAATCCTCATCCAGGCTTAGGGACTTTCGAAGTAGGGGGTCAAGGTCCATGAGGACCTTGGTTCCGATGAACTCCCCCACCCTTGGCCAAAGGGCCGGATCCACCTCGGCACCGCGCATGACGGAAAGGACGGCCACCCACTCATGGCGTGATAGCTTTGGTCGGGATTCCGTCAGAATCGCCCGAAAACGAGCTAGGGCCTCGTCAATTGAAGGGGGCGGCAACAGCCATTCCTTTCCTTTCTGCATTCGGACCTCCGTGAGAGGGGCTCTCCCCCCCCCTATACGGATCCATCCTCGGGTTATCAAAGCGCCAGGGCAGGGCCCCCCTGGGGCCGGGTAGCCGCGCTACTCTGACCGGATGAGGCTCAGAGATGTCAGGCGGCACCTGGAGGCGCTTGAAGGGGATCAAGCGAGGCACCTTGCCTATGTTCAGGGACTGCCAGCGAAGGACATGCGGCGGCTATGGCGAGTGCTGCCCGAAGGGCAGAAGCGCCTGCTGAGGCCCTATCACAGGGCTTTACTGGCTAGGGCTGTGGAGTATTTGGGCTAGAAATGAAATGCAAAGAAAATTGCGAAGTAATGATCCTCAAATCAATTTGGGTAGCTTCATGGACTCCCACAGTTTCAGGCAGACGCGGTCATTGACCTCGCCCAAAACCTTCCAGTCATTGTGGTGGTAAATCTCTCCTAGGGTTCCCAGGCTATGTCCGATAAGGCACTCCAGCTTGATGTGGTCTTCCTCTATGTCAGACCCGAGACTCCTAAAAGTTCGTCTGAAGTCATGCCGCCAGATCAATCGGTCAAACTTCGCGTCCTCACGGATCTGCTCCCAGGCTGTACGGATCAGGGCAGGGGAGATTCGAGGGAGCTGGTCCAGGCACCACTGAGTGTGGGGACTGATATAAAGGTAATCTAAGTCCTTGGTGCCCTCAACATCTTGGAATTCATACCTCCGCTTCACCGAGTCATAGCGCCCCTGCTCGATGTTCTCCAGTGACCCGATACGACCACCGCAAAGCAGTGGGACGATGACCCCCCATCGGTATTGGTGTTCGGATCTCATCAATGCGGCCCCTAGAAGCTCCAGGTCGGGGTAGTAGAGCCTCTCCTTCCGTCCCCGAATGCCCATGAACTCAATATCTGTGCAGGGTGTTGGCCCTAATCCGTAGCGCACTCGACCCCATTTGTAGAACCGCTTGAGAGTCCTGAGAACGGAGTTGTAAGTGGACTTCTTTGGCTTGCCGCCTTTCGTGGGCTCTATGAGGATGTCATCCAAGAAATCCAGGACCATCTTTTCGGTGAGACCTGGGTTGACAGGCAGGCTTCCCCACGCATTTAAGATCCGCTTAAAGTTGACACCCTTGTTCCGCTTCTCCGCGTCTGATTTATGAGGATAGATCACCATGAAGTTATCAATGGCTTCCTTGAAGGTCAGCACCTTAGGGGCAGGTGGGGCAGGGGCGGCAGATTTAGGACCTGATTTAGGACCTGACTTGGTAGGCCGCTTGTAGATCGCGATCTTCCGGGGGATGCCATTGGCAATCCTAAGAGCTTCCTTTCTAGCTTCTATGATGGTGATGACCTCGCAAGGTCCTATGATTTCCTCCACTTGGTGGTATTTCTCAGGACTATGGCGCACCACCCACTTGTGCTCCCCCTTCGGACTCACTTTGCAAGCCAGTCCCGGCGTGTCAGAATCGGTGATTCGGTAGCTTTTCCCCGTGGGGAGTAGCTGTTCCCAGTTCTTTCCGATGAACTCCATCTCCTTGACGGGTCTAGGGACCGGTAGCTTCACCAGCCCCATCTTGATGGCCTGCTTGCGACTCCGCATGGCTCAACTCCGACCCCTATCATACCTGGGTCCTAACTGAGTCCTAAATGGAACTCGTAAATCGGGGTAGGTACTCAGGTCCTAAAATTATTCTCCTTGACCTAAGTAGCCAATCTGATAGAGTTTGAATGCCAGCGCCAACTTAGCTCAGCTGGTAGAGCAGCTGATTCGTAATCAGCAGGTCGCAGGTTCGAATCCTGTAGTTGGCTCCAGTCAAAAAGGCCCCGCTTGCGGGG
>CAIQPH010000144.1 GCA_903873655.1 uncultured Holophagaceae bacterium | reverse complement strand
CCGATCTGCCTGCGATGCCGCCCGAAGCCGGCGCCCAGACCCTCCTTGGGCAGCTCCAGGCTCCACCAGCCCTCCGCTGGCTCCCCCCGGATCTGCCGCCCCCGGGGCCGTTTGATCCGGATCGCCCCTGGGCCCATGCTTCCGCCTATCCCTTTCCGGCAGATCCTGGCAATGGCGTGCAGCGCGGTCTCTTCGAGGAACTCGGCTGATAGGCTGAAGACCGGAGCTGCCATGTCCGCCGAACACCTTGAACAGAAATCCAGGATGAAGCTGGCCCTGCTGTCGATCGTGGCGGGCACGGGCCTCCTGGGCCTCAAGTTCCTGTCCTACAAGATGTCCGGCTCGGTCGCGCTGAAATCCGATGCCATTGAAAGCATCGTGAACGTGGTGGCCGCCATCTTCGCCCTGGGGGCCGTGATCTTCGCGGGCAAGCCTGCCGACAAGGAGCACCCCTACGGCCACGGCAAGATCGAGCATTTCAGTGCCGCCTTCGAGGGCGGGCTCATCTCCCTGGCCTCCGTCTTCATCCTGCTGGAGGCCGCCAAAGGCCTCATCTATGGCGTGGAATTGAAGGACATCGGCAAAGGCCTGGCCGTCAACCTCCTGGCCGGCGCCCTCAACGGCCTGCTGGGCTGGTACATGCTCCAGCAGGCCCGGAAGACGCGCTCCAAGGCGCTGGAGGCTGACGGCCACCACATACTTTCGGACTTCTGGACCACGGTGGGCATCGGCGCCGGCCTGATCGCCGTGAAGGTCACCGGCATCCACTGGCTCGACCCTCTCATGGCCGGGATCGTCGGCCTGCTGCTGGCCCGCACGGGCTTCCGGCTGGTGAAGGAGTCCTCCCAGGCCCTGCTGGACATGGAGGACCCCGAGATGCTCGACAAGGTCCTGGTCTCCATGAACCGGGTGCGCACCTGTGATATCATCGCCCTCCATGAGTTGCGCACCTTCCGCAGCGGCCGCTACACCCATGTGGATGTCCACATCGTCGTGCCTGAGTACTACCCCGTGCGCCAGGCTCACGACTTGTGCGAGGACTTTGGGAAGAAGGCGCTGGCGGATGGCCCCATCGAAGGCGAGGTCCACACCCACGTGGATCCCTGCTGCCGCCTATATTGCGACCGCTGTCCCGCGGAATGCTGTCTCATCCGCCGAGTGCCCATGACCGCGAGCCCCGCCTTCACCCTCGAAGAAGCCACCGCCGAAGGGCCAGCCTGACCTGACCCATCCATTCCAGGACCAAAGGAAAGCGCTGGTCGCGGAAAGCACAGAACCTCACAGAAGACGCGGAAGAAAAGCCTGCAGCTCTTCTGCTGTTTCCGCGCCCCTTGCGCGCATTCCGCGACCAGCCTGCTCGGGATGATCAGGCGGCGCCCTGGTGCCTGAGGGCATCGATGGCGGCCATGAGGGCCTGGGCATCGCTGGCGGCGTGCAGGTTCTGGCGGAAGCCGTGGCCACCAGGCACGCCTTTGGTGATCCAGGCCCCGATCTTCTTGATCTTGTGCAGGGCCTCCCGCGGCTCCAGCAGGTCCAGCAGGATCTGGAAGAGCCGCAGGGTCGCATCGATGCGCATCTCCGTGGTCACCACCAGCTCTGGCTCCAGGATCTGCCGGAAGAGGAAGGGATTGGTGAGGGCCCCGCGGCCAATCATCACCGCGGCACAGCTGGTCTCCGCCACCATGCGGAAGGCATCCTCGGCGACATTCACATCCCCGTTGCCGATGATGGGATAGGTCGTGCCCACCTCCATGGCCCGGGCGATGATGCTCCAGTCCGCCTGACCCTCGTATTGCTGGGCCCGGGTGCGGGGGTGGATGGCCAGGGCCTGCACGCCCGCGGCTTCGAACATGCGCAGGAAATCCAGGAATTCGCCGCGATCTTTCTGGGAGGCGTCCCAGCCCGCCCGCATTTTCACCGTCACAGGTACCTTCACGGCCTTCACCATTGAAGTAACACAGCGCTCCGCCAGCCGGATGTCCCGCAGCAGCGCCGAGCCCGCTCCGCCCTTGGTGACGTTGCTGGCGGGGCAGCCCATGTTCAGGTCGACCATGTCCGCCCCTGCAGCCTCACAGATGGCGGCGCTTTCCGCCAGGGCTTCGGGACGACCGCCCGAGATCTGCATGGACAACGGCCGCTCGCCAGTCTCCGCCATCATCTTTTCGGCCTTGCGCGCATTGCGGATCAGCGCCTCACTGCTGATCATCTCCGATACCGTCAGACCCACCCCGCCGATCTCGCGGATGAATTTTCGAAATGGCTGATCAGTGATCTCGTGCAGCGGCGCCATCACGAGGCGGTTGGGCACCTCGACGTCGCGGATGTGGAATGGAGTGTGGGGAAAGGTCAAGGTTGGGCTCGCTTGCGACCTTGCAGTTTAGCCGGTGCTCAGGATTCGGCCTGCGGCCAAATCCTGAGTGAGGGAGGCTGGCGCCTCCCAACGAACAACAGCAGGTCATCTGGCTGCGAAGCAGCCTCACTCGAAATTTGGCGCAGCCAGATTTCAAGCCCAGCCACTACCTCCTGGGCGGCGGTTCTTGCAGATTCGCCAGGAACTCGTCATTGGTCTTGGTCTTGCCGAGCCGATCCACCAGCAGCTCCATGCTCTCGCTGGGGCCGCTGGCGCTGAGGATCTTGCGCAGCACCCAGATCTTGGCGAGCTTGGCGGGCTCGATGAGCAGGTCCTCCTTGCGGGTGCCGGACTTCTGGATGTCCATGGCCGGGAAGATGCGCTGGTCGCTGAGCTTGCGGTCCAGCACGATCTCGCTGTTGCCGGTGCCCTTGAACTCTTCGAAGATCACGTCATCCATGCGGCTGCCGGTCTCGATGAGGGCCGTGGCGATGATGGTGAGGCTGCCGCCCACCTCGATGTTGCGGGCCGCGCCGAAGAACCGCTTGGGCCGCTGCAACGCATTGGAGTCCACGCCGCCGGAGAGCACCTTGCCGCTGGGCGGTACCACGGTGTTGTAGGCCCGACCCAGGCGCGTGATGGAATCCAGCAGGATCACCACATCCTTCTTGTGCTCCACCAGCCGCTTGGCCTTCTCGATGACCATCTCGGCCACCTGGACGTGGCGGGTGGCGGGCTCGTCGAAGGTGCTGGAAACCACCTCACCCTTGACGCTGCGCTCCATATCCGTGACTTCCTCGGGCCGCTCGTCGATGAGCAGCACGATGAGGAAGACCTCCGGGTGGTTGGCAGTGATGGAGTTGGCGATGTTCTGCAGCAGCACAGTCTTGCCGGTGCGTGGTGGCGCCACGATGAGGGCGCGCTGCCCCTTGCCCATGGGCGTCATCAGGTCCATGACGCGGGTGCTGAGCTCCTGGGCATCCCGCTCCATGCGGAGGTGATGCTTGGGGTAGAGCGGCACGAGATCATCAAAGTGCATCCGGTCCTTGGCCCACTCCGGGGGATCGAAATTCACCGCATCCACCCGCAGCATGGCAAAGAACTTCTCGCCCTCCCTCGGTGCGCGGATCATGCCCGACAGTGTGTCGCCCGTGCGCAGGTTGAACTTGCGGATCTGGCTGGGGGAAATGTAGATGTCTTCAGGACCTGCGAGGTAGTTCTGGTCGGGGCTGCGCAGAAAGCCGAAGCCTTCGGGCAGCACTTCCAGCACGCCCTCGGAGAAGAACTGGCCTTCGCGCTCGGCCTGGGCCTGCAGCACCCTGAACACCAGCTCCTGCTTGCGCATGGCCAGCGGGTTCTCGATGCCCAAGGTCTTCGACAGCTCGGCGAGCTTGCCGATGGATAGTTCCTTGAGTTCCTGCAGACTCAAAACGGTCGGCGTCTGAATTGGGGTGGCCATAGGTCACCTCAGGGGTAGGGCGAGTCGGGAGTGGCTCGGGGATGTTGACAGGATAAGTCAGTTTCCCTGATCAGCCAAACGAGACTGGGCTTCCGCGATGAATTTCAGCACCCGGGCCGTGAAGCCCTTGGGGTCCTCCACGGGGTAGGCATGGCCGATGCCCGGCACCACTTCGAAGCGGGAGCCACGGATCCTTCTGGCTGTCTCCAGGCACTTCCAGGGGGGGGTCAGCAGGTCTTCAGCGCCGCTGAGCAGCAGCACTGGCGCCTGGATGCGGTCCAGCCGATCCCGGATGTCCCAGCCCAGCGTGCCCCGGATCTGATGGAGGTTGCCGTGCAGAGGACGGCCCGCGCCAGTCACCACTTGATGGTAGGCACGCAGAACCCCATGCCGGGCCTCCAGAAAGGCATCGCCCCACAGGAAGGGAGCCACGGCATCGAACTGCATGAGCGCGCCGCCCACCTCCAGGCAGCGTGCCCAGTGCTCAGCCTTGAGGCTCAAGGCGAAATCGAAGTGGGGCATGACACTGGTGAGCACGGCACCGGGAAAGGCCTCCGGGTGCGTGCTCAGCAGTTCCAGGCTCATGGCGCTGCCATTGGACAGGCCGATGAGCCAGGGCCGGCCGATGCCCAGCACTTGGAACAGCTCCCAAGCCTCGGCCGCCAGCAGAGCCGTGGGATAGGGCCCTGCTTCTGGCGCGTCGGAGCGGCCCTGCCCACGGCTGTCGAACGTGAGAATGCGGAAGGACTCTGCAAGCCCTGGCAGCACACCGGCCCACATGGTCGTATCCGACAGCAGGCCGTTCAGCAGCACCAGCCAGGGGCCGTCGGGGTTCCCCTGCACGCGGCAGTGCAGTTTCAGTCCTGAGGCTAGCGTAGCGAAGGTCGGTGCCGACCTCATCTCAGTGTCTCAATTCCGAGGGCTGGTAGTGCCGCTCGAAGCACCACGCACCTTCCCTCCAACGGATGACCGTGCAGCTGGCTTTTTTTACTTCCACATTCCGGCCCGTGAGCTGGAAGATCAGCTCGCTCAGGAAAGGCTGGTGACTGACGAGGGCCAGCACTTGCCCACTTCCGCCTTCAGCCTGCAGGCTGCGCAGCCAGAGATCCACTTGTGTGGGCTGGCCATCCGGTTTCAGATCGTCTCGTGTCTTCGTAGGGAAGGTTCCAGTCACCTCCTGGAGGCACACCAGGGTTTCCAAAGCGCGCCGATAGGGACTGCTGAAGCCCCGCGTGGGCACGTACCCGATTGCCACCAGCCCCTTCATGGCGGCTCGTGTCTTCTTCCAGCCCTCCTCTGTCAGGGCCCGGTCTGCGTCCCGTTGACCCGCTCGTGGGTCCTCGGCAATGCCGTGGCGGATGAGGAGAAGCGTCGTCATGAAGTGATGTTATCTCCTCAGGCCACCTCTGGTCTTTCTCCTTGTATTTCAAGACATTTCGAGTGATGATGATCGTTTGGGCCCCTCCCGGCTGGCGCTATCCGCCAAATAGAGATTGCCACTTGGCACACTCGCGCAGGGACAGCCCCGGGAGAACCCAGTGAGTGATATGACCTTCGCAGCCCTCGGCTGCAGCGAAGCCCTGTTGGCCGCCCTGGCCAAGCGCGGCTTCGAGACCCCCATGCCGGTGCAGGAACAGACCATCAGGCCCGGTCTCGAAGGCCGCGACCTGCTGGTGCAGAGCCGCACCGGCTCAGGCAAGACGCTGGCCTTCGGCCTGCCCCTGCTGCAACGCTTGTCCGACGAGCGCCACACCCAGGCCCTGATCCTCGCCCCCACGCGGGAACTGGCCCAGCAGGTGGGCGCCGAACTGCACAGCCTCATGCCCAAGCTGCCCATCGCCTCCCTGGTAGGCGGCGTGGCCTACCCGCCGCAACTCCGGGCCCTGCAGATGGGTTCCCCCGTCGTCGTGGGCACGCCGGGCCGCGTCATGGACCACATGGAGCGCGGCACGCTGGACCTGAGCCGCGTGCGCATGATCGTCCTCGACGAGTGCGACGAGATGCTGAACATGGGCTTCCTCGAGGATGTGGAGACCATCCTTGCCAAGGTGCCCGCGGGGCCGCAGACCTTCCTCTTCTCCGCCACCCTGCCCGCCCCCATCGCGAAGCTCGCCAAGCGGTTCCTCAAGGACCCTGTACAGCTCCAACTGGCCGAGGCCGGGGAGCACGCCGTCCACGCCGACATCGCCCACACGCCCGTGCTGGCGCCCGACCACCAGCACGTGCGCGCCCTCGTGAACCTGCTGCTGCGCGACCAGCCCAGCTCGGCCCTGATCTTCACCAAGACCAAGGCGCAGACCGAGGAGGTTGCGGAAGAATTGACGGTCTCGGGTTTGCCCGCCGCCTTCCTCCACGGCGATCTCGCCCAGGCCACACGGACCCGCATCCTCGGCCAGTTCAAGGACGGCAAGCTGCGCTACCTGGTGGCGACCGACGTAGCTGCCCGCGGCCTCGACATCGAGGGCCTTCCGCTTGTCGTCCACATGGGCATCCCCACGCAGTTGGAGAGCTACATCCACCGCAGCGGCCGCACGGGCCGGGCCGGCGCCAAGGGCTCCAGCATGGCCCTGGTGGGCTGGAAGGAAAGCCGCATCCTGCTGGCCTGGAGCCGCCGCGGCGGCCTCACGCTCGACTGGCGCGCCGTGCCCACGCCCGCTGAGATCCGCGAAGCCCAGGCAGCCAAGCTGCTGGACGGCATCCAGGGCTCGGTCAGCGCAAGTCTGCTCCAGCAGGCCACCCAGATGCTGAAGGACGCCGATCCCGTGCGCCTCGTGGCCGGCCTGTTGGGCCTCGTCCAGGCCGACCAGGCTTCCGGCTTCGACCTGCCCAACGAGCCCGAGAAGAAGGTGAAGTCACGCTTCGAGACGGCGCGCGAGCGGAAGGAAGGCGGCCCCCGGCCCCAGCGGACCTACGCCGAGCGCACTGCCGCCCGCGGCGATACTTCCAAGCCGGATTCCGCCTTCTCCAAGACCCGCCCCGACGGCAGCTTCAAGCCCCGCCGCGACCTCGATGAGAAGCCCCGCCCCTACGTCAAGCCCAAGGCTGACGCCCCGGCAGGCCCCCGGAAAACCTGGGCGGACCGTCCGGCACCCAAGGAAACGCCGCGCCCCTGGAAGGCCGCCCCCACGAAGACCTGGAAAAAGAAGTAGCTGACTCCAAAACGGGCGCCGAACGGCGCCGGTTTTGGAGCGAGAGTGGTACGCCGAACTTGGTGGTGGAGATTCTCAGCCCCAGCACCGCCTCCAAGGACACCGTCCGCAAGCGCTGGACCTACGAAGCCGCAGGCGTCCCCGAGTACCTCATCGTGGACCCCGACGAACAGGTGGGCCGCCTGCTCCGACTCGAAAACCACCGCTACGAAGAAACCCAGCGCGTGGCCTGGGGGACCCTGGTGCGCCTGCTGAGCGGGCGCTTGACCATCACCGTGGAGTGATGGCGGGCGAACTGGGGTCTTATGGTGTCGTTGATAGGGTGGATAAGGAAAAGAAGCCACCCCGTCCTTTCCTAACTCCAGAACGCAGGGCGCCGAATGGCGCCCTGCGTTCTGGAGCGAATGAAAAGCCAGATTAAGCGTTCGGATCGCTAGCGTTCAAATCCACCGGCTTGGCCTCCTCCACTTTCGGCCGGCCCCAGATGCGACTCTCCACGGGCTGGGTGTGGGCCTTGTCGCGGGCCTCTTTCACCTGGCGGATGGCCTCGGCATCACTGCCAGACTTCGGCACTGTGCCTGGCTTGAAGGCGAGGTGCAGGACGCGATCCGCCGTGGCCGAAGTGGCCAGCAGGCCGGTGAAGCGGTCGATGTCGGCCCACTCCAGGCCGTCCGGCACCTTGAATTCCTCCCGCTCGGTGGTAGGCAGGGCCACCTTCATGAAGTCGATCCAGATGGGCAGGGCCACCTTGGCCCCATCGGCGCCCGGAAAGATGGTCTTCTTCTCGTCGAGCCCCACCCACACGCCGCACACCACCCGCGTGGAGAAGCCCAGGAACCAGGCGTCTGTGTGGTCGTCGGTGGTGCCGGTCTTGCCCGCAATGGGCCACTGCAGTTCCGCCCCTGCGCGCGCCCCGGTGCCGGCAGTGGCCACGCCCTGCAGGCACTGGATGAGCTGGAAGGTGCTCTGGGGATCCAGCACCTGCTCGGTGGCGGTACCGCCGTGGGTCTCCAGCACGCGGCCGTTGCGGTCCGCCACTTTCTTGATGAAGAAGGGCACGGGCGCCTGGAGGCCGCCGTTGGCGATGGTGGCGTAGCCCCGCACCATCTCCTTCAGCGTGAAGTCGCCGGAACCCAGCGCCATACTGGGATAGGGCGGGATGTTCCCGGTGATGCCGCACTTGCGGGCGAAATCGATGACGTTCATGACGCCGGTTTCCTCGAGGGTGCGTACCGCCGGCACGTTGCGCGAATCCCGCAGGGCCTCCCAGATGGGGATGGGTCCCCAGAAATCCCGCTCGTAGTTCTTGGGCTCGTAGGGTTTCACGCCGGGCCGCAGGGGCCTGAAATCCAGGGTGCCGTCCGGGTGCGTGATGGTGAGGTAGTCATAGGTGTCGAGGAAACGCGTCGGCACGTCCTGGACCATGGTGGCGGGTGTCCTCCCGGTGGAAAAGGCGGCACCATAGACGAAAGCCTTCATGGTGGAGCCTACCTGGCGCAAGGCCTGGGTGGCGCGGTTGAACTTGGACCGGTTGAAGTCGTAGCCGCCCACCATGGCCCTGATCTCCCCGCTCATGGGATCGATCGACATCAGGGCGCCTTCCACGGAGGGATCCTGGTCCAGTTCCAGCGTCTTCGGCCTGCCCTCGTCCGCGGTCTTCACCAGGAACAGCGGCGCCGCGCTCCGGGGCAACAGCCGTTGCACGTCCCGGCCCGCCCAGGCGAAAGCGCTTTCGGGAACGTCCAGTTGCGCCTTGCCGATGCGCACCTGGGCCCGGCCGGCCTTCCAGCCGAGGATGACGCCCCGCACGCTGTCGCCTACCTCGAAGTAGCGGGTCCACCCGTTCAGCTGCGTGGTTTCCGGATCCGAGACGAACTGCACGGACTCCTTGCGGAAGCCTCGGCGGCGGTCCACGGCCTTCAGCCCGGCCCGCACGGCATTGTTGGCGGCTTCCTGCCAGTAGCTGTCGATGGTGGTAGTGACCTCCAGGCCCCCGTTGAGCGCCTGGTCCCGGCCGTACTTCTCATAGAGGTACTTCCGCACTTCCTCCACCACGTAGGGCGCCACAGCCTCTTCGCGGGCATTCTCCCGGGCCAGTCGGATGGGCTTCTCGATGAGCTGGCTGGCCTCGGGGGCCTTGAGATAATCCTCCTTCACCATGCGGATGAGGACGTGGTTGCGCCGGGCCTTGGCGGCGGCGCGGGCCTTGGGGTCGGGGTTGTAGGGGTTGTACCAGTTCGGATTCTGGACGAGCCCCGCGAGCAGCGCGCATTCCTCAACATTGAGCTGGGGGGCGCTCTTGCCGAAGTAGAACTCCGCCGCAGCCTCGATGCCGTAGCGCCCGCCGCCGAAGTAGACCTCATTG
>CAIQPH010000143.1 GCA_903873655.1 uncultured Holophagaceae bacterium | reverse complement strand
GCTCCTGAGCTGAGGTTCCGAGGGCTTGGGCAAGACGCGAACCCGCGCTATGCTTGGTTTTCCGCCTGGGGAGTAGCCAAGTGGTAAGGCAGCAGGTTTTGATCCTGCGTACCGAGGGTTCGAATCCTTCCTCCCCAACCACCTATCCTTACTGAATTCTCCCAGGGAATGCCAACCAACATGTGAGGGAGCCCATGGGCCCCGATCTGCATAAGGTGTCAATCAGCCAAGCTCCCGTCAGCCGCATCAGGAGCATCCTGATCCCGCTGCTGGTCTTCGGGATCTGCATGGGGGTCACTTGGTTGGCTTGGCGATCTTCTACCGCGGAACAGCGCAGGGAGAGCGAGACCTACTTTGAATTTCGAGTGCGGGATGCCCAGATTCGCATCGAGCAGCGCCTCAAAACCTACGAACAGGTCCTGCGGGACACCCATGCGATGCTCGTCACCGCCCCCGTGAACCGGAAGGACTTCGCCCGGTTTGTCTCCGCCATGCATTTGCCTCAGAACTACCCGGGCATCCAGGGGGTGGGGTTTTCCCCTGCGGTTCTCAAGGCCGACTTGGCCCAGCACACCGAGACCATCAAGAAGGAAGGCTTCCCGGCTTACGCCATCCGACCCGCCGGGGAACGGGATCTCTACACGCCCGTCATTTTTTTGGAGCCCTTCGAGGGCCGGAACCTACGGGCTTTCGGTTACGACATGTACTCGGAACCGATCCGCAGAGCGGCCATGGATCTTGCCCGAGACCTGAATGACGTGACCATCTCAGGGAAGGTCACCCTTGTGCAGGAGACAGACCAGGACCGCCAAGTGGGGTTCCTGATGTACGTGCCGGTGTTCAACCTGGGTAGGCCTCCCACCGACGCTCCCTTCGCTGAGCCAGACCAGCGCCGGGCCAACATCAAGGCTTGGATCTATGCCCCCTTTCGCATGAATGACCTGATGGCAGGGGTCTTCGGGGAACGGGGCGGTGACCTGGATATCGAGATTCACGACGGCACCGAGCCTTCGCCGGACAATCTGATGTTCGCCAGCGTCTCGAGTTTGAAATACGGAACGGGTTTGTCCGAATTCAGCGCTCAGCGCCGGATGGAGTTCGGGCACCGCACATGGACCCTCCGCGCCCAGGCCCTTCCTGGGTTCGGGTCACGGATTGGGACCGAGAGATCCGGCATGGTGCTGGGGGCGGGCCTCCTCCTCAGTTCCTTGCTGGCGCTGCTTGTATGGAACCTAGTCGGGAGCCGGTCTTGGGCCCTGCGGCTGGCTGCCGAGCAAGAGTCCTATTACAAGATGCTCATGCAAGAGGCCAATGACTCCATCCTGGTCATAACCCTGGACGGAACGATCCTCACTGCCAATGCCCGAGCCGCTGATCATTTTCGATATTCACAGGAAGAGTTGCAGGGCCTCTCGGTCGGGAGCCTCCACGCTCCAGACAGCCTGGGGGAGGTTCAAGCACGGTTCCGAAAAACTGCGGACACCGGCGCTGCCCGGTTTGAAACAGAGCACCTACGGAAAGACGGCTCCAGAATCCAATCCGAAGTGAGCGCCACGGTCATGGATTACCAGGGTACGCGGGCCATGCTCTGCATCGTCCACGACATATCCCATCGCAAGACGCAGGAAAAGACCCTTCGGGAAAGCGAGGCCCGATTCCGGACCATGTTTGAATCCCACTCGGCAGTGATGCTGCTGGTGGACCCTGAAGACGGCCGCATTGTGGACGCCAATCCCGCTGCAGCCTCCTTCTATGGATACGCCAGGGAGCGGCTTGATGCCATGCACATCTCGGACCTCAATGTCCTGCCCCAGTCGGAGATCGAAGCTGCCTTCCGCAGTGCTGCAGAACAAAAGCGGAACACCTTCATGTTCCCCCATCGGATCGCCAACGGAGAGATTCGGCAAGTAGAGGTGAACTCATCCCCCATGAAAATCCTGGAGCGCAAGCTGCTGTTCAGCATCATCGCCGATGTCACCGAACAACTGCGGACCCGGCAGGAATTGGACAAGGTGCTTCGGGAACAGCAGATCATCCTGGAGAACGCCAACGTTGGATTCTCCAGGATCATTGACCGTCGCCAGGTCTGGATCAACCAGTGGATGGTAGACACGTTCCAGTATTCCCGAGAGGAACAGGAGGGCCACACCACTCGGATGCTCTACTCCACACAGGAGGACTATGACCGTCTGGGTCAGGATGCCTACCCGATCCTCGCCCGGGGGGAGCCATATGAGACCGTACAAGAACTGGTCCGGAAGGACGGAGGGCACCTGTGGATCCATTACAATGGCCGCGCTATCGACACATCGGATAGGGGTAAAGGGACCCTCTGGGTCCTGACGGATGTGACCTCCCAGCGGCAGGCCCAGGAGGCACTCAAGGAAAGCGAGGCCCGTTTTCGTATCTTGGCCGACACCGCACCCGCGCTTATCTGGATGTCGGGCCTCGACAAACTGCGTAGCTGGTTCAACCAGGTCTGGTTGGATTGGACGGGCCGGACGATGGAGCAGGAGGAAGGTGATGGATGGGCTGAAGGTGTGCACCCGGATGACCTGCCCCGCTGCCTGGAGACCTATGTCACCCGGTTCGACGCACGGGAAGCCTTTGAGTTGGAATATCGTCTGCACCAACACAGCGGAGACTTTCGCTGGATCCTAGAGCGAGGCTGTCCACGAGTCGCCTCGGATGGCACGTTCTTGGGCTACATGGGGGTCTGCATCGATATCCATGAACAGAAGCAGGCCGAGAAAGCGCTTTCCCAATCCGAAAGATTCCTGGACAAGGTGATCGAGCAGAGCCCACATGCCATGTGGATCGGCGATGGCCAGGGCACTCTGATTCGCACCAACCAGGCCCACCGGGACCTATTCCACGTCACCGACACCGAGCTGGTGGGCATCTACAACCTCCAGCAGGACCCCATCCTCGCGGAACAGGGCCACACTGATGCGATTCGGGAGGTCTTCGAGCAGGGGCGGACGGCTCGGTTCACCCTGTACTACAACACTGACCGGCTCGACAACCTCGAGTTGGCCCAGCATACACAGGTCTTCCTTGATGCAACCGTGTCCCCGGTGCTCGGCCCCGATGGCTGCGTTACCAACGTGATCGTGCAACTCCTGGACCTCACCGAACGGCAGCAGGCCGAGGAGGAATATCGCCGCAGTGAGGCTAAGTTCAAGGACCTGATCGACGTCGCGCTCATTCCTTTCGCACTCAACAGCCCGGAGGGGAAGATCCCCTACGTCAACCCGGCTTTCACCATAGCCTTCGGCTACACGACCCAGGACATCCCCGACCTGGAATCCTGGTGGCAGAAGGCTTACCCAGACCCTGGCTACCGGGCCTGGGTGGTCACCGCCTGGGGCGAGCGTTTGGCCCGCGCCGAACGGGATGGCTGCGACTTCGAGCCCCTTGAGGTAGAGATTCGTTGCCGGGACGGTGCCCAGCGCTTCGTCCTTGCCACTTCCGTAGTGCTCAAGGATCTCCATGACGCAACCCACCTCGTGTCCTTGTTCGACATCACGGATCGGAAACGTGCTGAGGAGGCCCTGGCCAGGGAGAGCGCCCGTTACCGATCCATTGTCAACATCGCCCAGGATGGCATCCACCTCCTGGACGACCAAGGACGTCTGCTGGAGTGCAATGATGCCTTCATGTCTTCTCTGGGGCGGCAGGGAGAAGATCCCACTACCCTGCGGGTCCACGACTGGGAGGCCCAAATTCCCGAGGGGCAGTTGGAGGAGACCATCCTAGCCCTGATTGCCAAGCCCTCAGCCTTCGAGACCCGGCACCGGCGAAAGGACGGCAGCATCTTCGACGTGGAGGTCAACGCCGGTGGGATTGTGCTGGATGGGAAGCCTCATTTGCTGGCGGCTTCCCGAAACATTTCTGCCCGCAAGCAGGCGGAACTAGAGATCGCCACCCGCCAAACACAACTGGAGGACCTCAACCGATCCCTTGAGGTCAAGGTAAGACACGCGGTTGATGAGCTTCGGCAGAAGGATCAGATGCTCACTCAGCAAAGCCGAATGGCGGCCATGGGCGAAATGATCGGGCACATCGCCCACCAGTGGCGGCAGCCCTTGTCTGCCCTGAGTGTCCTTCTCGGGAATCTGCGGGACGCGTTCCGCTTTGGCGACCAGAGCCCTGAGGCGCTCGCGGACACTTTCGCCAGGGGGAATGCGCTGATCCAGAAGATGTCATCAACGATCACCGATTTCCGGAACTTCAACATGCCCGACAAGGCGAAGGTTCCCTTCAGCGCCCTTCACCAGATCGCCACCGCCCAGGACCTGGTGGCAGCCAGTTTCGGGTCATTGCAGGTCCGCCTCCACGTAGAAGCGGAGAAAGATGTCGAGTTGTTCGGCTTCCCCAATGAATTCTCCCAAGTGCTCATCAACATTCTGAGCAACGCCAGGCAGGCGATCCAGGAGTCCGGCCTCCAGGGCGGCGAAATCCACATCAGCCTTGATCAAGTTGGCGACAAGGGACGGATCCGCGTGCGGGACACCGGCGGCGGCATCCCAGCGGGAGCCCTCGGCAGGGTCTTCGAGCCGTTCTTTACCACGCGGGAGTCGGGGTCAGGGATCGGCCTATACATGTCCAAGCAGATCATCGAGGGGAGCATGAACGGCAGCCTGAAGGCTCGGAACGTCGATGGCGGCGCTGAATTTGAGATCCTCCTCCCTTGCTCTCAGGGGTCGCGATGAATGCCGAAACCCAGGATGCGGCTTTCCTTCGTGACCTCTCGGTGCTCTACGTGGAGGACGATTCCATTGTCCGGGAAGGAATCACCCTTTTTCTCGGTCGGCGAGTGGCCCAGGTGGAGACCGCAAGGGACGGCGCGGAGGGCTTAGCGGCCTTCAAGGCCCGCAAGCCAGCGCTGGTCCTAACCGATATCCGGATGCCCGGGATGGATGGCCTGACCATGATCCAGGAGATCCGAGCCTTGGATCCGGAGGTGCCCATCATCGTCACCACGGCCTTCGAGCAAACGGACTACATGGCCCGAGCCATTGAACTGCGCGTGGACCGCTACGTTGTCAAACCGGTGGATCCGGATAGATTGGAGGCCGCCCTTCTGGATTGCGCTCGGCTGCTCCGGGCTGAGGTCGAGTTGGCCGAGAAACATTGCCTGGAAATAGAGGTGGAGCGTCTCCGCCACGACTCCGCCCAGCGAATCCTGGCCAGCGGCTTGGCCCATGACTACAACAACCTGCTTCAGGCCATCCTTGCCACCGGGGAAGCGGCCTCAAAGACCGTGCCTGCCGGGAGCCCGGCCCACATCCTCCTTGGGACGATGCAACGGTACATCGGCACGGCCAGTCGGTTAGGCCAGCAACTGCTGACGCTAAGCCAAAACGTGGCCTTCCCTCGGGAGTCCGGCTCGCTGGTGGAATTGATGACAGAGGTGGTGAACGAAGCCTGTTCGACGGAAAGGGTCCATGTGGACCTGCACTTCCAGGATGGCTTCCCACCAATCCTGTTCAATCGAGAGCAGATCAAGCAGGCCATGGGCGTATTGCTGGTCAATGCAGAGGAGGCCATGCCCCAGGGCGGGACCACGCTGGTCAATGTCTCCCCCCATGTTGTCACTCAGGCATCACAGGAGGGCTTAGCCGCCGGAACCTATGTCCGCATCAGCATCCAGGACAGCGGCGCAGGCATCTCCCCGGAGAATCTTCCGCACATCTTTGAACCCTATTTTTCAACGAAGCCCATCGGGAGAATAAAGGGTCAGGGCCTGGGACTGGCCCTTTGCCGATCCATCGTCCTCATGCACGGGGGCCAGATCATCGCCGAATCCGAGGTGGGTCACGGGAGCACCTTCCACGTGTACCTTCCCGTGGATGGATCGTGAACCCGGCAAGGCCCAGCTTTACACTACAGTGAGGCCACTTTGCCCTTGGCCACCGACTCGATGGCCTGCTCCAAATTGCTAAGGGAGAAAGGCTTGGAGAGAAGGGTAGTGTTTGGGGTCGACGCCACTAGATCCAGGGCCAGTTGGTCGGCCCGGCCTGTGGAGAGGAGAACGGGCAAGGCCGGTTTCAGGACTCTGAGGCGGGGGAGTGTGCCGGATCCGCCGAGCCCTGGCATGTTCATGTCCAGGATGACAAGATCGGGCTCCAGCCCTGCTTCCAGCTTGACCAGCGCTTCCTCGCCGCTCTGTGCGGTCAGGACTGTGTGTCCTATTGTTTCCAGCATCGACCCTACGGAGGCGTGAATGAGCTCGTCATCGTCAATGATCAGCACCTTCAGAAGGCCCTGCTCAGGCTTCACAACAGCATCAAGAACTGGCTCAGAAGTGGATGTTGGATCGCAGGTTGGGAGGCGCATTCGCACGCAGGTGCCGCGGCCAGGCTCACTCTGGATGTCGATCTGCCCCCGATGGGCCTTGACTGTGCTGTAGACCATTGAAAGTCCCAGGCCCGTGCCCTTGCCGACCCCCTTGGTGGTGAAGAAGGGATCCATGGCCTTCTCCAGGACCTCTGGGGGCATGCCCGCCCCTGTGTCTTCGACGTTGACCTCGACCCAGTCGATGTCCACGTTCCGTGTCTGAAGGGTGAGAATTCCGCCTTCAGGCATGGCATCCACGGCATTTACACAGAGGTTCATGATCGCGTGGGTAAGGGCACTCGCATCGCCCAGAATGGGAAACAGGTCAGGGTCAAAGTCAATGTGGAGTTGGACCCTAGAAAGGACCGTGCGCTCCAGGAGATTTACCTCCTCCTCAAGGAGGGAGTTGAGGTCCAGTTTATGCTCCTCAGCGGTGGTCTGCCTTGCGAAGCTAAGGAGGCTTTTCACCATCTTCCCGCCCCGAGTGGCAGCCTGGGATATGGTGTCGAAGGCACGGTAAGCTGCGCTTCCCTCCGGTTGGGCTTGGATGCTGGCGGAGGCTATCCCAAGAATCGCTCCTAAGACATTGTTCATGTCGTGGGCGACTCCCCCTGCGAGACTGCCCAGGCTCTCCATCTTTTGGGATTGTAAGAGTTGAGCCTGCAGTTTCGCCCTTTCCTCCTCGGCTAGTTCCAGACCTGTAATATCGTGGAGCACGCCGAAGAGGAAGCCTCGATTGCAGTCGTACTCCGCAAGCGAATGGATATGGCGCACCTGTCCGTCGATCGGCCGCCTGATACGAAACTTCACGCTGAAGGGTTGTCCGCGTTCGAGAATATTCGTGAGCGAAGCATCCAACATGGCGCGATATTCCGGCAAGGCCAGGGCCTGCACTTCGTGGATGGGCCACTCGCAGCCATGAAGGCCGTAAATCTCTGCGGCGCCGACCGAGCCTCGAATGATGCCCTCAGCCAGGGCTAATTCCCAATTTCCAAAACCGGCCACCTTCTCAGCGCGTTGCAGTCGGGCTTTGCTTTCAAGGAGGGCTTGTTCGGCCAGCTTGGTCTCAGTGATGTCTTGGAAGGCCCCGATCACCTTGCTGACGCGGCCATGCTCATGGATCAGGCGACTGGTGGTGTGGACCCAAAGGCGGCGCCCCTTGGCGGTGATCAGTTGCAGTTCCAGGTCAAAGGGACGGCCCTCCTCAACGGCCTTTTCAACTGCCTCCTGGATCACAGCTAGTGACTCCGGTGCGTAGAAGCGAATGGCCGTTTCAAGCGTCGGTTGGTACTCCTCGGGGCTGGTTTCGTGGATGCGGTAGATTTCCTGGGTCCAGAAGAGGGCGTTCGTCTCCAGGTCAATCTCCCACCCACCCACCTTGGCGATGGACTGGGAAGCCTGGAGCAGGTTGTGGAGGCTGCGAACCTCCGCTTCGGCTATCCGCCGCTCGGTCACATCGCGTTCTGAGGAGAGCAAGAGGGGACGGCCGTCCAGGTGGATCATCGTGGTTCGGACTTCGGCATGGAACAGAGACCCATCCTTCCGGCGATGTTGCACTTGCAGGAAGCCAGCCTTGTCCTTCTCCATCTCCGCCATCCGTCTCCGTACTACCTCAGGAGTAAGGAAGGGATCGATGCAGGTAATCGGCCTGCCGATCAACTCCTCCCGCTGGTAGCCGTGGGCTTGGAGGGCGGCCTCGTTCACGTCAATGATCAGGAGGCTATCGTCCGGTTGTGGTTCGAGGACAAGGACATAGTCACCAGCCTGTTCAAAGAGGGTGCGATAGCGCCGCTCGCTCTCGGCGAGTTTGACTTCGGCATGGGTCCTAGCGGCCTGGGCTCGGACTAGTTCCTCGTAATGCAGGTGCTCCTGGAGGTAGCCCCGCAGCTTCCAGAGTGCAGCCATACAGAGGGCCGATACCAGGAAGGCAACGCTCTCTTGATCAAGCGGGAGGTTGGATGCGTGAGGTGGAAGGAGCGAGCCAAATACTAGAATCCGCCGGGCGGTCATCAGTCCCATGGCAAGAGCCAGGGCATACCAAGCCCACCGGCCCTTTGTGAATCGGGTCAGATGAATGGCTAGCCCCGTTGCCGCTAATTGCATCACAACGGTGCTTGCCACAAGTAGAATCAACAATCCATGCAGGAACAGGGTGAGCCTCAGGCTAAAGGTTACTACAGAGTATTGTATTTCTGAATCCGTGAGGTCAGGTAGCTGCAACCTAATCCAAGGCAAGCGATATCATCAATGATGTTGCTGGACTCGAAGGGGTTAGAGTAATAGGTAGCAAATGCGGATAACACTCGCCTCGGCTCATCCTGGCGCCACCAGCTTGTCCAAGCCCTTCGGGTTGAGAGAACTCCAGAAGCACTTTGAAAATATTGGGCTGGGGTGAAGGGCGCGGATTCACAGCACAAGTGAATCACACGGATGTCAGGCCTGGTTGATTACAGGGGATTGATAATTCGTCGAATGTCGCCCAAATCACAGCTGGAACTTCAGCAGCTTTTCCCCGCTGACTTCCACGGGCTGATGCTTGACGCTGTTGGGGCCGCGGACGGTGACGACGTGGCGCCCCTCGGCCACCTGGACGCTGCTGTGGTCACTCTCGATGTGGGCGTCCTGGTCGTCCACGAAGACCTTGCCAGTGCCTGGGAAGGTCTCGACGGTGAGGTTGGCGAGACCGGGCACAGTGAGCGCCGTGGTCTGCCCCGCGATCAGGCTGACGGCACGATTGTCCTTGTAGAAGTATATGGCATTGCTCAGCTCGAGCTTGTGGGTGCCAGGGGGCAAGGACACCTTGGACCCCGGGCTGAGCTCACCCAGATCCTTGCCGTCCGCCTTCACGCGCACGCTGAAGCCGCCTGCCAGCTTGAGGAATCCGGGTGCACTGGGGTCCAGCGAGGGTTCCTGCCGGGCCGCGGCGGTAGCTGCTTCCGCCAAGGCGAACGCGCGTCCTTCCGGCACCTCCCCTGGATCGAAATCCAGATGGAAATGCAGGTGGTCCTTGGTCAGAGTCAGCCGGTGCTGGACACCCAGGTTCCAGCTGACCTTGAGGGGGGTCACGCCCTCCAGCTTTTTCTCATCCAGCACGACCGTGGCACCCTGAGGCAACGAGTCCAGCAGTTCCTCCCGGATGATGGGTTCCAGCTTGAAGGCCGGGGGTGTTTCCCCGGGCTTGATTTCATAGCTGACAGACTTATGCCCCTTCAATTCAAGGCGGACTTTGTCCCCTGGCGCCAGCGACTGGTTCTGGGGGGTGGGTCCCACCTCCAGGTCGTTGACGAAGACCTTGGCGCCTGCTGGCAAAGATTCGATCTTGATCCGGGCCCCTCTGGAACCCTTGAAGATGAACCAGCCGCCGCCGATCAGGACCACCATGGCCAAGGCGGCAAGCCAGAGCCAAGTAGCTTTGCGCGGGGTGGGGGGAGCCACGACCATGGTCTCGTCGAAGGAGGTGGAAGTGATCTCGGGCAGGGGTGACTCTCCGCTCATCCGCAGAAGCCCCAGGAGTTCCCGGCGGTCATCCTTGCCCAGTTCCAGCACGGCATCGAGCAGGTCGCGCACGAAGGCCGTGCAGGTGCTGTGGCGGTCCATGGGGCGTTTCGCCAGCACCTTGCTGAAGACCCGGTGCCAGCCTTCAGGAATGATGCCCAGCACGGGCGGTTGCACCTCCACGGGGGGCTCGTTGACGATGCGATAGAGGATGGTGTTGATGGAGGTGCCGGGAAAAGGCGACTGTCCGCTCATGAGTTCGAAGACCAGCACGCCGAAGCTGAAGATGTCGGAGCGGTTGTCGACCGTGCCCTCCTTGATCTGCTCAGGGCTGGCGTAGCTGGGCGTGCCGAGGAAAGTGCCGGTCTGGGTGAGGCTGGCGTCCTCCCGCTTGGCGATGCCGAAATCCATCAGCTTGGGGCGCCCGTCCTCGCCCACCATCACGTTCCCCGGCTTCACGTCCCGGTGGACGATGCCCTTGGCGTGGGCGTGGTCCAGAGCCTCGGCCAGGCCCACGGCAATGCGGAGTTTTTCCTTCAGGGAGAGGTTGGGACCTTCCTTCATGATCCCGTCCAGCGGCCTGCCCGCCACGAATTCCATGGCCAGGAAAGGCCCGTAGCCGTCCACCTCACCCACGTCGTAGATGGCCACGATGCCCGGATGGTTCAGCAGGCCTGAGACCTCCGCCTCACGCTGAAACCGCGCCAGGAACTCGTGCTGGTCGGCTTCGGTCCGCACGGCATCCAGCTTCATGAGCTTGATGGCCACCTTGCGCTTGATCCTGGGATCCTCTGCCAGCACAACACTTCCCATGGCGCCGGAGCCCAGTAGGCGCAGCACCTGGTAGCGGCCTATCATTTCGGGAAAAGTGAGGTTATCGAAATCAGCCATGACAGCATCCTACCGAACCCAACGGAGATGAGACGGTGGTTTGTTAGGATTCTCGTGGATTTTCCAAGGAACTGTGTGAGAATAAAGGAGGCCCGTTGACCCGGGCTGTGGGGGGTCTGTTCCGTGATGGAAGCCATCAAAACCTGCGTGCTCGTCACCTACTTCACGCTGCTCACCATCCTGAGCATCTACGGGGCGCACCGCCTCTGGATGCTGCTGCTCTACTATCGCCACAAGAATGAAGCCCCCCAGCCCGAGGGTGACGCCAGCTACCTGCCCATGGTCACCGTGCAGTTGGCGGTGTTCAACGAGATGAACGTCATTGAGCGCCTGATGGATTACACCGTCAGGATGGACTGGCCCAAGGACAGGCTCGAAATCCAGGTCCTGGACGACTCCACGGACGACACCGTGAAGGTCGCGAGCGCCGTCGTGGACCGCTACAAGGCCCTGGGCTTCGACATCCACTACCTGCACCGGACCGACCGCACGGGCTTCAAGGCCGGGGCGCTGGCCGAGGGCCTCAAGGTCGCCAAGGGTGAGCTTGTCGCCATGTTCGATGCCGACTTCCTGCCCACCGAGGATTTCCTGCGCAAGGCTGTGCCCCACTTCGCCAATGGCAAGGTGGCCTTCGTCCAGGGCTGCTGGGCCCACCTGAACCGCGAGTTCTCGCTGCTCACCCAGGTGCAGGCCATCCTGCTCGACGGGCACTTCGTCTTTGAACACACCGCCCGGAACCGCTCCAAGGCCTTCTTCAACTTCAGCGGCACGGCCGGCATGTGGCGCGTGGCCGCCATTGCTGACGCCGGGGGCTGGGAACACGACACCATCACCGAGGATGCCGACCTCTCCTACCGGGCCCAGCTCAAGGGCTGGACCGGGGTCTACCTCAAGGATCTGGTCGTCCCCGCCGAGCTGCCCGTGGAGGTCAACGCCTTCAAGAGCCAGCAGCACCGCTGGGCCAAGGGCAATGCCCAGGTCATCCGCAAGCTGATGAAGACCATCTGGAAATCCAACGAGAGCCTGCACACCAAGCTGGAGTGCTGGTTCCACCTCACGGCCAACTGCAACTACATGCTCATGGTCATCCTGTCCGTCATCATGGTGCCCGCCATGGTCTTCCGGGCCGGCACCCCGGTGCACGTCCTGCTGCTCACGGATGGCCCCTTCTTCCTGCTGAACGCAGTGAGCGTGGGGCTCTACTTCGGCCTCTCCCAGAAGGAACTGACCGATAACACCGGATGGACGACCCGCCTGAAGTACATCCCCGGGCTCATGGGTCTGGGCATCGGCCTCGCCCTGAACCAGGCCAAGGCCGTGCTCGAAGGCTTTTTCACCGACGACAAGGAATTCAAGCGCACCCCGAAGTACGGCGTCGATGCCCAGGGCAACACTGCCACCAAGCGCGCCTACAAGGTGCCCAAGAGCCTCATGACCTTCCTGGAGCTCGGGTTCGCCATCTACTATTTCGGCGCCCTCCTGGTGGCCATCTGGATCCGGACGTGGGCCTCTGTGCCCTTCCTCTGGCTCTTCTTCAGCGGTTTCTCCTACATGAGCATCCTGTCCTTCGCCGACATGAAGCTGTTCCGCCGCCTGGCCATGGATGAGCCCGCTGACGACGCCCAGAGCGCCTCGAACTTCGTCCAATAACGCGATCTTCCGATAAGGGCCCATGGCCCACCCAGGACCCTCCCGCCCACGCGCCGCCGCCCTGCGGTACCGGCCCGAGTCGCCCTTCCAGGACGCAGCCCCCCGCCTCGTCGCCAAGGGGCGGGGACTCCTGGCCGAACGCATCCTTGAGCTGGCCAGGCAGCACGGCGTATCGATCACCAAGGATCCCGACCTGCTGGCCACGCTGGAACCCCTCGACCTGAACCGTCTCATCCCTCCTGAACTCTTCCAGGCCGTGGCCATCCTCCTCGCCACCCTCTACCGAGCCAACAAGGACCTCGCCCGCCCGTGATCGACCTCCATTGCCACACCCTCCATTCAGATGGGACGGATAGTCCTGAAGGGCTGGCTCTGCTCGGGGACCAGGCGCGCCTCACCGCGCTCTGCCTCACGGACCATGACACCCTCGGCGGCATTCCCGCTTTCCTGGCCATGCAGTCCCAGGTGAAGGTGCGGCTGCTCGTGGGCACGGAGTTGAGCTGCCGCTTCCTGGGCCAGTCCCTGCACGTGCTGGGGCTGCTGGTCGACCCCCTGGACGCCCGTTTCCAGGCCCGCCTGGAGGAACTGCGCGGACGCCGGGATGACCGGAACCGCCGCATGCTCGTCAGGTTGGCTGAGCTGGGCTGTCCGGTCACCTATGAGGAAGTCCAGGCCCAGGCGGATTCCCCCCTGCTCTCCCGGGTCCATTTCGCCATGGCCCTGGCCGCTCGCGGGTATGTGCGCCGGCCGCCGGAGGCCTTCGAGCGGCTCATCGGCGACAACTGCCCGGGTTTCGTGCCGCGGGAAGAGTTGAGCCCGGCGGACGCCGCCCTCTGGATCAGGGAAGCCGGCGGCGTGCCCGTGGTCGCCCATCCAGGCCGCTTCGGCGGGCGGGGTTTCCGCTGGGACGAGGCCATGGCTGAACTCCAGCGGCAGGGCCTCGAGGGGCTCGAGGGCTACTACGGCGAGTACCTGGCAGCCGAGCAGAAGTACTTCATGGCCCTGGCCGCGCGCCTCGGCATGGTCGTCACCGGCGGCAGCGACTACCACGGCGCCAACAAGCCCGGCCTTCGACTGGGTCGCGGACGGGGTGGCCTCCAGGTGCCCGATGAGCTTCTGGAACAGCTGGAAGACCGACAACAACAGGGCGCTCACTGACACCCCAGACTCACGGAGTCCAGGCGGGCATCCCTACACTTGGAGATAGCCCCAAGAGCCGCTAGGCTGGAACGCAGAGGCATTCATGTCCAATCGGATCCTCCTGGTCGAGGACGACCCCATCAACGTGAAGTTCATCCAGACCGTGCTCGCCAAGAAAGGTGGGTATGAGGTCCTGGTTTCCGAAGAGGTCGATGAAATCCTGCGCCTGGCCCGCGAAGCTGACCTGGCCGCGGTGATCATGGACGTCTCCCTGTCCCGCTCAAGCTACGAAGGCCACAAGGTCGATGGCATCTTCATCACCCAGCTGCTGAAGAAGGATGAGGGCACCCGCCATATTCCCGTCCTTCTGGCCACCGCCCACGCCATGTTCGGTGATCGCGAGAAGTACCTGGCGATGACGGGTGCCGAGGGTTACATCGCCAAACCGATCCATGACCCGACCACCCTGATCGAGGCGGTGAAGGCCGTCATCGGGGCCTGAGGATGCCCCCGAAGCCCGTTCCAATGGCCTCCTACCGGCTACTCATCGAGTATGACGGGAGCCGGTTCCAGGGCTGGCAGAAGCAGGGCGCCAGACAGTCCAAGGAAGGCGTGCGCACCGTGGCCGGTAGCCTCGAACACGCCCTCCACGAGGCGGGCCTGCGCCTGCTTTACCTGGGTGGCGCCGGCCGGACCGATGCGGGCGTCCATGCCCTGGGCCAGGTCGCCCACCTGCATCTGGAGCCCAGGGAGGCGCCCCGTCCAGGCGAGTTGCGGCGCATCCTTGACGCAGCCCTCCCCCAGGACATCGCTATCCGCGACGTCCGCAGCTGCCCCCCCCGGTTCCATGCCCGCCACGATGCCCTGGATCGCACCTACCTCTACCAGATCAGCCGCCGCCGCAGCGCGTTCGGCAAGCCCTGGATCTGGTGGGTGAAGCGGAATCTGGATCAGGATCGTCTCGCCCAGGCCTGGAGCGCCTTCGAAGGGGACCGGGATGTCTCGGCCTTCGCGGACCTCGATACTGAAGAAGATGGCCGCGCCCGCATTTTCCGCTGCGAGCTGGCCGAAGCCGGTGCCCTCATCCTCCTGCGGGTCCGGGCCACCCACTTCTTCCGCCGCCAGGTGCGGCGCATGGTCGGCGCCGCCGTGGCCTGTGCGCTTGGCGAAGAGGAACCCCGGCGCATCCAGGAAGATCTCCGGAATCCAACGGAGGCCGCCAACCTCTTCTGGGGCGCCAAGGCCTCTCCCGCCTCCGGGCTGTTCCTCTCATCCGTCCGCTATCCCGGGGATCCGGAACCAGGTCCACCCGCGCCGACCATCACGATTCCCTGAGGACGACTGGATGCTCACCCGTGACGAAGCCTGGCAACTGCTCAGCGACTGGACCCCGTCCGACAAATTACGCACCCACGCCCGGGCGGTGGAACTGGTGATGCGGGATCTTGCTGCGGGTCTGGGGCAGGATGTGGACCGGTTCGGCCTCGCCGGCCTGTTGCACGACGCCGATTATGACCGCTGGCCCGAGGAACACCCACGGCGCATCGTCGCGTGGCTGCGGGAGCGGGGGGACGAGGACCTGGCCCACGCCATCAGTGCCCACTACACCCGGTGGGGCGTGCCCTACAACCACCTGCTGGACAAGGCTCTCCTGGCCTGCGATGAGATCACGGGATTCGTGATGGCGGTTGCCCTGGTGCGGCCCACCCGCACCGAAGGCCTCGAACCCCGGAGCGTGAAGAAGAAGCTGAAGGACAAGGCCTTCGCCGCTGGCGTGGACCGCTTTGAAGTGGCCGAGGGGCTGCGGATGCTCATCGACGCCACTGGCGGCACCGAAGATGAACATCTCGCCCGCATCATTGCCGTGCTGCACGAGCACCGGGTGGAGCTGGGAATCACCTGACGAAGCCCTCACCCACAACCTCCGTGATGCGCTTCCGGCGCAGGAGGAGCGTCCTCAGATACTCCTGCCGCTCCAGGATGGTCCGCCTCCGGATCGTGGCATCCGGCAGGGTCTTCGGTCCTTCCACGGGATCGGAGAGGCGATCCAGTTCGGCGCGGACGCGGGCCTCGGCGGGCAACACGCGGATGACTTGGATCTTCCTTCGGCTGGAGGGCGCACCCCAGTTGTTCTCGGTCCACAGGGGCTCGACGGATGCTTCAGCGAGCACCATCCGCTCCTGGCCATCACCAGTGCGCGTCCGCTCGAAACGCACCTTCAGCGCCGCACCATCCCGGTTGTCGCCACCTTCTACCGAAAAGAGGTCCGCCCGGTACATGCGGTCCTGGTTGCTGATGAAGTTGCCCAGCGAATAGGCCACCAGCGCCTTGCGGCCATCGGTTTCAAGGATCTCGACGGGCTGGAGGACATGGGGATGGTGACCCAGGATCACGTCACATCCCGCGAAAACCAGGGAGCGGGCAATATCCCGCTGCCGCTTCGTGGGGAGGTGCTGGTACTCGTTGCCCCAGTGGAGGCTCACGATGACCAGATCAGCCCGCTTCCGGGCCTCGCGCACGGCTTGCAGGGCGGGCTCCAGGTTCAGCGGCCGCACCCAGGGTTCGGTGGCCCGCCGGTTCAGATCGAGGTTGAAGATATCCGTGAAGCCCAGGAAGGCGATCTGCAGGCCTTGGCGTTTGATGATCTGGAGTGCTTCGGCACGGGGGCGGTCCTCCCCGCTGCCGAGGGCCACCAACTGCTCCGCCCTCAGCCGATCCAAGGTTTCAAGGACGCCTTTGGCGCCCTGGTCGAAGGCATGGGTGTTGGCGGTGGCCAGCACCGTGAAGCCGCTGGCCCTAAGTGCCGAGGGAAGGGACTCCGGCGCATTGAACTGGAAGGGCACTCCCGGGCGACCCGTGGTGGGTGCCACAGGGGTTTCTAGATTGCCGAAGGCCAGGTCCGCCGCCTGGAAGAGGGGCGCCAGATCCGTCCAGAGGGCCTGAAAGCCATTGGGAGCCAGATCCGCAGCGTGCTTCACGTCCTGGTGCATCAGGATGTCCCCGACGGCAATCAGGCTGAGGTTGACCGGGACGACGGGCTGCGTCGGCCTCGTCGTTCGGCTGCGGCATGCGCCCAGTCCGAGGAGCAGCAGGAAGCCGGCTCCCGGAAGGAACCAGCGCATCAGGCCCACTCCTCCGGGCCGTAGTAGACCTCGACGGGCAGGCCGGGAAGATGGTCCCGCAGCCTCGCGGCGATGGCATCCAGTTCAAGTCGCCGCAGCGGGCGGGCCTCGGGCTCGGGAGTCGGTCTGGCCACGGTGTAGAGTTGGATGGCCTGGAGCCGTCCGTTCTGGGCCAGGATCTGTTCCAGGCGGCCGCAGTAGGCCTTCAACTCGGCTTCTCCCGGTCCCTGCCCTTGCCACTCGAGGAAGAGCGTCTGGATGAGGATCGGCCATCGGCGGGCGGTGACCAGCAGGTTCTCGAGAATCTTGGTGTAGGGCACCTGGCTGCGGCAGATTTCGCGGTAGAAGAACTCCGAGCCCGCGTCGAGCTTGGCCCAGACTTCGCCCTGATTGGCCATCAGGGTCTCCAGGCCCTGCACCACCTCAGGTGCCTGCAGGCGGCTGGAATCGGTGATGAGCACGAGCTTCACCTGGTCCAACGTTCGCGGGGTCTTGATCCGGGCGACCCGAGCCACCGCACCGGCGAACTCGCGGGCCGTCGTGGGTTCGCCGTCACCGCTGAAGGCGATGTCATTGAGGCGTCGTTGCTCGGGCCGAGCCGAGTCGAAAGGTGGGATCTGATAGATCTCCCCGCTGGTGGCCAGATCGAGCAGCAGGCCCAACTCCCGCTCGAGCAGATCCAGATCCAGGTCCTTCCGCTTGGGTGGTGCCAGGCGGTCCACTTCGCAGTAGACACAATCGAAATTGCAGACCTTGTCCGGATTCAGGTTGACGCCCAGGCTCAGACCCCGGCTGCGGCGGGAGATCACCGGATAGCAGTAGTCGAATTCCCTCCAGATGCGTCGATGATCCCGGTGGGCTTTGATCAGGTCCGTCATGGCGTAAGTACAGCACGGACCAAGGTCCGTTACAGCAAAAAGGGCACCGGAACAACGCCGGTGCCCTTTTTGTTAGGAGAATTCTGCTACTTCAGTCGCTCGGCCAGGGCCCTGCCCATGTCGGCGGGGCTTTGGACGACGGTGATTCCTACTGCGGTGAGGGCCTGCATTTTCTCGGCGGCGGTGCCATGGCCGCCGGAGATGATGGCGCCGGCGTGGCCCATGCGGCGGCCCGGAGGGGCGGTCTGGCCAGCGATGAAGGCCACCACCGGCTTGGTGACGTACGCCTTCACGAATTCAGCGGCCTCCTCCTCAGCGCTGCCGCCGATCTCGCCAATCATGATGATGGCGTGGGTGTCTGGGTCATCCTGGAACATCCGCAGTGCGTCAATGTGGCTGGTGCCGTTGACCGGATCGCCGCCGATGCCGATGCAGGTGCTCTGGCCGATGCCCAGGGCAGTCAGCTGGCCCACCGCCTCGTAGGTGAGGGTGCCCGAGCGGCTGACGACGCCCACGTGGCCTTGCTTGTGGATTCTGCCTGGCATGATACCGATCTTGGCGAGACCTGGGCTGATGATGCCGGGGCAGTTGGGACCGATGAGTCGGCTCTTGGGGTAGTCGGGAAGGACCCGCTTGACCTTCACCATGTCGAGGACCGGGATGCCTTCGGTGATGCATACGACGAGTTCGATGCCCGCTTCCAGGGCCTCAAGGATGGCATCAGCGGCCCCGGCGGGGGGCACGAAGATCATGGTGGCATTGGCGCCGGTCTGGGTCACGGCGTCCCTCACGGTGTTGAACACGGGGAAGCCCTCGATCTCGGTGTCACCCTTGCCGGGGGTGACCCCGCCGACCACATTGGTGCCGTAGTCGCGACAGCCGGTGGCGTGGAAGAGTCCTTCGCGGCCGGTGATGCCCTGGACGATCAGTTTGGTGTAGTTGCCCACGAGAACAGCCATGTCATACCTCTCTATTCAATGGATAAATCAAGGACGCGAATGGGGTTCTCATATCTATCCCTTGATTGAAGCAACGACCTTCTCGGCGGCGTCCTTCAGGTCCGTGGCCACCGTCAGGTTCAAACCGCTGTCGGCCAGGATCTGCTTGCCCTCCTCGAAATTGGTGCCTTCGAGTCGCACCACCACAGGCACCTGGATGCCGATCACCTTAGCGGCCTTCACGATGCCCGTGGCGACCACATCGCAGCGCATGATGCCACCGAAGATATTCACCAGCACGGCTTTCACAGCGGGATCCTGCAGGATGATCCGAAAGGCATTCCTCACGGAATCCTCAGTGGCGCCACCACCCACGTCCAGGAAGTTGGCCGGGGAGCCGCCGTGGTATTTGATGATGTCCATGGTGGCCATGGCGAGACCCGCGCCATTGACCATGCAGCCGATCTGGCCATCCAGCTTGATGAAATTCAGGTTGTATTTGCTCGCCTCGACTTCCTCCTCGGCCTCTTCGTGGAGGTCCCTCAAGGCCAGGATGTCGTGGTGGCGGAACAAGGCATTGTCGTCGAAGGCCATCTTGGCGTCGAGCGCAGTGACGAACCCCTGCTTGGTAACCACCAGGGGATTGATCTCGACCAAGGAGCAGTCCTTTTCCACGAAGAGCTTGTAGAGGTTCTGCAAAAAGATCACGCCCAGCTTGAACTCATCGCCTTCAAGCCCCAGGGCGAAGGCCACCTGGCGGGCCTGGAAGGCAGTGAGACCCAGGGCGGGGTCAACCACCACCCGAAAGATCTTCTCGGGGGTCTTCTGGGCTACTTCCTCGATCTCCACCCCGCCTTCAGTGGAAGCCAGGATCGTGATGCGGCTGGACTCTCGATCCACCAGGAAGCTCAGGTAGAGTTCGCGGGCGATGTTCTCAGTCCTGCAGATGAACACCGTACGGACTTTGCGTCCCTCGGGGCCAGTCTGCTTCGTGACCAGCTTCATGCCAAAGATGGACTTGAAGTGCTCGGCGGCCATGTCGGGGTTGCTCGCGAGCTTCACTCCCCCGCCCTTTCCGCGACCTCCGGCGTGGATCTGGGCCTTCACGACGCTAGTGCCACCGAACTCCTTGGTGATCATCCGGGCGTCCTCGGCGTCCTGGGCCACCCTGCCGAAGGGCGTGGCCACATGGTAGAGCCGAAGCAGTTCCTTGGCTTGATACTCATGGATGTTCATGTTCGCTCCAGGAAAGGTCCCGCTCCAGTCTACCGGCCATCGCTCACGGAGCGGCCCCTGAAGGCCGTGACCCATGGCATCCTTTGGTCTACCCGGAGTCTATGCCTCGCTCACCTCGCTCCCCGTGCGACCATGCGGGGTTGTGTTAGGAGATCTAATCCATGGCCCAGTTGGATCGCCTGCTCACCCAGATCATTACGAAATCCGGCACTCGCTTGGAACTGAAGGCAGACCGGAAGCCCCGACTTGAATTGAAATCCGGGGCTGCCCTGGAACTGCTGCCCAACGCGTTGCCGGCCGTGATGGTCGAAGTCCTCGCTGGGGACGTGGTACCGCCCGGGCTCAAGGCAGCCTGGCAGAACGATGGCCAGGCGGAATTCGACTATGACCTGGCTGGGCACCGTTTCCACATCCGCCTAAGCCGGTTTCAGGACAATCCCCAGATCCAGGCTGAGCACCAGGGATCATCCCACCTGCCGCTGGTCCAGTCCGGCAGCGAAGCGGCACCCATCGAGATCGCCATCCCGCTCACCATCGTGCAAGCCGCGCCGCCCATCAGGGAACAAGCGCCACCCGAGGTCCCGCGGCCGGCGCCAACCCCCCGGAAGGCCCAGGGGCATCCGCTGGCGGAGAGGTTGTTCTCGGCATTGCTGGCGAAGCAGGGTTCCGACTTGCATTGCACGACCCACGAATGTCCGCTGGTCCGGGTTCATGGGGACATGATGGAACTGGAAGGTTTCGACCCGCTGGATCCAGCCGCTTTGCTGGAGATGATGGAGGCCCTGGCCACTCCGGTCATATGGAAGCGGTTCGATGAGCACCATGACGCCGATTTCGCCTATCACTACGAGGCGGGTGGCTGCCGCCTCCGGGTGAACTACTTCCAGGACCGGGTGGGACCCGGCCTGGTCTGTCGGGTCATCCCGAACCAGCTTCCGGACCCCGACAGGCTGGGCCTGCCGGATCCCGTCCGCCGCCTGGCGGGCCTGTCCAAGGGCCTGGTGCTGGTGACGGGGCCGACAGGCAGCGGCAAGTCCACGACCCTGGCGGCCATCGTGGACCTGGCCAACCAGCAGCGGAAAGACCACATCCTCACCATCGAGGATCCCATCGAGTTCGTGCATCCCCGCAAGGGCTGCCTGGTCAACCAGCGTGAGGTGGGCACCCACACGGACAGCTTCAAGAACGGCCTGCGGGCGGCTCTCCGGGAGGATCCCGATGTGGTGCTGGTCGGCGAGATGCGCGACCTCGAGACCATCGCCATCGCCCTGGAGACCGCCGTCACAGGGCACCTGGTCTTCGGGACGCTGCATACCAGCAGTGCCATCGGCACCATCGATCGCATCGTGGACCAGTTCCCTTCCGACCGCCAGCAGCAGATCCGCGTGATGCTGGCTGACTCGCTCAAGTGCGTCGTGAGCCAGATCCTGCTCAAACGCATCGGGGGAGGCCGGGTTGCAGCCCTGGAGACCCTCTTCATCACCCCCGCCATCGCCAACCTCATGCGCGAGGGGAAGAACTTCCAGATCCCCAGCGCCATGCAGACCGGCCGCAGCTACGGCCAGCGCCTCATGAACGACACGCTCGTGGAACTCATCCAGACGCGCAAGGTCGAGCCCCTGGAGGCCTACATCAAGTGCCCTGACAAGGAGACTTTCATCGCGGCCTGCAAGCGGGCGGGGATTCCCTTCGACCTCCGTTTGGGCGAAGTGGGGGCACAGACCTGACGGGGCTCGAAGGCTGGCGCCTTCGAGTAGAAGAGCTCACATGCTTCTTGAGAGCAGGGCTTCGGGAATGTCCCGCAGCAGGCGGCCGGTGTCTTCATCTCCTGCCATCCCTGACACGTGGGCCACGGCATTCCTGGAGGCCGCCAGGGCCAGTTCCCGGGTCTCAGCCAGCGCCTCATGCTTCTCGATGAGCAGGCGGAGCGCGGTTTCCTCGGCCCGGGGAATGGGCACTTCCTCGCCCCGGTCCCAGATGGTGCGGATCAGCGGGCGCACTTCGTCGGGTGCCTTTTCCAGCAGGGTGAGCATGGGCAGGGTGAGCTTGCCTTCCCGGAGGTCGCTGAAGGCCGGCTTGCCCAACTGGGCGCTGCTGGCGGTGTAGTCCAGGAGGTCATCAATGAGCTGGAAGGCCCGGCCCACGCAGAGGCCGTAGCCCCGCATGGCCTGGCAATCGGCCTCCCCCCGCCCGGTGAGCACCGCCCCGGTTTCGGTGCACCCGCTGAAGAGCAGCGCGGTCTTGCGTTCCTGGATGTCGAAGTAGTCCTTGCGGCTGGTATCGAGCTTGAAGAGAACATCGTTCTGGATGAGTTCGCCCTCGGTCATGCGGGTCGTGACCTGCGCGAGGATTTCCATCATCCGCCAGCTCCGGCAGGCGATGGCCTCATCCATGGCCACCAGGTAGAGCAGGTCTCCGAAGAGCACCGTCAAAGTGTTGCCCCAGAGGCGGTTCAGGGTGGGCATCCCCCGGCGCAGCTGAGCGTGGTCGATGACGTCGTCATGCACCAGCGTGGCGGTGTGGATCAGCTCGAACACGGCGCCGAAGCGGACGTCATCGTCATTCTGCACGCCGCAGAACCGCGAGGACAGCAGCACCAGAGCGGGACGCAGGCGCTTGCCCTGCCCACCCCGCACGTGGTCCGCCAGCTTCTGGACGACTTGCACATCGCTTTGCAGAATGCGCTGGAGTTCACCCTCCACGCCCGCCAGCTTCGGGGCGATGGGGAGGAAATAGCGGGAAAGGTTGAGACGGGACAAAGGACCTATCCTCGGTAGTTGGTGAACTGCAGATCCAGCCCCTGGTCGTCTTTCTTGAAGAGGGCGATGACTTCCTGCAGGTCATCACGGCTCTTGCCGCTCACCCGGAGTTGATCGCCCTGGATGCTGGCCTGGACCTTGATCTTGGCGTCCTTCACCGCCTTGATCAGACCCTTGGCCTTCTCTACGGGAATGCCCTGGTTGATGGTGACTTCCTGACGGACGGTGCCCTTGGCCGCGGGCTCGACCTTGCCGTAGACCATGCTCCGGATGCTGACACCGCGCTTGTGGAGCTTGGTCTGCAGCACATCGATGACGGCCTTCAGCTTCAGTTCGTCGTCGCTGCTGAGCAGCAGCACCTTATCGTCCTTCAACTCGATCTTCGACGCAGAGCCTTTGAAGTCGTAGCGCTGGCCGATCTCCTTCATGGCCTGGGACAAGGCGTTCTTCACCTCATCCAGGTCCACCTTGCACACGACATCGAAGGAACATTCACTGGCCATGGGGCGCTCCTCATTTGTATCCAGCCATCAGACTAGCGCTTCAACCATCCTTAGAGAAAGACGCTGGTCGCGAAAAACGCGGAGGATGCGCGGAAGGCACGGAATGCTGAGGCGACCCCGGCTCCAAGGTGGCCGTGGGCATTCTGCCCAAGTAGCCGGCCCCTCAGGCACACCTCGCGGACCAATTGGCACAGGCCCTTCCGCGCCCTCTGTGGATTTCCGTGACTTCCGCGACCAGGCAATCGCACCAATTCACGGCTTGGCCCCGCCGCCTAGGCTGCGGAAGAAGGCCACGGTACTCAGGCGGAGACCCACCAGCATGACGGCCTCATCCTTGCCGTGGCGGCCCTTGTTGACGGAACCCTCCATGTAGAAGTCGCCGCTGGCCCCCTCGGAACCGAACTGGGTGAGCACGACTCGGCCCCGCAAGTAGAAGCGGTCTGGGTCCCGGAACAGCGGGTCGCGGAGGTAGGACCACTCGGCGAAGGAGCCCTTCAGCGCGCCCTCCTCCTGCCGCGTGGTGAGACCCAGTTTGAACTGATTGCGGAACTCGTCCCGGGCGGTGCTGGTGAGATCAGCCTGGGCCACGGGCTGGCTGTAACCCACCACACCGGCGGAACCGATCACGCCCCAGCTCACGCGCTCGGTGAGCGTCTTCATCCACCAGAGGCCCACCTCGCCGTGGAACTGGCCACTGCTGGTGATCACGTTGACGGTATCAGAGGTCTCGAAGCTGGAGGATTGGAAAGCGAGGGTGCTGAACACCTCCCACCAGCTGTCCTGGGCGGGGCGGCGGAAAGTCTGCCGGATGTCCAGGGCCACGAAAGGCCTGGATTTGGAGAAGAAAGAGCCGTTCGGATCTTGTTCGCTGAACAGGCTGGAGAACTGGAAACCGCCGTAGAGATCCACCTTGAGCTCGTCCGCGTCGAGCTTGAGCGGATCCTCGGCCCAGCGGGCGCGGGCGATGACCTTGTCCATCTCCCGGAAAGTGATCAGCAGGCTGGCCTGGCTCTCCACCAGGGCCTGGGCATGGGAGAGGTTCGGCGAGTGCTCGTGCTCCAGTGTGTTTCTCAGCGACTGAGCCTCCCGCAGACCGCGCTCCACCTCGAGGATGCGATGCTGAAGTTCGCGCTGCTTGAGGCGGAGAGCCTTGAAGAAGGCCCTCCGGTCCCCTGGCGCAAGCAGCCGGATGGACTCATTGATCTCCACTTCAAAACGCGGGTTGGGAACGCCTTCGCTCTGACAGGCCGGTACGGCCGGAGCGGGCGCCTGAGCGATCAGGGCGGCGCAACTGGACACCAGCAGGGATGGGCGGAGCATGTCAGACCTCCAAGCGCCGAAGCAGTTCAGGCCAGCCTTCCCACAGGCTGAGCAGCTGGAAGGCGGAAAGTACCAGAGCGTGGTGGATCTCCCCCCGGCGCATGCTGGCCTGCCATTCAGTCCAGGAGAAAGCCCAGACCTGCAGCTCTTCTGCCGGATCCAGCTCCAGGGCCCCGGCGGCATCACAGTTCAGGGCCAGAAAAGAATGGCACCGGTTGTTCTGGGTGGCTGGATTGGGCGTGCAGGAACCCAGGGCGATCCAGTGCCCGGCCACAAAGCCCGTCTCCTCCCGGAGTTCACGCCGGGCCGCCTCGGCGGGAGCCTCCCCGGGATCGCAACCGCCCCCAGGAATCTCCAAAGTGGACTGGTCGATGCCATGCCGGAACTGTTCGACCACCAGCAATTCTTTGGCTCGGGTGAAAGCCACCACGTTCACCCAGTCCGGCCCCTGCAGCCGGTAGAAGGCGTGTTCCATGCCGGTATGGGGGCTGCGCCGCTGGGCCACGATCTGCCGGAAGAGGCGGGAGTCCTGGCGCACGCTCTCGGATTCCTGATTCCAGGGGGTCGCTGGATTCAATCCGGCAGGATGGCGGTGCAGCAATCTCATCGTTCCATCCTACTTCAAGCTGAGGGCCACCTCTGCTATGGTTCGGGCCATGCGTAGATGTCACTTTGCCCCAGCCCTGATCCTGCTGCTGGTCTTGAGCGGGTGCACCTCTGAAGATCCGAGGCTTCCGGCCAATCTCTATGAGGAGGCCCGAAAGCTGAACCTCGAGGGACGCAGCCTCGAGGCCCGGGCGATGATGAAGCAGCTGACGGAGCGCTACCCCGATACCGAGGCGGCTCGTCAGGCCAAGCGGGACCTCTACCTGATCGAGGCTTTCGTGAACCGGGACATGGCCGACCGGCAAAAGCAGCTGCGGGCCGCCATGAAGCGCCTCGCCGACGCCCTGACCCGCTACAAGGCCAAGAAGGGCGAATACCCGGTGACCGCAAACGATCTCGTGCCGGAGTACCTGGACCAGCTCCCTGAGACCCCCTGGGGACATCCCTTCCTCTATCGGCCCTATGTCATGCGCCCCATCGAAAACATTCCGGTCAAGCGGGGTCCTGCCAGACAAAAGATGAATACCAAATTGGATGGCTATTACCTGGCCTGCCTGGGCACCGACCTCCACCCCGGCGGCGAGGGCCTCGCGGCGGACCTACTCATCAAGGACGGGGTCCCCTTGAATGAGCCCACCTTTCCGCCCCTGCCGCAACCGCAACCGGTGCGGTGATGGTGGGTTCCATCGTTGGGATCGGCAAGGCTGCGCACTGCGTGCGCAGCTAGCAAATGCGGCCGACGGCCGCATTTGTGAAAGGGGTTTGCAACAGCGCCTTAAGCCTCCGGAGGCGCTCACATTCCCATCCACTACGCTGCGCCCGACAAGGCGCAGCTAACTCCATGTGGGCATCGGCCACATGGAGCCCGTGCGGCCGATCAGCAACGAGCTACCGCACCCCCCAGTCCAAAATCACCTTCCCGCTCTGCCCGCTCCGCATGACGTCGAAGCCCTGCTGGAAGTCGTCGATGCTGAAGCGGTGGGTGATGACGGGGGAGATGTCCAGCCCACTCTGGAGCATGGCGGCCATTTTGTACCAGGTCTCGAACATCTCCCGGCCATAGATGCCCTTCAGGATTAGGCCCTTGAAAATGACCTGGCTCCACTCCACCGCGCAGTCGTCAGGCAGGATGCCCAGCAGGGCCAGGCGGCCGCCATGGTGCATGGCCTCCAGCATTGACTCGAAGGCGTTGCGGTTGCCGCTCATCTCCAGGCCCACATCGAAACCCTCGGTCATGTGCAGGTCCTGCATGACCTCGGGCAGGCTCTTCTTCGTGGGATTCACGGCCATGGTGGCGCCCAGCTTCCTGGCCAGGCCCAATCGGTACTCGTTCACATCCGTGATGACCACGTGGCGGGCCCCCACATGCTTGGCGATGGCCACGGCCATGATGCCGATGGGACCCGCACCTGTGATGAGCACATCCTCGCCCACCATGTCGAAGCTGAGGGCGGTGTGGGCGGCGTTGCCATAGGGGTCGAAGATGGAAGCTGCCTCGTCCGATACATTGTCGGGCACCTTGAACACGTTGAAGGCCGGGATGCTGAGGTATTCCGCAAAGGAACCGGTGCGGTTGACGCCCACCCCCATGGTGTTGCGGCAGAGATGACGCTTGCCCGCGCGGCAGTTCCGGCAATGGCCGCAGGTGATGTGCCCTTCGCCACTGACCCGGTCCCCGGGATGGTAGCCCTCCACCTCGTCGCCCACTTTCTCGATGACGCCGACGTACTCGTGCCCCACCACCATGGGCACCGGAATGGTCTTCTGGGCCCAGGCGTCCCAGTTGTAGATGTGGACGTCGGTTCCGCAGATGGCGCTCTTGTGGATTCGGATCAGCACGTCGTTCGGCCCCACCTCGGGCATGGGGGCCTCGCCCATCCAGATGCCTTCCTCGCGCTTGGACTTCAGCAGGGCTTTCATGGGCGCCTCCGACCTTTCCATTTCACCACCCCGGAGAAGAGTGGCAAGCGTTCGGATAAGCGTTTGACGATCTGTGAAACAAGCAGTTATCATCCATCCAGGTACTTTATGACCCTCCCTTCCCTGCGGCCCAACCGCAATACCAATCGGCTCCCCCGCGCGGATCGCGCGTGGGCCGGCGAGGGTCTCTCCTAGATTCCTGATTCCCCGGACCACCCCGATTCGCGACAGCGGATCGGGGTTTTTTCTTTTTAAGATTGGAGTCCCAATGTGCGGCATCCTCACCATCCTTGGCATCGATCCGGTGCGGTCGAATCCGGCGGAACTCCGCCGCCAGGCGCTGGCCATGGCGCGGAAGATCCGGCACCGGGGCCCGGACTGGAGCGGCATCTACAGTGACGATCGCGCCATCCTGGTCCACGAGCGCCTCTCCATCGTGGACGTGGAGCACGGCGCGCAGCCCCTGCTCGACACCCTGCAGGGCACGGTGCTGGCGGTCAATGGCGAAATCTACAACCACCAGGACTTGCGCCACGGCCTGCAGGAAACCCACGACTTCCAGACCTTCTCGGACTGCGAGGTGATCCTCTACCTCTACGATGAGCTGTCGCCCAGGGACTTCCTCAACCGCATGAACGGCATCTTCGCCTTCGTCCTGTACGATCCGAAGCGCGAGACCTTCCTCATCGCCCGGGATCCCATTGGGGTCATTCCCCTCTATGTGGGCTGGGACCGGCACGAAAACCTGTACGTGGCCTCAGAAATGAAGGCCCTGGTTGGACATTGCGACCGCATCCGCGAGTTCCCCCCAGGGCACTTCTACCTGGGCCACGAGGCGGACAAGGGGTTTCAGCGCTACTACCAGCCGGACTGGGCGGAGCCCGGACACGTGCCGGACGCACCCTTCGATCCCGTGGCCCTGCGCGAGTCTCTGGAGGCCGCCGTCCGCCGCCAGCTCATGTGCGACGTGCCCTATGGCGTGCTCATCTCCGGCGGCGTGGATTCCTCCATCATCTCCTCCATCGCAGCCAAGTACCGGGAAGGCCGGGTGGAGGAAGGCGGCACGGCCCCGGCCTGGTGGCCCCGCATCCACTCCTTCGCCATAGGTCTCGCAGGAGCCCCGGACCTGGCTCCCGCCCGGAAGGTGGCCGAGTACATCGGCGCCATTCATCACGAGGTCCACTTCACAGTGCAGGAGGGCCTGGACGCCCTCTCCGACGTGATCTACCACATCGAGACCTTCGACATCACCACCATCCGGGCCTCGACGCCCATGTATCTCCTCATGCGGAAGATCCACGCCATGGGCATCAAGATGGTGCTCTCGGGCGAGGGGGCCGATGAGATCTTCGGCGGCTACCTCTACTTCCACAAGGCGCCGGACGGCCCTGAACTGCACGCAGAGCTCGTGCGGAAGCTGCAGAAGCTGCACCTGTATGACTGCGCCCGCGCCAACAAGTCCAGTGCCGCCTGGGGCGTCGAGGCCCGGGTGCCCTTCCTTGATCGCGAGTTCCTGGATGTGGCTATGCGCATGAACCCTGCGGAAAAACTCCCCCGCAACGCCGTCTATCCACGCCCCATCGAGAAATACCCCCTGCGCAAGGCCTTCGAAGGCGCCATTCCCGACGCAGTGCTCTGGCGCCAGAAGGAACAATTCTCCGATGGCGTGGGCTATGCCTGGATCAATGGCTTGAAGGCCGCCGCCGAGCGGGAGATCACCGACGGCATGCTGCAGGGGGCGGCGGAGCGCTTCCCGGTCAAGACACCCGAGACCAAGGAGGCCTACCTCTACCGGCAGATCTTCGAGCACCACTTCCCCAGCGCCACTGCCGTGAACTGCGTTCCCTTCGAACGCAGCGTGGCCTGCAGCACCGAGACGGCCTTGCGCTGGGATGCCTCCTTCGCCAAGATGACCGACCCCTCCGGCCGGGCGGTCATGGACGTCCACGATCAGGGCTACCAGCCATAGAGGGTGTCTGCCCAGTTCCCACGCTATCATTCCCGCACCATGATGCAATCCACGAACCCTCCACCCGAGGCGCGGCAATATCGCCGCATTCCTGTCGCCTATCAGGTGAAGGTGGTCGCCGAGGACCGCATCATCGCCTACCCGGAAGCCATCAACCTCAGCATGGGGGGCATCCTAGTCGGCGGCCGGGAGCAACTGCCCCTCGGGAGCCACTGTGGCGTGGCCATTCTGCTGGCGGACGGCGAGGCCGGGCGGCGGATCGTGGCCCGGGGGACGGTGGTGCGCACGGATCAGCTGGGCATGGCCATCACGTTTTCCAAGGCCCTTGATCCGGGCAGCGAAGAATCCCTGCGGTGGCTCATCCGCTTGCTGGCGCCCGGCGCCGAGGACGCCCTCCCCTCCCGACCAGGAATTGCACAGGCAGCATCGGTGGATGCCGGGGACCCGATGTGGACCAACCGGAGTCCCGAATCGGCCCTGGCCAGTCTGGTGGATCGCATCAAGCCTGGATCGGCCCAGCATGTGGGAGCCATGGAGGCCTGGGAGCCACCTGCTTTCGAACGGTACGAGGACATCCGCCACTGGCTCAAAGAATCCGTCATGAGCGCCAACATCTACGAGCGCTACCCCGATGGCCGCTGGACCATCCAGTTGCTGCTGAAGGAGCAGGATCCCGGAACCTACCGGTACATCCTGCTGTGAGGCGGGATCAGCCGATGCGATTTTTACTCCAAGCCTCTGGCCTGCGCTGCCCAGCTCTCGCTGGCATGGCCGGGCTGGCGGCCCTGATTTCCAACGGCCTGGCCTCCCCAGCCCGGCACCTGGCCTGGCGCGGTTCCGTGGTCACGCAGCCTTCCTTTACGCCCCAACTCGAGCAGCCCGCAGTTCCGGAGCCAGTTCCTCCAGCGCTTGCCGTGGACCTTTCCAGGCCGTCCCGCTCGGACCACCCAGTCCCACCGCTCGCGCGGCCCGGCAACGCCCCACCACCCGCGAAACCTCAGGACCCCTCCCTCTCCAGCCCCATCCGCGAGATCAGCGGAGAGGAGGCCTGGCAGGCCTTCCAGGCCGGGGCGCCCTTCCTGGACGCCCGCCGCAGCGCTGAGTTCGCCGAGGGGCACATCGCGGGAGCCTGGTGCACACCGGCCTGGGAATCGGACCTCGATGACCGGCTCATCTCGTTCAAGGCCGCACGCCGCCCAGGGTCCGAGGATCCCATCGTCATCTACTGCAGCGGCGGCGACTGCCGGGACTCCCATCTCCTCGCCACGAAGCTGTTCAATGAAGGCTACTTCCACCTGCTCATCTACCGGGGTGGTTTCCCCGATTGGCTGGCCCACAGCCATCCGGTCGATCGGGGCCAACCATGAGGCCCCGATTCATGGATTCGCTTCTGCATCCGAAGCTAACCCTGGCCCTGCGAATCGTTCTAGGCCTGGTCTTCATCGCCGCCGCCGTGCCCAAGATCGCGGACCCGCCTGGGTTTGCCAAGGCCATCTGGGCCTACGCGCTCTTCCCCGCCTGGAGCCTGAATCCCCTGGCCCTCATCCTGCCCTGGCTGGAACTGGCCTGCGGCCTGGCCCTCTGCCTGGGAGTCTGGGTTCGCGCGGCGGTCCTGTGGCTCGGGATGCTCCTGCTGTCCTTCAGCCTGGCCATCACCATCAACTTGGCGCAGCACCACCCCGTCGACTGCGGCTGCTTCGGCGCCGCCACCCCCAAGACCGAGGCCCAGCGCCTGATCGACATGCGCTGGGCGCTGCTGCGGGATCTGGGCCTGCTGCTGCTCGTCCTGCAACTGTTACTCGCATCAGCTCCCAGAAGAACCTGACGCTCCAAACCGGAACGGTTTGGAGCGAGCAGTGCATCTGCTCGTCGTGAGAATACCTAGGGGTGCCCGCCCGAAATACTCGTTACAAACGAATGCTGGTGGGCACCACGTGGCGGGGGCCTGGGGGCACGGCAGTGCCCCCAG
>CAIQPH010000142.1 GCA_903873655.1 uncultured Holophagaceae bacterium | reverse complement strand
TTTGATCCAATGATTTCTGCATTTGAATCATAGCGCCACGTGACCATCGCCTGGCCACAAGGTAAGTGTATATTTTTTAGTTATTGAATTTCATCTGACCGAGCCCTAGGAAGGCCACCACCCCTTAAGACAACAGAACAACCCTGCACCGTTCCATGAGAGGACCCATCCACGGCAGTTGCAGTGAAGTCATCCGAAGTTAATGGGATCCCGGTCCAGGCTGATGGGACCGGTGGGGTCCAGAGGATGCCGGGCGAGCACTTCGCCCAGGGCGCCCCGGCTTCCCTTCAGCAACAGGTGCATGCGCCAGCGATCCCGGACTCGCGGCACCGGCGCCTCCAGGGGCCCCAGCACCTTCAACCCTGGCACGGACAGCCGCTGCCGGAAGGCGTCGAGCGCCGCGCGGGCCTCGCTCAGCGTGTCGGCCTCGGCCCGGTACAGCGTCAGGGCCGTGAAGGGCGGGTAGCCAAGGCCTTCGCGGAAGGGGAGCTCCGCCGCGGCGAAGCCTTCGAAATCCTGAGCCAGGGCGAAGGTGATGGCCGGGTGCTCGGGCGAATAGGTCTGGAGGATCACCCGGCCGGGCAGATCCGCGCGGCCCGCCCGCCCCGCGACCTGGGTGAGCAGCTGGAAGGTATGCTCGGCGGCCCTGAAATCCGCCACCTTGAGACCCTGGTCGGCGTTGATCACGCCCACCAGCGTGAGCCCCGGCAGGTTGTGCCCCTTGGCCAGCATCTGCGTCCCCACCAGGATGTCCACCTGGCCCGCCTCAGCCGCCAGCAGGCCCGCCTCGAAGGAGCCGCGGCGCCGCGTCGTATCCCGGTCCAGGCGCAGGATGCGGGCCGCGGGGAAGAGCTGGTTCAGGTGTTCCTCCACCTGCTCTGTGCCCTCACCAACCCCGCGCAGATGATCGGCACCGCAATCCGGGCAGGCTTCGGGCGGCACCGTCTCGTGGCCGCAGAGGTGGCAGCGCAGGCGGAAGTCGCCCCGATGGTAGGTGAGCGAGATGGCGCAGTGGGGGCAGCCCAGGGTCTTCCCGCAGGCCCGGCACATCCAGAAATTCTCGTAGCCTCTTCGGTTCAGCAGCAGCAGGGCCTGTTCGCCCTTGGCCAGAGTCCCGGTGAGGGCCTGCAGCAGCGGGGGCGCCAGGATCACCTTGCGCCGCGCCTGCCGGTAGGCCTCCCGCAGATCCACGATTTCCACTGTCGGCAGCGCGATGCCCGAGTGGCGCTCCCGCAGCCGCAGCAATTGGTAGCGGCCGCTCTGGGCCGCCTGCCAGCTCTCCAGACTGGGCGTGGCGCTGCCCAGCAGGATGGGACAGCCTTCGAGCTGGGCGCGCTTGATGGCCAGGTCCCGGGCGTGGATGCGCGGGTGCTCTTCGGACTTGTAGGAGCCCTCCTGCTCCTCGTCCACGATGATGAGGCCGATGTTCCGCAGCGGCGCCAGCACGGCATTCCGCACGCCGACGAAGAGATCGGCGCCATTGAAGAGGAGGCGCACCACGTCGCCGTGCTTCTCCCCCGCGTTAAGGCCCGCGTGGCCCACCGCGATGCGACCGGGGAAGCGTGCCTCCAGGCGGTCCAGCAACCGGGCCGTGAGGCCAATCTCCGGCACCAGCCACAGCACCCGCCGACCCGCCTCCAGTACCCGTTCTGCTAGCGCCAGATACACTTCGGTTTTGCCGGACCCGGTGACGCCGTGGAGCAGATGGACACCGAAGGTCCCAAGCGCCACTGCCTCCAGCGCCGCCGCCTGCTCCTCATTCAAGGCAACCGTCCGGTCGATCCCCGCCTCGCGCCGCTGGCCCAGCAAGTCCACGCGCTTCATGCGCTCGATGAGCCCCCGCCTCTCAAGCGTGCCCAGCACCGAGGCCCCGACACCGGCGGCCTCCAGCAGTTCCGGCTCCATCAGGGCGCCGCCGGCGTCCTCCAGGGTCATCAGGACTTTGGCCTGGGCCGGCGTCACCCGGGGCGGGTGGGGCTTGCCCGTGAGCCGCACTTCGGTGAATCCGGCGCCGCGCAGCGCGGAGCGGTGCAGCAGGGTCGGCAGGATGCCGGGATCGCGGTGCCAGGCCTCGCCCACCTCCCCCAGCACGCCCCAGGCTCCTCGGTCGCGGTGGAAGGATAGGTGCTGGCCATCCTCGTCAGCCTCCCAGTTGGGCAGCATGGCCTGGGGCAGGCTCGGCGGCAGCAGATGGGCCTCGAGACAGCCGTAGTAGCGCGCGGCAAAGGACTGCAGCTCCCGCAGTCTGGGCGGCAACAGCGGGAAGGGATCCAGCACCGCCTCGATGGGCCGCAGCTTCGCGGCAGGGGGTGCCGGATCGGGCCCCATGGCCAGGCCCACCGCCACACTGGTCCGGACCTTCACCTGCACCCGCACCCCCACCGGCAAACCCTCCGGCGCCAGGTAGGTCAGGGGCGGCAGAGGCCGGTTCAGCTGGATGCGGGTCGGAATGGACATGGGTGGCCAGGATACACTTGGCGGATGCTGGTCCTGGGCCTGGAATCCTCCTGCGACGACTGCTCCGCCGCGGTGGTGGAGGAGACCACCGCAGGTCCAGTGCTGCGCTCCCTGGTCCGGGAAAGCCAGGACGCCATCCACGGTCCCTTCGGTGGCGTGGTGCCGGAACTCGCCGCGCGGGAGCACCTGCTGCAAGTGCGGGTCGTGATGGCCGGCGCGCTGCGGGAGGCAGGCATCGGCCTGGCAGAGCTCGACCGCATCGCCGTCACGCGGGGACCGGGACTGGTCGGCAGCCTGCTGGCGACCTTCAGCGCGAGCAAGGCCCTGGCCTGGCACCAGGGCCTCGAATGGGTGGGTGTCCATCATCTGCTGGGCCACCTCAATGCCGCCCGGTTCGCTACGCCGGATCTGGCCTTTCCAGCCTTGGTGCTGCTGGTCTCTGGAGGCCACACCCACCTGTATCTCGCCAAGGACTGGACCTCGCTCCAGCTGCTCCAGAAGACCCGGGACGACGCGGCCGGCGAGGCCTTCGACAAGACGGCCCGCATGCTCAACCTGGGCTATCCCGGCGGCCCTCTGGTGGATGCCTGCGCTCAGGCGGCACTCCGCGCTGCCGAACCGTTCACGCCGCCGAAATTCCGCGATGGTAAGGCCTCCTGGAGTTTCTCCGGTCTGAAGACAGGCGTGAAATTGCGGGTGGAGCGGAACCGCCGCCTGGCGACGGCGGGAGCAGAGGATCCTGAGGTGCAGGGACTCTGCCGCAGCCTCCAGGAGGCGATCTCCGCCTGGCTGCTGAAGCCCCTCCCTGAATGGGCGCGAGAATGTGGTGCCCATAGCCTAGTGATCAGCGGCGGTGTCGCCTGCAACTCGCGCCTCCGCTCCGAAGCCGCCACCCTGGCAGCCCGCCTCGGTTTGGCCCTGGCCATCCCGGAACCGCGCCTCTGCACGGACAACGGCGCCATGATCGCCGCCGCCGGAGCGCTCCTGGCCCCCGACGCCGATCCCTGGACCCAGAACGCCGACGCCGACCTGAAGCTGGGAGCCTGATATGGAAGTCACGCGTGAAGATGTCCTGAGGTGTGCGGCGCTGGCCCATCTGAGCCTTCGGGAGGAGGAGATCGAGCCCATGCGGGTGGCCATGACACAGATGCTCACCCATGCCGCCAGCCTCGACGAACTGCCTCTGGATCAGGTCGAGCCCATGCTTGCCGGCATGGGGCGGCCCCTGCCGCGTCGGGAGGATGTGCCCCGGGACACCTTCACCCAGGAGCAGGCCCTGGCCAACGCCCCGGCCCAGGACCGGGGGTATTTCGTGGTGCCGAAAGTGCTTAACAAAGAATAGCCCCCGAGTCCGGGGGCCATTCAATGGAAACTCGTGTCCTAGAATGTGTAGCGCACACCCAGACGGACAGAACGTGGCGCCTGAAAGGCAAATCCCTTCAGATAGTTCGTATTAGTCTGCGGATCCCCTTGCTTGAAGTTGTAGCGCTGATCAATGATGGTGGCCGTCTGGCTATCCAGCAAATTGGTAATATCTAGCATCAGGCGAAGTTTATGGGTGCCAACGAGCTTCAAGTTGTAGGCTAGGTTCACATCCAGCCGAGTCGTGTCAGGCGTGCGCCCTTCCGTGCCCCGGGGATCAATAAACAACTCGTAGCGTCCATACCCATCGTGGTACCCAAGTTTGCTGATAGGGGTCCCCGAAAGGTATTGGAATGTGGCACCAAGGTTCAGCCCGAAGTCCCATTCATAGGATCCGTTCGCCTTGAACTGATGGGTCCGGTCGCCGCTCAGGTGGCCATAGCTGTTTACAAGGAATTCTGGAAGGTCATAGGCGGCGTTGATGTTGGGATCAAGCTGGCCGGTACCATCAGCACCACCAATGCCCTGGAAGGTGCCTTCATAGTTTCCGATCAATCGGCTCCAAAGGTAATTCATTCGCCAGGAATAGTGGTCAGACACTTTGCGTTCGGCTGTCAACTCCAGACCGTTGAAGTCCCGGACAGCCTTAGGGAAGCGGACGCCCGCGTCATGGCTCTGGCCCGGATTCATGATGAAGTAGTTCCCCTGCACTTGATCGAGACCATCCTCAATGGCCCGGCCCAGGTACCGCCTGATGTATTTGGCGCCGAATATGTACAGATTGTCGACGGTCGTCTCTGCCCCGAGGACGAATTCATCGGAGTAGGATCCCTTCAGATCCGAATCGACTGGTTCGGCAGAGGTACCTACTATCCGCAGTGTGGTGTCAAAGCTGTAGTCGGCCTCTGCGGCAGTGCTGATGGCCATGCTGTTAGGACTGTAGTTGATGATGGTGGGATTTCGCTCGATGCTGAAGGAACGGATGACAAGGTCGAGGGGCACCTGCTCGTAATATCGACTGAAGCTGACATAGGCCTTGTCCTGCCCTTTGCCCTTGAAGTCCCAGACCAGGCCAAGGCGCGGGGACCACTCATCCTTCAGGTTGATGACCGTGGCTCCGAACTGATCCTTGATGGCCGTCTCGTCCAGCCGAACCCCTGCAGTGAGATTCCACTTGGGGGTGATGGCCCACTTGTCCTGGACGAAGTAGGCTTGGCTCTCATGTTTCGGCTTGGCTATGAACTCGATAGAGGGAATATTGCTCAGCGCTGGGTTGGCGAGATTGACGGAGGCATCTCCCGTGGTCCAGTAGTAGTGGGAATAGATGTATGGGTTCGCCGATTCTGTGTTGGGATTGTCGAAGATGGTGACCGATTGGTTGCCGGTGTACCCACTGCGGCGATTGGCCTTGTCCGCCTGGAAGTCGAATCCGATCTTCAACTCATGGGACCCGAGCCACTTCGTGAAGGAACCACTGATGGTATCCCGGGTGAAATCCTTGTCGTCGTACCTGCCGAATCCACCGAAGTAGGTCCCGTTGCCTGTGCTCGGATAGCCTAGGCCCGTCACGCCTGTTGCGGTGTTGTCCTGATACTGGATGCCTGCGCCTCCGGCGCCGGGGAGGATGCTGTTGGTCTCGCGGTGTCGACTGACTTGCAACTGTCCGAACCAGTTGCTCCCATTGATTTCGTATCTTAAGCTGAGGTCGGTTCCGCCTACTTTGCTCGTTCCATCCCAGGTGCTGGCGGGTCCTTGTGGCGTCTTGACGGCCCCGGTGATGGTCTGCGGATCTCCGAGTACGGAAGCGATGATGGATTGAGATTCAGTGACCTTCCAAGTGAGTTTGGCGGCGAAGAGGTCTCGGTTGGAATCAGAGGGTGCAGTCTGTCCGACCGCGCCGCTGACGATCTGGTTCAAGGTGGAATTCCGACTACGATCATAGGCCGCGAAGAACCAGACCTTGTCCTTCACAATGTAACCGCCGACATCGAATCCCAGCTCGAAGGTCTTATCCTCCAAGGGCACTGCGAGAACCCCCTCGTTCTGGTGCTTGTTGTGGGCCCGAAGCGTATAGCCCTCAGCGTATGAAAACAGGTCTCCAATGAATTCATTGCCGCCGGATTTGGTGATGACGTTGATGACACCACCCGTGGCCTTACCGAATTCGGCCTCGTAGCCGCCGGTCTTGACCTGGAACTCCTGCACGAACTCCATGGGAATCTTCTTCCCCTGGGTGCCAAATTCCACACCTGTGGTGTTGATGCCATCCACTGTGAAGTTGTTGTCAGCACCCGTCGCGCCATAGACCTTGAAGCCTTCCCGATCCTGAGAAACACCAGGAGCAAGCAGAGCGATGTTGGCAAAGTCACGGCTGACAGGCAGTTTCTCGATTTGATCGTTGGTGAAGTTTGCGCCCACCGTAGTGCCTTTGGTGTCCACCGTGGACGCAAGGTCCTGCACTTCCACCACTGCGGAGGCCATTGGGACCATGCTCAAGTTCAGTGAGAGAGTCTTGTCCAGACCGATCTGGATCTGGGCCTTAACCGTGTTGAGGCCATCTTTGGTCGCAGTGAGAAGCACAGAGCCTGGTGGAAGTAGACCGAAGCGGAAACCACCCTTCTCATCAGTCACGGTGCTGCGCTCGCCCTGGAGTCCAGATCCAGTGAGGGCCACTCTCACCCCAGCGATGGGTCTGCCCTTGGAATCAGCCAACTGACCCTGCAGGGCCCCCGTGGTCTGGGCCGACAGCACGGCACCCGAAGCGAGAAGCAATGACAGATAACGCAAGCGACGGCTCATGGAGGCCGCTCCCTGTGAAATGGCCACCGTCGGATGGCGGGAATGAAAAGAGGAAGTGGACAAATGATGATCGGTGCCATGGATGAATCAACAGAAAAAACCAGGCCAGAAAATGGCGATGGCTGCATCATCAATCTTCGCCATGAACTAACCCACGCCGTTGCGCACGGTTAACTGCACTCAGCTGTGGATGCATGTTTTGACAATTTGGCGACGACCTGGTGCGCCATTGTTGAGCACAACAAAATCACGACGAAGGAGTTGCTCCGCCGGATCTTTGCAATCCAGCCAACGCCCCCAACGCGAGCGTGGCTAACTTACGGCCACACCCTCTTGGTCCTACCAGTCCCCGCCGGAGTCTCCGCCACCGGAATCACCGCCCGTGTCGCCACCGCCCGAGTCGCCCCAGTCGCTGGAGTCGGAGTTGGACTCGCCCCAGTCGCTAGAGGACTTGCCGGAGGAATCACCGGTCCAGCCATCACCTGACTGATCGCGGTGGTGATGGTCGCCGCCCATCATGCTGCCGATCATCATGCCCGTGAGCAGGCCGCCCATGCCGCCGCCCGGCTGGCCGTAGCCGCCCTGCTGCATCGGCACAGAGCCCTGCATGGGGCCATCCATTCCCAGCTGCCGCCGGGCCGAGGGTGGCAGTTCCTCGTCCTTGAGGGCCTGGACACCAGCCAGGGCGCCGCAGTAGCCGCAGGTCCACTTCACCGAGCGCAGGCCGTCCCAGTCCTGCTTCATCTTGTCGCCCGATGCGGCACAGGTGGGGCATTTGGGATAGGGACAGGGGAACACATGGGGTTCCAGCGGCCCCGTGGGCAGGCCGCGATGGGCGGCGCCCAGCTGCTCGGGCTGGTCCCGCTTCCCGCGGAGCGCGAAATAGAGCACCCCGCCGATGATGATGAGAACAACGAGTGTGGTCATGGGAACCCCCAACGCAGACAGAGTACTCCGAACAGGCAGTGAGCGGTACTTGCTGGCATCATCAGCAGCATGCAGCCCCGCCTCCTGATCCCGGATGACCGGCCCTGGCGCGTGCTGGGCCTCATGTCGGGCACCAGTGCGGACGGTGTGGACATCGTGGCCATCGAAGTGGACCCCGGTGCCTTCCTGCATGGGCAGCCGTTCCGCAGCTTGCTGGGGCACCACTCGGCGGAATATCCGCCTGAACTCCGCAACCAGGTGCTGGCCGCCGCCGCCAACCGCCTTGCACCGGCCGGGCTCTGCGTCCTCCAGCGCGGCCTGGGCGACCACCACGCCCGGGCCGCCAAGGCCTTGTGCGAAAGCTTGGCCCTGGTTCCGGATCTGGCCTCTCTGCACGGACAGACGGTCCAGCACCACCCATCCCAAGGGGCGAGCCTGCAACTGGCCGATCCCTACGTGCTGGTCGAGGCGCTGGGGTGTCCCGTGGTGTGGGATCTCCGTCGTCGCGACCTTGCTCTGGGCGGCCAGGGCGCACCGCTCGTGCCCCTGCCCGAGCGTTGGCTGCACGGAGCCGGGCCATGGTTGGCCCTGAACCTGGGCGGCATCGCCAACCTGACCGTCTGGGACGGACAAACCACCAGGGCCTGGGACACGGGACCCGGCATGTCCCTGCTGGACCTGGCCGCGCGGCGCTGGCTCGGACTTCCCTTTGATCCCGATGGAAAGTCCGCCAGTGGCACGGTGGCGGAGGCGTACCTGAACCGTTGGCTCGGCCACCCCTACTTCCAGGCGGAGCTGCCGAAATCCACTGGGCGCGAAATTTTCGGCGAAACCTGGCTCGAGGCCGAATCGAACCGCCTGGAAGCTCTCCCTCTGCCAGATCGGCTGGCTACCCTGGCCGCCTTCACCGCCGCTTCGGTGGCCGGCGAGGCCGCCCGTTTCGCCCCCTGGCCTGCGGGGCTGCGGGGGCTGGTCAGCGGCGGGGGTGCCCGCCATCGGCGCCTGCGGGCGGAGCTGGCCGCCTGGCTGCCCCTGCGCCTGGAGGACGACGCCACCTTCCCGCCCGGCGCGCGGGAAGCCGTGAGCTGGGCGCTGCTGGGGGCTGCCTGTGCCCTGGGGATCCCGGGCAACCTGCCGGAAGTCACGGGAGCCTCGCGGCCCGCGGTGCTGGGGAGCTGGGTGTGGCCTTAAGGGCATCGCTTATTTCGTTCCAGCCCCTGAGGTGGGGCCGCTGGTCCGATCACCTGCCCCTGTGGATGGCCCTGGGAGCCACCATGTCCTCGGGCATCTACGAGCCCGGCGAGCTGGTGATCATGGCGCTGCCCCTCGTGGCAGCAGCCGTGGTGGAGCTGCTTCGGTGGGATCTCAGCCGCACCCATCGCTGGCTGGAAATCGGCGCCCTGGTCTTTTTCCTGGGAGACCTGTTCCGGATCCGCGCCCTCTTCGCAGTGGCGATCCACACCCTGTTCCTGTTGGCCGGCATCCGCCTCATCCTGATGCGGGAGCCGTCGCAGCGGCGTCAGCTGCTTTTGATCAGCTTCCTGCTGTTCCTGACCACGGCCATCGGAACGACCGACCTCACGTTCCTGATCTGGACCCTGGCCTGGTCCTGTGCTGCCACCCTGGCCCTGCTCCAGCAGAGCTGGGAGCCTTCCGCCGCTCTCCGCCGGGGGGTCCTTCCCCACCCGCCTTATGCTCAGGTGCCAGCGTGGGTGGGGGCCGCCCTGCTGTTTGGCGCCGGGTTCTTCACCCTCATGCCCCGCCTGAGTCTGGGCCTGCGCCCGGGTATCTTCCTGGGAGGCTCGCGGACCTTCGGGCAGGCAGGTCTGGGCGACCGGCTGGATCTTACCGTCGGTGGTCCCATCGAGCCCAATCCGGACGTCGCGGTGAGGATCGCACCCCCCGCTGGCCTCGATCCGGCCGCGGATCCCCAGTGGGCCCGGGGGCTGGAACTGCTGCGGGGCATCACGCTGGAGTCCGTTCATGGCCTGCGCTGGGAGCCGGCCGACCTCACGCCACCCCTCACCTTCACTCCCGCCGGGAGGCTCCCTGACCGGGTGGCCGAGTTCCTCTACATGCCCAACCCCCAAGGCATCCTGGTCCTGCCGGCGGGGCTGGTCCGCATGGACCCCTCTGATCCCGTGATCGTGCCGGGCCAGGGCGCCAGCCGCCGCTGGCGGTTCCTGAGGTCCCGCTCGGTACCCGTCAACATCACCTGGAACCCGGGGCAGCCGGAACTCAGCGAGGCCCGCCTCTCGCCCCGCCGCCTGGACCTCCTGACACGGCTCGAGCCGGAGCATGAGGCCGCCCGCCGGGCCAGCTTCCAGATTGCCCCCGGCATTCTCCCCACGCCCCGGCTCGCCCAGGTCCTGGAGACGGCCCTGCATGGCTTCGCCTACACCCTTGAGAACCCCTCCGGCCGTTCCTCCAATCCGCTCCAGGATTTCCTGGAGCGGACCAGGGCGGGCCACTGCGAGTATTTCGCCTCGGCCATGGCTCTGATGCTGCGGGCGCGGGGTGTCCCGGCCCGGGTGGTGAATGGCTATCGGCTGGGGCCGTGGCTTCCCGAAGGCGGCTACTTCCGGGTGAGCCAGAACGAGGCCCACAGCTGGGTGGAGTACTGGCACGAGGGCCGTTGGTGGACAGCCGATCCCACACCCCGGGGTCCAGCCGCCGTCGCCTCGGGACTCCAGGGGCTGCGAGCCTACGAGCGCTGGCTGGATGCCCTGCGCTACCGGTGGGAGCGGTATGTCGTTCGCTTCTCGGACCAGGATCAGCTGGCCGGGTTCTCCTGGCTCCAGGGCCTTCTCCAGGGCTGGGAATGGCGCTGGAGGGCCCCGTCGAAAGGCGTGCAATGGACCCTGGGGCTGGTGGTTCTCGCCTGGGTCCTGTGGCGCAGCCGAGACCTCTGGCGGCCAGCACCGGCAGGTCCGGGCCGCATCCTCGCCCTGCGCCCCCTGGTTGCAAACACCCGCCGAGTCGCACCGGTGCAACCCGGCGATACCGCCCACACCTGGCTGCTGCGGCTGGCCGCCCTCCGTCCCGAACGGTATGAAGCTCTGTGCCTTCTAGCCAATGCCGTGGATAGTCAGGTCTACGGCGAAAAACCTACCTCCGCTTTCGCCCAGGCGAAAGCGGAGGCTGCCGAGTGGCGGGGCTGGCGGCCGCCTACTTCTTCGTGAACTGCTCGAAGGCCTTCATGAGTTCCATGGGCAGCGGGAAGACGATCGTGCTGTTCTTCTCCACGGCGATCTCCGTGAGGGTCTGCAGGTAGCGCATCTGGATGGCCGTGGGGTTCTGGCTGATCTTGTTGGCGGCCTCCAGCAGCTGTTCCGAAGCCAGGAGTTCGCCTTCGGCGGCGATGACCTTGGCCCGCTTCTCCCGCTCGGCCTCGGCCTGCTTGCCCATGGCCCGCTGGATCTGCTCGGGCAGGTCCACGCTTTTCAATTCGACGCTGTTCACTTCCACGCCCCAGGGCTCCGTGGAACGGTCGATGATCTCCCGCAGGCGCAGGCTGAGCTTCTCCCGGTCCGCCAGGAGCTCGTCCAGGCTGACCTCGCCGAGGATGGAGCGCAGCGTGGTCTGGGCGATCTGGCTGGTGGCGTAGTAGTAGTTCTCCACCCCGATGATGGCCTGCCTTGGATCCAGCACCTTGGAGTAGACGACGGCGCTGACCTTCAGGCTCACGTTGTCGCGGGTGATGATGTCCTGGCTCGGCACTTCCAGCACGGTGGTCCGCAGCGATACGATCACGGCCTTCTGGAAAGGGCGCCAGATGAAGACGAGGCCGGGGCCCTTGGGGCTCTGGCCCACTTTGCCGAGGGTGAAGACCACCGCCCGTTCGTATTCGTTGATGACCTTGAGGCAGCTGAGGGCCCAGATCACCGCGAAGAGCACGAGGGGACCGAGCAGTCCGAAAGAGGCTATGAGGGTGTCCATGGGAACTCCTTGAGAAGCCCCATGATGCCACCGGAATGGAAATTATAAACAACCGGCTTCTCGGCTATCCTGACCGGGGCCCTTCCACCCACTTTCTGCGGGAGAAACCATGCGAACGACGCTCCTGGCCTTTTCGCTGCTTGCCTCGACGGGATTGCTGGCCCAATCGGCCCTCGTGAATGGCGGGCTGCAGGTGGGTCTCAACAAGCCCATCGGCGATTTCGCGGACAAGGAGGTTAACGGCGATTACGTCGGTGCGAACGGGGGCGTTGGCGTCCACTTCGGCGGCCACCTGGATTTCAACTTCTCGCCTCACCACCAGCTGCGCCTCGTACTCAACTCGAACGGCTTCCAGAGCAGCGAGTGGTCTTTTTGGGGACCCTCCCAGAGGAACACCTTCGGCGTGGCTCAATTCGGAGCGGATTATGTTTTCAACGCGACCTCACCATCGCGCGGGGGCTACTTCCTGGTCGGCCTGAATGCCAACAGGGTAAAGGCCAAGTATGAGCGCTCTGGATGGCCCGACACCGAGGCCAACCAGTCCGGGCGCACCGGTTTCCGCATCGGCGGCGGCTACAACTTTAATCGGGTCTTCAGCCTTGAGGGTCATTTCAACAGCGTGTCCGTGGAGAAGAACGGCACCGACGGCCTGGGCCTGGACGCCCTCACCTGGGTGGCCGTGAGCGCGGTTTTCCGGTTTGGTCGCTAAAGAGCTGGGACGTTCCAGCTCCTATACCTATTGGCGCACGAAGGGGTTGGTCGCCGCCTCCTCCCCGATGCTGGTGGCAGGGCCATGTCCAGGGATGACCAGGGTGGCGCTGTCCAGCACGTAGAGCTCGCGCCGGATGCTCTGCTCCAGCAGGACCCAGCTGCCTCCCCAAAGGTCCGTGCGGCCGACACCGCCGCAGAACAGCGTGTCTCCCGCCAGCACCACCTTGCCCTGGGTGAACTCCCCATGGAAACAGCAGGAGCCGGGTGTATGGCCGGGCGTGTGCAGGGTCTTGAAAGTCAGATGGTGGTCGCCCGCCTGCAGATCCGACATCTCGGGCTGAGGAATGGCGGGCATCCCGTACTTACTTGTCTGCTGGGACAGGGCCTCGATGAGGAAGGTGTCATCCCCGTGCAGGTGGGCCGGACACTGCCAGAGGTCCTGCAACTCGCGGGTGGCGCCCACATGGTCGAAGTGGGCGTGAGTATGGAGCAGGGCCGTGACCTTGAAGCCCAGGGTCTCCACCCGTTTCCGGATCTTGGCGCCATCCCCGCCGGGATCTACCACCACGCCCTGGCCGGTGGCGGGGTCCCACAGCAGGGAGCAGTTGCAGCCCAAGGGGCCCACCGGGAAGGATTCGAGACTCAGCATGGTTCCAGTGTCGCAAATCCGGCGGTACATTGGAGGGCTGGGCCCTCAATTTCGCCCATGGGCTCAGCTGGGCCATCCTGATGCTGCTTCCGCCCTTCCTCATTCTCGGTCTCGTCCTCTCCCGTTGAGTCGCCCATGCCCGACCTGCTCGTCATCGCCCTCCTCATCATCGGCCCCGTCGGCATCTGGTTTCTCATGCGGTTCCTGAACAAATCCGCGCCCCCAGCCCCGCCAGAGGCCTGAGCCGATCCCTGTGGCCGCCGTCCGCACCAACCTCGAGAAATCCCCCTTCCTGAAGCGCAAGCTGGGGGACCTGCCGACACGGCCCGGCTGCTACCTCTACCGCGATGAGGGAGGCAATCTGCTCTACGTGGGCAAGGCCAAGGTGCTGCGGAACCGAGTAAAATCCTACTTCCAGCAGAAGCGCCTGGATGCCAAGACGAGGCGCCTGGTGGCCCGCATCTGGGACGTGGAGCTGATCGTCTGCGAGACGGAACTCGAAGCCCTGATCCTTGAGAACAACCTGATCAAGGAGCATTTCCCTCCCTTCAACATCCTGCTCCGCGACGACAAGAGCTATCCCTACGTGAAGCTCACTTGGAAGGAGGCCTTCCCCAAGGCCTTCGTCACCCGCAAGGTCCGCAAGGACGGCAGCCTCTACTTCGGCCCCTTCTTTCCCGCCAGCACGGCCTACCGCACCGCGGAACTGGTCTACCGCTTCTTCCAGATCCGCGACTGCGACATCGACATCGATGGCAAGCGGGGCCGGGCCTGCATGAAATACCAGCTGCACCGCTGCACCGCGCCCTGCATCGGCGCCGTGGACCAGGAGGCCTACCGGGAACAGGCGAAGGAGGCCCGGCTGTTCCTCGAAGGCAAGCGCGACGAGCTGAAGGCTCGGCTGGAGGCAGCCATGTGGAAGGCCGCCGAGGCCGCCGCCTTCGAACAGGCCGCCCAGCACCGGGACGCCCTGCAGCAGGTGGACGCCTGGTTCACACGCCAAAAAGCCGCCAGTTCGGACCTGGACGATACGGACATCTACGGCAGCGCAGTCCTGGACGGCCAGGCCTGCGTCCATCGCCTGATGATGCGGGAAGGCCGCATGGTGGGTCGCCAGGAGTATCTACTGGACGACGTCGAAGCTTTTGACGGCGCCGTGCTGACCCAGGTCCTCCAGCGAGTCTATGGGGCCGATGCGGCTCCCGCGCGCCTCCTCGTGGAGGTGGAGCCGGAGGACTCGGCTCTGCTCGCAGAATGGCTATCGGGACTCCGGGGTTCCAAGGTGCGCATCCACGTTCCCCAGAAGGGAGAGAAGGTGGATCTGCTGGCCATGGCCCAGGAGAACGCGCGGCTGGCCCTGGAGCGCAAGTTCGAACCAGCGCGGCTGAACGAGGCGGTGCTGGAGGGTCTGCAGGCTTTCCTGGGCCTGAGCCACCTGCCCCGCCGCCTGGAGTGCTTCGACATCAGCCACGGCCAGGGGCGCGAAGTGGTTGCCAGCTGCGTCGTGTTCAGTGACGGCGTACCGGACAGGGCCCGCTACCGCCGCTTCAAGATGACCCGTGAAGAGAATGATGATTTTGGGAATATGCAGGAGGCTGTCATGCGCCGTTACCGGCGCATGCAGGAGGAAAAGCAAGAATTTCCGAATCTCATCCTCATCGACGGCGGGTTAGGCCAACTGCATGCGGCGGAGGCGGCACTGAAGGAGCTGGGCCTGGAGCAGTTGGAACTGGCCAGCCTGGCGAAAAAGCAGGAACTGGTCTTCCGCCCGGGTTCGAGCGCCCCGCTGAAAATACCCAAGTCCTCGCCGGTGCTGCAGCTGCTGCAGCGCATCCGCGATGAGGCGCACCGCTTCGCCGTCACCTACCACCGAGCCCTGCGGGCCAAGCGCACCCTGCAGACCGAACTGACTCAGATCCCGGGCATCGGTCCGGCCACCGCGGAGAAGCTGCTCCAGGCCTTCGGCAGCGTGGCCGATGTGCGCAAGGCCTTGGAATCCGACCTTGCTCAGGCCGTCGGCGCAGCTGCCACCCGCAAAGTCATGGCCTGGCGCAACACCGCCAGTGGATGATCAGCGCCCGCCCTCGATCTGGCCCAGCTCCGCCCGGGCCGCCTCGCTGCCCTTCTCGGCGGCTTTGCGCAACCAGTAGAGGCCCTTCTCCCGATCCCGGGGAATGTTGAGGCCGTTGTAGTACATGAGGCCGAGCAAGTGCATCGAGTGAACATCCCCGGCCTTCGCGGACTCAAGGAGGGCCTGCACGGCAGGAGGAGCTGGCTCGCCTGCGGACACCGGCGTTGGCTGTGGCGTGAGTGCAGATCGTGGATTTCTGGTGTAGGTGAGAAAGGCAACCGCGCCCAGCACCACCAGCAAGCCGAGAGCAAGCGGCAGCTTCCACCCGAATGGCTTTCTTCGGGCTGCCCCTGGACCAGGGGTCGGCTTCAGCGTCTGGCCTGTGGCTGCAGCAGGCGGCTCCGCCGTTTGCAGAAAGACAGTGGGCTCATCCATCCTGGGCAGCGCAAGCCTCTGGGTCTCGTTGAGGCCAGGCTCAGGCATTCCCAGGGGCAGCCTCAAGGTGCTGCCGGCATCCAGTTGGTTGGAGAGATCAACCCGCTGGGTGCTGTTGGGATTCACGGGTTCCCCTACCGGCAAACGCAGGGTGGCATCGGGCTTGGGCTCGGGATTCCCGGGAACGGCAGTCTCGGAGTTGGGCATGTGCCCTCCTCGGCAGGTGTGGTTCCCCAGCATACCTGGAACCTCAGTTTTCCCGTCTCGCTTGCCCAGCACCTGCGGCCTTGGCCCAACGGTCGTACCGGGGCATCAAGGCCAGGTAGAACAGAGGAGTCAGCAGGATGAAACCCCAGACATGGCGCGCCGCGTGTTCCCCGACCAGGATCCAGTAGACCAGGCCACAAAGGCTGCTGGTCTCGAGTGCCCCGGCATAAAGCAGCCCTTCCCGCAGGATCACGGCGGGGCGCCGAGTCTCGGGCAGGAGGCTGAACGAGCGGAGCACCCTCCCACTGCGACCCCACACCCAGGCGGCCGTCAGGAATACCAGCCCGGTGAAGAAGTAGCCGATCTGCTGAAAAATCCCCTCGGGAGCCTGGGTCCCAGGAGGCACCAGACCCGATCGCAGCAGCACCCCGATTAGGCCTGGCGTGCCGAGACAAAGGGCGAGGCCCAGCGCATAGGCCGTGCGGTGAGCCGATCGAAGCGTTGGGGCCGTGCCGTTCACGCGGCCTCGGCACTCTTAACGCGGATCTCGCCGAAGGTCTCACCCTGGACCAAGGCGATGCGGCCCGTGCGGACCAGTTCCAGGAGGGCAAGGAACGTGAGTACTAGGTCCTCCCGGGTGCGCGCCTGGCCCAGCAGCCCCTGGAAGGGTTTCCAGAGGCCGTCCTGGAGACTGCCAAGCACCTCCATCACCCGCTGCTCAAGGGACTTGGGCTGGGTGCGGACCTCCACCGGCGGGGGCGGCAGGAGGTGCTTGAGCGCCTCGCGATAAGCCCCAAGCAGGTCGAAGAGGGTGGCGCGGATGGGCTCCTCCTCCACGCGCTTGTGGTCGTCCAGATCAATGCCCGGCGCGAAGGCGATCTGCTGCCAGTGGGACTCACGGTCCGCAAGCAGCTGGGCCGCGGCCTTCACCTGCTGGTAGTCGAGCAGCCGCTGCACCAGGGTCTCGCGGGGGTCCTCCTCACCGCATTCCTGGGGCGGACGCGGCAGCATGAGCCGCGACTTGATCTGCAGCAGCTGGGCCGCCATGGCCACGAATTCCGCGGCGATCTCCAGGTTCAGCTCCTCCATGAGCTTCAGGTAGTCCATGTACTGCCGGGTGACTTCCGCCATGGGCAGGTTCAGGAGGTCCAGTTTCTGCTCATGGATCAGGTGCAGCAGGAGGTCCAGAGGCCCCTCGAAGGCCGAAAGGTGCAGCGCCAAGCCGCGGAATTTCGTCTCGAAGCCCTTGGGCGGCTCGAAGGTCCTGGAAACCTCCGGCGCGACAACTTCAGGCATTGATTCGGGAACTTCGGGAGGGGTGTCGGACATGGCTCCATTCTATCCGGGCCAAGAGTCCCAACACCGTCACTGAAAAGGCAATTTGAACCACCGATAAACACCGATGAACACCCTAAAAGCAACCTATTTTTATTCATGCAGTTATCGGTGTTTATCGGTGGCTAATTGCTATTTCATTTACCTCTATATTTTGGATTGAATTGAATCGGTGGCCGTTGGGTGACAATGGGAGGCCATGGCCCGTCCCCCTGTCCTCCCCGGCCCCCGCCCCCATTGGCTGAAGATCCGCATCCCGGCACCGGAGGTGGTGGCGGAGGTGGAGGGGCTCATGCGGGAGCAGCGCCTGGTCACGGTCTGCGAAGAGGCCCGCTGCCCGAACCTGCACGAGTGCTGGGGGATCCACCGGACGGCCACCTTCATGCTCATGGGCGCTGTCTGCACGAGGCATTGCGGGTTTTGCAATGTGGGCAAGGGCAGTCCCGGCGAACTCGACCCCGGTGAGCCCCAACGGGTGGCCGAGGCCGTGGCGCACTTGGGCCTGAGATTCGCCGTGGTCACCTCCGTGAACCGCGACGATCTGGCGGACGGGGGCTCGGCTCATTTCTCGGAGACCATCCAGTGGATCCGAACCCTGTCGCCCCATTGCGGGGTCGAGGTGCTGATCCCCGATTTCCGAGGCAGCAGCGCGGCTCTCCTCACGGTCCTGGAAGCCCGGCCCGACGTGCTCAACCACAATGTGGAGACCGTTCCCCACTTGTATCGGCGCGTCAGGCCTGACGCCGATTACGACCAGAGCCTGGCGGTCCTGCGCGGGACCGCCGACTGGCGCGACGCCCATGCCCCTTCCCTGCGCGTGAAGAGCGGCATCATGGTGGGCCTGGGCGAGACCCCGGAGCAGGTGCTGGAACTCATGACCGACTGGCGGCGGAGCCGGGTGGATATTGCCACCATCGGACAGTATCTTCCCCCCTCTGAGCGGCACCTGCCACTGCATCGTTTCGTGGCACCTGCCGAGTTCGACATGTACCGGAGGAAGGGACTGGAGATGGGCTTCCAGCGGGTGGATTCCGCCCCGCTGGTGCGCTCCAGCTACCACGCAGGCGAGGGCTTCGGGAACTGGCATCCCCGAAGCCCAGATTCAGTTACGCGGTCGATCTAGGCGTGCGCCTGGGCGTTCGTGCCCAGGAACTGCTGCTCAAAGGCCGCCCAGTCCAGAGTCCCGGTGCTCTGCGGACCGTTGGGAGTCCGGAGACGCATGATCTCCTCCTGATACCAATCGATGACGGGCTGTCCGATCTTCAAAGAGGCAAGTTCAGTGGCGAGATCGGTGGGAGTCAGCAGACAGACCCAACCGCGATCATAGGGGCTGTGGGTCAGCTCGCCTGGATCGTTCTTCAAGTGGGCATTGTCATGCTCGATGCGGCCTGAGAGCGGAGCGGCCACATGGACCGTGCCAGCAGCCCCCTTCAGGGTGAACAGCGGCTCGCCCGCCTTCACAGTGCTGCCCCGCTGGGGAAGCACCACTTCTTTCACGCTACCCAGCGCCTTCCGCATAAAGTCATCGATGCCGATCCGGACCTGGCCTTCCGGCTCCAGGCGCACCCAGGCGTGGCCTGGGGAGAGGAAGGCCCCACCCGGCACACAGAACTCAGAGGCTGGCACCACTTCGGCCATCTCCGGAGACACGACCCGGACGTTGGGGCGCCGAGCGGCCTCAAGGCGGGACTCGCGCTTGATGAGCAGCTTCTTGGCGAACTCGCCCAGTTCGTCTGCCGTGAAGGGTTTCTGCACGTATTCGCAGGCGCCCTGCTGCAGGGTCTGGACGGCCGTCTCGATGCTTCCGTAGCCGGTGATGACGACCACATCCACATCGGGGCGGAGGTGCTTCACGGCCTTCACGACTTCCACGCCGTCCATGTCTGGCATCTTGAGGTCGGTGAAGACAAAGTCATAGTCATGGCGCTGAACCAGGCCCAGGGCCTCGGGGCCATGCTCAACCGTGTCCACGCTGAACCCCTCCAGCACGAGGATGCGCCGGAAGGAGTCCAGGACCACGGCCTCGTCATCAACGGCCAGAATCCGGGCCTTGGGATTGGGAACCTCCACCCGCTTCAGGCTCTTGGCCTCATGGGTGAAATCCAACTTGATCGAGGTCTTGAGCACCGCTTCTCGAGTCTGGCGCTCCCGATGTTCCCGCTGGCGGCGCAGGATCGTCCGCACCAGAAAGTCGATGCCTACGAAAGCCACGAACATGAAGATGATCAGAATGGCGGTCATGGAGACCTCCTAGGTTGGGGTTGCGACGGGAGATGGCGAGCCGCCTTCTGATTCTGCGCCTGTGGACAGGCGAAGCGTGAATCGGGTTCCGTGACCTGGCTCACTTTGAACTTCCAGGGACCCACCGTGAGCCTCGACGATGCCCCAGCTGACCGCCAAGCCCAGGCCGGTGCCGTGGTTGCCCTTGGTAGTGAAGAAGGGCTCGAAGATCCGGGGCAGGTCTTCCGGCGGGATGCCCCGTCCGCTGTCCTCGACCAGGAGTTCAATCGAGGAGGAGGGTCCCCGCCTGGTCGTGGCCCGGATGCTGCCCCCTTCGGTGCCAATCGCATCCGCTGCATTCAGAAGAAGATTCACGACCACCTGCTGGATCTGGTTCGCGTCCGCTTCAACGGTGGGGAGGTCCGCAGCCAGATCGAGGGAGAGGACCACATGGTTCAGGGACAGCTGCGTCATCACCACGGACACCGACCGGCGCACCACTTCATCCAGATCCATGGGCTTCCTGGCGGGGGCCGTGGGTCGGGCGAAATCGAGCAGCCCGCGGATGATGCCCCGGCAGCGCACGGTCTCCCGAACGATCACATCCAGGTCCTCGCAGGCGGGGGGGTCATGCTCCATGCGTTTGCGCAAGAGGGAGGCATAGCTCAAGACACCCGTCAGCGGGTTGTTGATCTCGTGGGCCAGGCCTGCGGCCAGACGGCCTACCGAAGCCAGCTTGTCCGCCTGGGCCAACTGCCGCTGCGTTTCCGCAAGGTGGTGGATCATCTCGTTGAAGGCTTTGGCCAATTCCCCCAACTCATGGCGACCAATGAAGGGGATGGACATCCCGAGATCCCCTTCGCTCACGCGGCGGGTACCCTCGACCAAGGCGGCCACGGGCAGTTCCACTAATCGGTGGTTGAGCCACCACATCATGATGCTGACGGCCAGGATGGCCAGGATCGAGGAGGTCACGATGACCTTGCGGGTATGGGCAATCTCTTCATCCACTTCCGCCAGCGAGACATTCACGTCCAGCACGCCCAGCAGGCTCTGCTTCGCGCCATGGGCGTGGCAGTCCGCCGTAGAACAAGAGGCTTCGTTCGGGATGGGGTTGATGACGCCAAGAACGCGTGTGCCATCCGTTGCCTGGAAGACTCTGGCCCGGGCCTGGATCTCCAGCCGCTCGAGCGGGCGTCCCTTGGCATGGCAGGCATAGCAGGCCTCGCCTTGTGGATCCAGAGTGGTGCCGATCTCCTCGCTGGTCGAAGAGAACATGATCTTCCCTTCCTTGTTGAAGACCCGGACCTTGCGGATGCCCTCCTTTTTCAGGGCGCCCACGTCACGGATCTGGCGGTGCAGGTTCTCCCGCCGGTTCTCCAACATGTCGAAGTGAGCAGCGCTCTTGATCGTCTCGCTCAGCTGATCCGCGCTGCGGGTCCGTTCCGCCATCAACTGCGCGGTCTGCGAGCGGAGAATGGCATAGGCCATGCCGCCAATCACCGTCGCCGTGACGAGGGCGGCGCCGAGGATCAGACGAATGCCGATGCGGGTCCGCATGGCTCAGGCGCCTTCTTCCAACTCTTTGCTTTGGGACACGGGGCCGTCGGGGAAGATGGGGAAGGTCCGCACGGCGAAAGCGAACACCGCCATGCCCGTGGCCACCAGCCCCACGGAAACGATGATCTCCATGAGCGACGGAATGTAGCGGACGCCTGAGGCTGCCTCCATGCCCGTGATGCTCACATTCAGCCGGTTCATTACGAAGCCCAGCACCGCGAGGAAGGCCCCTCCCACCAACCAATTGGGATCGGAACGCAGGCGGCGGATGGACATGAGGGCCACCGGCAGGATCACGCCGAGGGTGAACTCGATGAGGAACATCTGGCCTTCATAGCTAAAGTTGAAAATGCTGCCGAAGGCGTGATTGCGGTGAATGGCCTGGAGGCGCATGAGCCCGTAGATGCCGAGGGCCACCACCATGCCGCGGGCGATGGGCTCCAGCAGGTCCATTTCCAGGTGGCGGTGGAAGGCCCGCCCACTGAGATAGGATTCGAGAATCACCATGCCAATGCCCGCGCCGATGGCCGAGATGTAGAAATGCAACGGCAGCATCGGTGAATACCAGAGCGGATGCAGCTTGCTCGGAACGATCAAGTAGAGCGAGCCTAGGGAAGACTGATGGAGGGTCGATAGCAGCACGCCCAGGATGACCAGGGGCGTAATGAGCCGGTGGATGATCCGGGCGGGCGCGTGGAGGCCGAAATATTCGAAAACAACGGGCGAGAATTCCACCGCAAGCACGGTGGTGTAGAGCATCACGCACCAGGCCACCTCGAACATGACGGAGTGCGTGTTCCAGTAAACGATGGCATGCCAGATGCGCCAGGGCTGGCCCAGATCGAACATCAGGGCCACGATCACGAAAGCGTAACCCAGGAAGCCCGTGAGGATCGTCGGGCGCACGATGGGCTCGAACCGCTTGAGGTTGAAGAGGTGGACCACTGCCGTCAGGGTGAAGGCGCCCGCAGCGAGCCCCACACCGCAGAGCAGGTCGAACCCGATCCAGATGCCCCATGGGAACCGGTCGCTCAGATGGGTGACCGCGCCCAGGCCCTTGGTGAATCGAAGCACCGTGACGGCGCAGAAGGCCAGGAACAGCAGGACGAAGACCGCGGTCCAGAACCCTGGGCGGAAGCGGCGGGGAGTGAGGGTGGCAGTGGCGTTCATGACCGGTCTCCTCGTCCGTGCTGATGGTTCTCCGCCTTCGCCACGTCCTCGCGGCGCGCGGTGATCCAGTGCACCCCATAGAGGCAGACGGCCCAGACCGCAATGAAGTCGGGAATGTTGGAGAGCACCTGCCAGGTGCGCATGGCCGGGGGGTCCGCCGGCAGGTTGGTTTTCATTCCTAGTTTGTCAAAGGGCACGTTGGAGATCATGATCACCGAGGTCCCGCCGGCCTCCTCCAAGCCGTAGATGTGATCCACATAAGCACCGGGTTTCGAGCGGATGCGGGTCCTGGCCTCCCAGATCAGATCCTCCTTCTTGCCGAAGGTGGTGGCATCCGCAGGGCAGACCTCGGCGCAGGCCGTGGGCTTGCCTTCCTTCAGGCGCCCGGCGCACAGGATGCATTTCCCGATGACCGGTATCGGGCGGTCCCACTGGTATTTCGGGATCTGGAAGGGGCAGGCCATCATGCAATAGCGGCACCCCATGCAGCGCTCACCGTCGTAGACCACCGGGCCTGCGGCCGTCTTCGTCAGAGCCGCCACGGGACAGACCGAGGCGCAGGTGGGTACTTCGCAGTGCATGCACAGACTGCGGACATTGAGACCTTCCCTAGGCTGGACCGTGGTCCAGGTATAGGCGGTCAACACCTCCTCTACCTTGCCCGGCAGCTTGTTCTGCTCCTTGCATGCGGAGCTGCAGGCGCCGCAACCGATGCAGCGCGTGAAATCAATGAGAAGGCCCATACCCATGGGTTCTCCTGCTTGTCATGCGTCCCCGAGAGGGATTCCAGGGGGTTCGACTGGAAGCATGCTCCTGTGTTTTTGAATAGTCAACCCATTGGTAGCAAATTAAAACGATATTGTTGTCATTATTAAGATAATCGCCCTTCAGGTGTGAAGCATTTAGGGATGCCGAGGGGGCTTTATTTAACTTCGACTACCAAGATACCCATTGAAGATCGGACTCAAACCTGGAAATTATCGATAATACCTTTTCGGATCTTGCGGAATCCGCCCTGCGGATTCCGCAAACGAAAACGCCCCGCACAGGCGGGGCGTTTTCGCAACTGACAGCTGCCAGGATGGAACCGGCGGCCTCCTAATACATGTCTTCCATGCCGCCCATGCCAGGGCCGCCACCGGGAGCGGCGGACTTGGGCTCGGGGAGCTCGGTGATGATGGCCTCGGTGGTCAACATCATGGAGGCCACCGAAGCGGCATTGCGCAAGGCGGTCTTGACCACCTTGGCGGGATCGATCACACCAAAGGCAACCATGTCACCATAGGCGTCAGTAGCTGCGTTGTAGCCGTAGTTGCCCTTGCCTTCGCGGACGGCGTTGACGACCACGGAGCCTTCGACGCCGGCGTTGGTAGCGATCTGGCGGAGGGGCTCCGACAGGGACTTGCGGACGATATCAACGCCCGTAGCCTGGTCGCCGGTGAGCTTCAGCCCGGCCAACTGGGTCAGGGCGCGGAGCAGCGCGACTCCGCCGCCAGCCACAATGCCATCCTCGACGGCGGCCTTGGTGGCGTGCATGGCGTCCTCGACCCGGGCCTTCTTTTCCTTCAACTCGGTCTCGGAGGCCGCGCCCACCTTGATGACGGCGACGCCACCGACGAGCTTGGCCAGGCGCT